>NZ_JADKSB010000011.1:89304-127719 GCF_015350935.1 Curtobacterium sp. VKM Ac-2887 | reverse complement strand
TGGCGTAGGCGCCCGAGTTGCACGACAGGTCCGGGAACGGATCGACGCGCTCTGGTGAGTGCTCTGGGGACCCGCCTGCGGAATCCGCCCGACGACTGCCGGCGTCTCACATGCCGATCGGCTACCGGGACGGCACGCTCAGGAGCGGATTGCGTAGCGCCGCACCCGGACGTCTCCGTGCTGTTCGACCGCTTTAAGTTTCGCGCCGTGGTGCTCGAGTGTCGCGATCGACGCCGCGTTATTGTCGAGGCAGAACGCCAGCACCGGGTTGATGCCCGACGACTCGGCGTGAAGCAGGACCTCGCCAAGGGCCCAGGTCGCCACGCCTCGTCCTCGGGCGGACGGGCGGATCCCGTATCCGATGTGTCCGAAGCGGTGCACGCGCTCGTCGTCAGCGGAGCGGAGCGCGATTCCGCCGAGGACTTTCCCGTCTTCGACGATCCACCACAGTTCGCCTGAGCTCTGCTGGGTCCACGCGATCCAGGCTTGGAAGCCCTCAAGGGTGTCGACGTCATCCTCCGCGCCGATGCCGAAGCCGTCTTCGTGTAGCCCCGGACCCCATTCCCGGTGCGCCTCGCTCCATGCCTCGAACAACTCCGCGCGCGGTCTCACCAGTTCGATCACAGTTCATCCTCGCAATCAGCCAGGCCGAGAACCAGGACCAGGCAGCGCCTCGTCGACGACAGGACAGTGGTTCACCGAACGAGAGATCGTTGTCCGTATCCTGCGGGACGATCAGCGCCCAAACTTGCCGGTGGTTCGCTTGGACTCCCATCGAGCTGGTGCGGCTCATTCCGAGAGTGCCCGACCGCGGCCATAGCCTCCTTGATGCGCGCGAGCGACAGGTCTGCGGCGGCCGCTCGTTCCAACAGCCGCGGCATCATCTCGTCGCTCTGGCCGTTGCGATCCCACCCGTTGTTGCCGATGAAGTGCAGCGTCTCGAGAAGGTCGCGCTGATCCTTGGTGAAACCGATCCAAGAGAGATCAGCAGGAGGGGCGTCATGACTCGATTCTGCTGGTCGACTCTGGTGTTCGATGACCGATCGGCTGCCGGCCGCGCTGGTTGTCGCTTCGTCGTCGCCACTCTCCGCCGGCGCACACCCCAACCCGCGTCCCGATGAGCGATCGGCTACCGGACTCACACCGGCGAAAGTTGGAGGACGACGAGTCGAACCACGGCGGTCATCCGACAACCACGACTCGGGTTGGCGACTCGTCTTGGACCGGCGATTAGGGTGAGTCAACGTCGAAACGCGTCGCTGCCGTCGGTCTGCTCGCGGCCGCGCATCACCCACCCCTGGAGGAATGGAAGGCCCACCGCCACCACCAGTCCGATCACGTAGACGAAAATCGTGGAGCGGGCGTCATGGTTCTGTGAGTAATTCGACCACCGAATCCCCAGCACCACCTGGACCAACGGGCCCAGCGCTGCGATCACTCCGCCCGGTAGCACGGTCAGCAACCACGTCTTGCGCCAAGTCCGTTCCTTCCCGTCCCAAATCCCAAGCGCACCAATTGTCGCGCCTATCGCGACCCCGCCCCAAAGCCATGACGCCCCTGACATTCGCCAACCGTCGTGTGTCCACCACGCTTCGATCAAGGCGGTCGTGCGTGCCCATGCATCGGACGACACGTATCTTCCCGGCGCCGCCGGCAGTGGCCACCCGATGATCGCAAGAACACCAGTGGCAGCAGCCACCAGACCGACCAACCAACTAAACAACCTGCGATGGTCGACCGGCTCAACGTCGAATGACTCGATTCTCACCGTCGCACAGACCAAGGCGTTCTGAAGCTCATGGTCGAAGCGTATCGGCCACTCTGTCCCCAGGCTCGATAGCTGATCGGCTATCGGACGGACGCGGGGTGAGCTTGCCAGAGCCAGCGGAGCGCGTCGGGGAGAAGTACTCCGCCGTGGTTGGGTGAATGGCCGCCGTCGCCGACAACGAGGCGAAAGTCGTAGCCCTCGCGCGCGAGTGAGGCCGCGGTGTCCAGGCTCTCGGCGAACCAATTCCACTCAGGCTCGTTCCAGTGCAGATCTCGGTGACCGGCGTGGAGGAACAGACGTGTCTGCCTGCGCGGTTCGGTAGCAAAAAGGGCCGGGTACGGGTTGCCACCGGGCATCTGCGCGAAGCTCGGATTGAAGGCGATCGCTCGACCCAGGCCCTCGGGTCGACTCCACGCCGCGGTGACGGCAGCGTTCCCGCCACTACTGCCACCGCAGATACCGCGCATCATCGGATCGTCCGAGACGGCGTAGCGCTCTCGCACGATGGGGAGCACCTCGTCGAGGAGGAAGCTGGCGTAGGCGTCGTTGAACGCGTCGTACTCGGCGTTGCGGTGCTTCGTCGGCGTTCCGTTGACATCGAGCACGCCTGGGTCCACAAAGACGCCGATCATCTGTGGCAAGTCACGGTTGGCAGCGAGGTTGTCGAGGACGATCCCACCGCGGACGTCGCCGTCGGGATCGAGGTACCACCAGCCGTCGTTGAAGAACATGACCGCGCTCGGCTCGTCGGCCCGATGCCCTGCTGGGCGGTGCACCCACACACTTCGCGTGGTGCCCGGGAAACGCTGGCTCTCTTCGAGCTCGAACTGTTCGGTCGAGCCTGGCTCAACGCCGACGCGTGTCACAGAGTCAGGTCCGTACTCGTACGAGACGTTGTCCTGAGACAGAGGAAGAGCAGCGAATGGTTGCGGCATCGACACGCTCGGATGCTACCGGGATCGCTTCATCCCGCAGAGCGATCGCCCGGGCACCTATGGTGGCGGCATGCGCCGACGCTACGACCCATCCGTGGACCGATGGGCACCACTGTCTGTGGCACGCGTGCGAGACGTCATCGCTGGTAGCCCAGCGTGGCTCTCCGGTGGGTTCGGCCTCGATGCCCTCCTCGGGTACACATCACGCGCGCATGGCGACATCGACGTGAGCATCGTCGATGAGGACTTCCCCGCCCTCGCCGCGGCACTGCCCGGTTGGATGCAGCTCTTCGCCGCGCAGTCAGGGCAGCTCGCGCCGATCGACGAAGCCGTCGACACGGAACCGCTGGACAACATCTGGTGTCTCGACGAACGATCAGGACTCTGGTGCTTGCAGATCAACCGAGAGGCCGGCGACAGCGACAGGTGGCTCTACCGCCGCGTGCCGACGGTCCAGCGCCAGTGGTCCGCGGCCGTCCTCGACGTCGAGGGATTACGGGTCGTCGCGCCCGAGGTGCAACTGCTCTGGAAATCCGCCGACCCGTCCGCGAAAGACGAATCGGACCGAGCAGCAGTGACACCGTTGCTCGACGACGAGGCACGTCAGTGGCTCCACGAGGCGATCACACGGGCGCACCCTGGATCAGCATGGGCCAACGCGTTCCGTTGACGTCTCGATAGCCGACCGTCGATCCGAAAGAACCCGCAAAGTCTGATCTGTCGGCTGGCTGACCTCCATATGGCGGGGAGAACAGGCGGGAGGAGTCCGTGCGCTCGATGTTTCAACCGAGGTCGAAGTCGACGATCGCTGCGACGTGGGCGGTCGCGGTGACCATGCGAGCTCGCCATTCCCGAGGATCCTCGTCGCGACGGTCGATGGCGCCGAAGTCATCTCGAGCCAGGAACCGGATTCCGTCGCCTTCGACGTAGCCGACGCTCGCCCCGCGTGCACGGACCAGCATCGGCCAGGTCACATCGTTCGTGATCGACGTGTCGCGACTCTGATCGACGATCAACTGTGCGGTGTCCCGGGTCATCAAGCGCATGGCGATCATCAAGTCCCACCGATTCGCGAGGCCGTTTGCAAGCCCGTACACGTGGTTCACGATCTCCTCAGTTCGGCGAAGCCGATCCGAGGCAGCCTCCATCGCCACAGCGGAGCGTCCAACGACGAGGAAGTCGACGTCGCGTCGAGCGAGCGTGCGCTCCGCTTCCCCTCGAGCACCGCTCACCCATCGCAGGATGTGGTCCAGGTCCGAGTGGAACAGCCATCCGCAGTCGCTTTGCAACCCGAGGTCCAGCGCGTTCTTCCTCGCCGTTCCGATCCCGATCGTGCCCGCAGCGTGTTCGTCGAGGAGCAACGGCACAGCCAGCGCACGCAGTGCCGCGATCGTCGCCGGATGAGTTTCAGCGGTGGCGTTCACTGCCACAGCACCGAACACCTCCGCGAGGGCGGGTCCGGCGGCCCCGACACCCGCAGCGAATCCTCCGAGCGGGTCGTGACAGGTCGCAACCAGGCACACCGACTCCGGAGCCGCGTGATCACCGAACGTCCCGGCGGCCCGAGTTGCAACCACGTCGTCTTCGAAGCCAGGCATCACCCGACCATACGACGTTGCTCCAGGACACCTGACGAAGCGAGTGCTCGAAGGTTTGCCAGACTGCGCCATCCGTCCGGTGGCCGATCGCTCACCGGTCGGGCTGGAACCGCACCTGATCGTGCCGTTCGGCGGCATACCTGTGGGCGGGGTAGCGCAGGCTGTCGAAGAACATGTTCGTGTGCGCGACGATCTGCTCGCCGGTGATGAGGACGCGGTCGTGCTCGGCGTCCGTCGTCGTGTGCGCGTCGGACACCAGCGTGACGTCGAACCCACGCGCGGCCGCTGCTTGCGTGGTCGTTCGGATGCAGTAGTCGCTTTGGGCACCGGCAACGACGAGGTGTTGAACACCCAAGGAGTGCAAGACGTCGGCGAGGTCGGTGTCTGCGAAGGAGTCGCGGTACTGCTTCCGGACGAGCGGCTCGTTCACCCTTCTTTCGAGCGGTGCCGCAAGTGCCCACTCGTTGGTGCCCTCTGCGAAGCTGCCGTGGTCCTGCACCCACACCACAGGCACGCCTGTCGATCGCGCGCGCTCAATGAGATGCGCGGTGCGATGGAGCACGCCGTCGGCGTCGAAGCAGCCCTGGACGACGCCACGCTGAAGGTCGATGACGAGAAGCGCAGCTGTAGCGGGCATACCCAATCCTCTCAACCAACGCGTCGGGCGGCCGATCGGCTGACGAGACGCGACCACGACACGGAACGGTGCATGGTGATGACACCCACCGAAGCTGCTCAGAACGTCCCGCTCTGGAGCGTCGGCTATATCCCGAATCACTTGAAGAGGTTCAGGTGAACGGAAATTCAGGTGTTGCCAGGTGATTGCAAGGAATGGTTTTTGATCACCGATAGCGTCCTTCGCGGCAGCTCGGGGGAGAGGGGCTTCCTCCGCGCCTTCGGGAGGAAACATGCTGAACAAGAACAGATCCAAGCTTCGCCTGCTGGCAAGCGCCGGCGCACTCATCGCGGTGACTGCGGGGATCGTCGTGCCGGTCTCATCGGCGACCGCGGCGACCGCGGCGACCGCTGGCAGCGTCATCCTGAATTCGTGGGAGGACTACAAGGGCCGCAACGTCTTTGTCCGCGAGGGTGCGTACAGCGCTACGACAGCGAACGGCTTCGGGATGAAGAAGATCCGCACGAAGCACAACATCAAGCTGATCAACTCGCTGAAGTTCGCCACGAACAACCCCAACGGCGGAACGGCGAAGGGGCAGAAGCGGCAGTACGACGCTTGGGCAAACAAGATCGAGTGTGTCAACGGCAAGAACTGTAAGTACACCGACAGCCGTCCGTTCCACGTCGTCATGGACTACCGCAAGGTCGGCGTGTACTACGGCGTCGACCTGCACCAGACCACTCTCGGGATCGCCACGGCGTACTGCACGAACGAGGACAAGGCGCACGATTGCCCGAGCTGGGTGGACACAGCCTTCCAGACTCCGACGGACCGGATCGGCAGCAAGCGTGCCGCCGTGCAGTCCGACGCCGACGTAAGCGAGGATTCCGTCACGCTCAGCTACGAGCCGCTCGGCCCGGTCACTGAGCCGTCGACCGGTGAGTCCGGACTCGACGCCGACGACTGAGCGTGCTTGCATCATGACCATGGACTACGCGACCGCAGACGACCGGCGCGCATATACGGAAACGTTCATCGCCCAGCTTCAGCACCTTTTCCAGACCGACACGGACTGGAACACGGGCATGGAGTGGGTCGGCGCCCGCGCCCTCACTGATGATGTTGCCGTCGTGCTCTACCGGGATCGGCCGAACGGCCCGGTCCTTGGCCGCCGCTACGACCTAGCGCAAGAACGCGCACTGTTCACCGACAACAGCGCGAAATCGTTGGCAGCTGAGGCATGGACGGGGGACTTCGTAGACCCGTCGGGCCCCGGCGAACCCCGTGCTGTGGATTGGGCTGACGGTCTCTGCGACACCCCGGGCGACGTGCGTTGGGTCGGAGTGGCTTGATAGCCCTGGCTTGCTGGCAGGCGTGGACGCAACGCGAAGCTGCGTTCACGCCTGCTCTGCTTTGAGCGACGGCTGTTGCGATGCGCGAGCTTCGCCAGCTGTACTCCGAGCTGGCTCGCTGTGCCGTCCGGGTTGCAGGAAGAGATGCTCGCACGTCGCCCGTCCCGGTAGACGATCGATTATCGAGACGCCTCATCCGGCTCGGGCGGCAGGCAACCGCTACCGAACCCGTCTCGTCCGGCATGCTCTTGCAATGGACTTTTCGTGGTGGACGTGGTGGGTGCTCGTGGTCGTCATGCTGGTCGGGCTTGGGACGATCGGGCGTGCTGCTGTCATCGCCGTCCGCAGGGATGGGATCGGCCGGGCTAGAGCAGAGCGCGGGACCAGTGCTCGGTGGTTCTGGTCAGGGATCGGAGTGCTTGTCGTCGCTGGTGCGCTATTGGTTGTGTGGGTCATCGCGCTCGACAGCTGACCATGGCCGGTCGACTCTGCCTCGATGAAGGATCGTTCACCGGCGCAGGAACGACGCTCTGCTCGGGCTAGCCGTCGCTCATCGCGCCGTGCTCGCCACTCGCCACCCATGCTTCCGCGAGCTGCGACGAAGATGAGCACGACGACGACAATCAGAACCACCGGCACGAGGAACTGCACAAACATCGCTACCCCCAACATCCGATCGCCCCCATCTCAGCATCGTGGAGCTGAGCCACCTTCGATGGCAAGACCACCGCCCGATCGCCGTCGAACTACCGACGCGCGAACACATCGGGATCTGATTCTCAATCGTCGTCGCGCTCGGCGCGAAGCGCGCGCCGGCCGACGATTCGCTGGACAAGCTTCCTCAAGAACACAAGCTCGAGCGCCACCATGATTGCCAGGCCGAAGAGTGCGAATGCGATGCGTGCTGCGTCGAATCCTCCACTCAGCACGATGATGGGGAGACCGATCATCAATGCGGCACCCACCGTGACGTTCCACCACGACTCGATGAGTCCTGCAGGCATACGTTTCGTCAGTTCCGGGCGATCCGACGGGTCGGTGCGATCCCATCGAGCATGACGGCCCAGCCGATCGTAAGAAGGCCCGCGACGAATAGAGTCGCGACTCCTGCCCAGAACCAGGGAGCTCCTGGTCGACTGGTCAATCGACCTCGTCCGAACCCGTACTCGCGGATCGTCAGCACAGTCGCACGTAGGAGCAGTCCCGCTCCAATCAGCCCGACGAGCACAAAGGCAGACCAGATCCACCAGGAAAACGTCATGAGTCGAGCATGCCCCACTCGTAACTGATACCCGTCTGACCGATGACGGATCCCCTTCCGAACGCCCGCCGCCGCCGCAGGTGACCACTCATGCCGTCGAAAGCGGTGCCAGGTACCAGCTCCCGTTCGTGTCGCGGAGGTCGGCGTCAGACAGTCTCAGCCGTCCTCGCGTTGAACGCCAGGGACGTGCGCGATTGCCGTACGCACTCGCTGCCACCGACGTCGTTCGATCCAGCTGACGACCGCGATGAAGACGCTGACGCCCAGGAAGCCGAGCAAGAGAACCCCCGAGGTGAGGTTCGCGCCAACGAGGGCGACTCCGAACCCGATGAGCGTTGGCCAAAGGTTCCTCGCCGATGCTTGCTGCCGACGCGTCAGGAGGTCGACGAGCTCCATCGAGTGCGGAGTGGGCGCTGTCTTCCCGCGCATCTGCAAGCGGACGGCACGCCGTTGATCACGCTCGAGGAGTGAGGTGGGGGTTCGCTCGCCGCTGCCGAGGAAGGGCTCCAAACCGTCGTGCCGGCGGGCCCAGAACCACCCGAGCAGAGCGATGGTGACCCCCGCGCCGCTGACAATTGCCTTCCAAGGCGATGGCTCGAGTATCGACAGGGTCGTACCGAGCGCGAAGAAGATGAGGGCTAGTCCGGTCAGGACGGCCTGCACTGATGGACCGACGACTATCGGCCCTCGGTCTACAAGCACCCGGGCTTGCTGCGCGGCAGCGACCCAACTCGCATCGACTTGCTCCTCACGGAATAGAGGTTCTCTCGGATCGCTCACGCGTCGAGCGTACGACCCAGTGCGCGCATCAGACCGATCTCAACGAGTAGAGACGGTCCCGCGCAACCCCAGGCTCGCGGCATCGGGGCCTGCACAGGGGTGCCCGGAACTATCACGTCCCATAGCTGGACATGAGTCTCCTCCTGGTCCTGCCCGGGCCTCGAGGACACCGATGATGAATCGACTACCGCGCGGCGGCGGAGAGGGACACAGTCCGTCCGCGTCAGTCCGTTGGGAAAGGGCGCCGTGCAAGCCACGCAGTGAACCCGACGAGGAGTAGCGCATCGAGCGCCAGGAGGAAGAAGCCCCACCCGGCTCCGAACCCGGCTGCAAGTGATCCGACGCCGACAAAGACGAGCGCGATAGCTCCCAGCGCGAGGAACACGGGGAGGATCCCGCTCAGACGGGGTTGGGCGTTCAGCGTGAGCTGAACCTCGCGAACCCATCGTTCACCCCGGCCACGACGGTGGCGAAGAGCCGTCCCGATAGCCGCATCGGTGGACGCTGTCAGGATCGAGCGGGTTCGGGACATCTCTCAGGAGAAGCACCGATCCGATCGCTCGAAGGAGTCAGCACCATGCAGACCCACGTCCGTCCCCTCGTCGCCACTGCGGCGGCCGCCGCGCTCGTCGCCATCCTCACCGGCTGTGCCGCAGCGTCGCCCGCTGGCCCGGCGACCTCCACGCCTGACCGCGTCGGAGCCAGCACGTCGACGAGCCCGACGCCGACCGAGACGACCACCCCGTCCCCGACCGCCACCGCGACGGCCCCGTCCCCGACCGCCACCGCGACGCCCACGGTCTCGGCGCTCGCCCAGCACATCCACGACGAGTGCAACAAGGGCGCCGACGACGCCGGGGTCGTCCTGGAGTTCACCGCGGAGCCGTCCGGGTACACCAGCGACGGCAAGTACCTGCTCGTGTACCCGATCAAGCAGTTCACGGACGGCCACACCGACCCGTGGGCGATCTACAACTGCACCCTCACCGACGCCACGGTCGGCTCGACGTTCGTCGGCGGCGGCGTGACCGACACGCACTGAGCGACCAGAGGCGGTGGACGTGACCAGCGCGGGAGGCGCGGTGCGCGACGGACGCACGCCGCGCCTCCCGGCCGGGCCGTGTACGCAGGGCGGTACCTCGTCGACGCGGTGCACCGCGCCGACCCCGCTCAGGAAGGCGCCCGCTCCATGACCTCACCCTTCGACCTCACCGGCAGGACCGCCCTCGTCACCGGCGGCAACCAGGGACTCGGCCGGGCCTTCGCCTTCGGCCTCGCCGAGGCCGGCGCCCGCGTCGCGATCGTCGGGCGCTCCGCGGAGCGCAACGCCCGGGTCGCCGCCGAGGCCGCGGATGCCGGCCACGACTTCGTCACCATCACGGCGGACATCACCGACGGCGAGCAGGTGGCGCGCATGACCGAGGAGGCGATGGCGGCCCTCGGCCGCCTCGACGTGCTCGTCAACAACGCTGGCACGTGCCACCACCGGGACGCCTTCGACGTCCCCGACAGCGAGTGGGACGACGTGTTCGACATCAACGTCCGCGCACTGTGGAAGACGTCGACGGCGGTCGGCGCGCACATGCGCGATGCCGGTTCGGGGTCGATCGTGAACATCGGCAGCATGTCTGGTCTCATCGTGAACCGGCCGCAGTGGCAGCCGGGGTACAACGCGTCGAAGGCCGCCGTGCACCACCTGACGAAGTCGCTCGCGGTCGAGTGGGCGAAGTACGGGATCCGCGTGAACGCCGTCGCCCCCGGGTACGTGAAGACCGAGATGGCCCCGGTGGACTCCCCGGAGTTCCGGCGCTACTGGATCGAGGACGCACCGCAGCAGCGCTTCGCCCTGCCCGAGGAGATCGCGCCGAGCGTCGTCTTCCTGGCGAGCGACGCGGCGTCGTTCATCACCGGATCCGTGCTCGTGGCGGACGGCGGCTACAGCGCCGTCTGAGCCGGTTCGGCCACCGGCGTGCCCGCGCGGGTCGTCGCGCGGGCCATTCCGACGGCGACGAGCAGCGCGGCGACGACCGTCAGGACGACGCCCGCGACGGTGATTCCGCCTTCGAACGCGGCCAGCCGATCGACGCTCCAGGACGTCGTCGCGATGCTGCCCGGCACGAGCAGCGCCAGCACCGTCCCGGTCGCCGCGATGCCCACCGCGGTCGCGAGCTCGCTCGAGGTGTCGACGAGCGCCGCCCCGACCGACGTCCGGTTCGACGGCAGGCCCTGGAGCACGTTGTTGCCCGCGACGACCCCGACGACCCGCATCCCCGCGGCGACGAGGACGAGCGCCGCGGCGACCCAGCCGTACCCGGCACGGCCGCCGACCGTGAAGAGCGCGAGTCCTGCGACGACGGCGCCGGCGCTCAGCCAAGCCGCGCGGCCGAGGCCCACCCGCTGCACGAACGGGCCGACGAATCGCCCGGACGCCAGGAGCACCACCACCTGCGGCAGCGTCCCGATCGCGGCGAGCGCCGGCGACCACCCCCAGGCGAACTGCAGCTGCAGCGTCACCAGGTACGACAGGCCGGAGACGGCCAGTCCGGAGGCCGCCTTGTACGCCAGACCGCTCGCGACGAGCGGACGGGCGAGCAGGCGCAGGTCGAGCAGCGGCTGCGCCGCGGTGCGCTCCCGCCGCACGAAGGCCGCCACCGCAGCGACCGTCACGACGACCCCGGTCCACCCCGGCCAGGAGGCGCTGCCCGCCTCCGCGAAGAGGGTGGGCGTCCCGAGTGCACCGACCAGGGCCGTGGTCCCGAACAGCGCGCCGGTCACGTCGATCCGGTCGGGGTGCAGGTCCTCCGGTCGGTCAGCGGGCACGCCGGCTCGGATGCCGATGAACGCGAGCGCCGCGATCGGGACGTTCACCAGGAGCAGGGCCTGCCACGGCGCCACCGCGAGGGCGAAGCCGCCCGCCGTCGGACCGACCGCGAGCCCGACCAGGCCCGCGGTGGAGATGACGGTCAGCGCCCGGACCCGCAGGGCGTCGGTGTCGAAGAGCCGGAAGGCCAGGGCCATCGACCCGGGCGTCGTCATGGCCGCCGCGAGCCCCATGAGCGCGCGGACCGCGATGAGTTCGCCGGTCGTGGTGACGAGCGTGGTCGCCAGCGCGGAGAGCGCGAGCAGCACCAGGCCGACGAGCATCACCCGGCGTCGGCCGAACCGGTCGGCGACCGCACCGAACAGGAGCATGAGGGCGCCGAACACGACCGAGTAGGCGCCGGTGACCCACTGCAGTCCGGTCGTCGACGCGTGGAGCTCACGGCCGATGGTGGGCAGGGCGACGTTCAGCACCGAGTTGTCGAGCATCTCGAACAGGAAGACGGCGGACAGGCCGGCGAGGGCGATCCCGGCGTCACGGAGCCGGGCGGGGGAACGGGTGGACACGTGCACTCCTTCGATGAAGAAGTGGCGACTCGTCCGAGACCGCGTGTGGGTGCCTGGCCGCCGGAGCGACGAGGCGTTTTGCCCTCTGGCAGGAGCGTACGTCCAGTGGGGCGTCTGCTGCAAGTGGGGCGTCTGCTGCAAGCGGGCCGTCCGCTGCAAGTGGGCCGGAACGCGCGTCGGTGTCGTGCGAGCCGCTGCCCACGCGAGCAGGCTGTCAGGAGTGCGCTGCGCCCTCGGCGTCGGCACGCCCTCGAAGGAGATCCGATGAGCACCACCACCCCTCGACTGCCGGGCGGCACCTGGACCCTCGGCGACCGGCCGGTCGCACGCTTCGGCTACGGCGCGATGCAGCTCACCGGTCCCCGGGTCGTCGGGCCACCGAAGGACCACGACGAGGCTGTCGCCGTGCTCCGGGAGGCCGTCGCGGGCGGCATCACGCAGATCGACACCGCCGAGACGTACGGCCCCCGCATCGTCAACGAGCTGGTGCACGAGGCGCTGCACCCGTACGCCGACGACCTCGTCATCGCGACGAAGGTCGGTGCGCGACGCGACGCCCGCGGCGGGTGGCCGACAGCTCGGGAACCCGACCAACTGCGTGGGCAGGTCGACGACAACCTCGAGACGCTCGGCGTCGACGTGCTGGACCTCGTCAACCTGCGGCTGGGCGACGCGAACGGTCCGGTCGCGGGGCCGATCGCCCCGGCGTTCGAGACGCTGGTCGACCTGCAGCGACAGGGGGTCATCCGGCACCTCGGCGTGAGCAACGCCACGACGGACCAAGTGGCGGAAGCGCAGGGGATCGCACCGATCGTGTCGGTGCAGAACATGTACAACCTGGCCAATCGGCAGGACGACCCGCTCATCGACCGGCTCGCGGCCGAGGGAGTCGCCTACGTGCCGTTCTTCCCGCTCGGTGGCTTCTCTCCGCTGCAGTCCGAGGTGCTCTCGACCGTGGCGACACGGCTCGGGTCGACGCCGATGTCCGTCGCCCTGGCGTGGCTGCTGCGCCGTTCCCCGAACATCCTGCTGATCCCGGGCACGTCGTCGCGGGCACACCTGCGCGAGAACGTCGAGGGGGCCGCCGTCGTGCTGAGCGACGACGACCTGCTCGACCTGGAGGGCATCGGCGGCTGAGCCCGGCCCCGGACGCTCGCGTGTCCGTTACGGTGCTCGTGGGGCGGCACCGGCGCTGCTCGAGAGGCAGGACCGATGACGGACCACGCGGCCACCGCGGCGCAGGAGTTCCTCCGCACGCACGACGAACGGCTCCGTTCCCTGGTCGACCGGGTGGTGCCGGCGGACGAGTACCCGTCGGCGTCCGAGGCCGGCGCGCTCGACTTCCTGGCCGGGGTGCTGGTCGACCGGCCCGACTGGCTGGATCGTCTCCGAGCCGTCGTCGAGCACGCGGACGACCACGAGGGCGTCGACGAGGCCCAGGACGAGGACGATCCCGACTGGACCTGGTTCGCCGAGCTCGTGGCCGCGGGCTACTACGCCGACGCGGGGAACGGCGGGAACGCGAGGGAGCGGTCCTGGGAGATGGTGGGGTGGCAGCCCGGTCCGCCGGACGGCTGGAGCGTGCCGGTACCGGTGCCGACCGCCGCGCCCTCGGTCGTGCACCCGTCGCAGCTGGCCGACCGGTACGACGCGATCGTCGTCGGGTCGGGCGCCGGCGGGGGTGTCGCGGCGTGCGGGCTCGCCGAGTCCGGTCGGCGCGTGCTCGTGGTCGAGGCCGGTGGGTGGCCCGGCACCGCGGAACTCAGCCGTGATCACATCCGGAACCCGCGGTCGAGCTGGGGCGTCGCACCGCGGTCGGGGCCGTCCGACGTCGGCAACCCTCGGACGGTGGCGGACGGTCGCGAGCTCCTGGTGCTCCGTCCCTCGTCGCCGGGGTGGCACAACAACGCCGTCACGGCCGGGGGCGGCACGCGGGTCTACGGTGCCCAGGCCTGGCGGTTCGGGCCGCGGGACTTCGCGATGGCGTCGACGTACGGCGTGCCGGGCGGCAGCGCCCTGGCCGACTGGCCGTTCGGGTACGACGAGCTCGAGCCCTGGTACGAGCGCGCCGAGTGGGAGATCGGGGTCAGCGGGGGCGATGTCGACGGTCCGTGGTCCGGGGAACGTTCGCGCGCGCGACCGATGCAACCGCTGCCGTCGGGGGCAGCGCGGGACCGGCTCGCCGGCGCCGCGGACGCGCTGGGCATCTCGACGGTGCACGTCCCGCTCCTGATCAACTCGACGCCGTACCTGGGTCGCCGCGGGTGTGAGCAGTGCGGCATGTGCGTCGGCTTCGCGTGCCCGGTCGACGCCAAGAACGGCAGCCAGAACACCATGCTGACCCGCGCGTTCGCCACCGGGAACACGTCGATCGTGCTCGAGTCGCGGGTCGCCCGACTGCGCACGGACCATGCCGGCCGAGTCGTCGGCGTCACGATCGTCGGCACCGCGGACGGCCACGACTGGCGGGCCGAGGTCGACGCCGCCGAGGTCGTCGTGGCGGCCGGGGCGGTGGAGTCGGCACGGCTCCTGCTGAACAGCCGGAGCGACCGCGAGCCCGACGGCATCGGCAACGGCGCGGACCAGGTCGGCCGGCACCTGCAGGGCCACGTCTACGGCGGTGCGATGGGGGTCTTCGACGACGTGGTGGACGACGGTCTCGGACCGGGGCCGTCGATCGCCACCACCGACTACCGGCACGGCGTGCCCGGGCAGATCGGTGGCGGGATCCTGGCGAACGAGTTCATCGCGACGCCGTCGAACACGTACCAGTACCTCGTCGGCACGGAGCTCGCGCCGCGTTCCGGGCTCGACGGCAAGCACGCGATGCGGGACCTGGCGCGGCGCAGCATGCGGATCATGGGGCCGATCCAGGAGGTCACCACGGCCGACGCACGCGTCCGGGTCGACCCCGCGGTGACGGACCGGTACGGCATCCCGGTGGCGTCGTTCAGCGGTGGGGTCCACCCGGAGGACGTCCGTGCTCGCGACCACACCAGCGCCCGGAGCGGCGACTGGTTGCGCGCGGCCGGCGCCACGCGCGTGGCGGAGCTGCACGGTCCGGTCCGGGGCACGAGCGGTGGCCAGCACCAGGCCGGCACGCTCCGGATGGGGACGGATCCGGCGACGTCGGTCGTCGACCCGTTCGGCCGGGTGTGGGGACACGACAACCTGCGCGTGACCGACGGCTCGGTGCACGTCACGAACGGCGGGGTCAACCCGGTGCTCACCATCCTGGCGACCGCGATGCGGAGCGTCGACGCGATGGTCGCGCAGCACGGTTGACCACGTGCCCGGTCCGCCACCGATACGGTGGCGTCCGTGACCGACGACCCTGAAGCCGCCATCGCCCAGCACGTCCACGACGCGTGGGACGGTTCCCTGCGGCTCGTGCACATCACGATCTCGGACGAGGACGGCGACGCCTACCCCGGCCAGGACGTCGACCGGTGGGTGATCGACGTCCGGGTGCCCATCACCGACGACGAGGCCGAAGCGGTGTCGGTCGCCGAGGTCGCCGCGTACACGAGCCGTTCGCCCGAGTCGGTCGAGGCACTGGTGCTCGGGTACCAGGTCTCCGACGTCGACGGTGACTTCGCCGCGGCGATCGTCGTGCCGGACGCGACCGGCGAGACCTTCCTGTCGCTGCAGACGCACGCCGCCGAGATGCTCGGCAAGCCGGACCTGCTGGCGCTCGACCGCCTCACCGTGCGACCGGCGTACCGCGGGCTGCCCGGACTCGTCCCCGCCGTGGTCGACGCCGTGCGCCGTGGCCCCGCCGGTCGATCGGCGTCGTGGGTGCTCGCGGACCCCTCGGTCTGGAACGTGCCGTTCGAGGACCAGGACCGTGCGGCCGGCGAGTTCGTCCAGTGGGCGGACACCCCCGTGTTCGCGTCGATGAACGCCGACCACGAGGACCTCGAGCGGTTGGCCGCCGTGCCCCCGACCGGCGGCATCGTCATGGGGTCCCGCTCGGACGAGGTGCACCTCGGCGACGCGCTCGACGAAGCATTGGCACGTCCGGCGATCGCAGTCGCGTTCGCCCTGCCGCCGAAGCTCCCGGCGAGCATCTGGGCCGCGGCCCCCGAGGACGTCCACGGCGTGCACCCCGACGAGGCCACCGGGTCCATCACCGTCGAGACGCACGACGAGCAGCTCGAGGTCGTCGGATCGCCCGGCACGGCACCGCAGCTGGTCGGGACCTCGGCCTCGGCCGACGCCGCGACGCAGGACTGGCTCCGGGCGGTGCACCAGCGCTGGTGGCAGTACGAGCCCGGACTGCACGACCGGATCCACGAGGTCGTCGACGAGTACCTGACGTCGGGGGAGATCGAGTCCGTCACCGACGAACGCGCCCCGCACCTGCACGCGCCGGACCTGCCCGTGTTCCGCACCGAGTGGCCCGGGATCGGCGAGGTGCACCTGGAACCCCTCGGCGAGGACACCGAACCCGTCGTGTACGACGCCGTGCTCGAGGTCGGCGATGCCCACGACCACATCGGGGTCGTCGTCGTGCACGAGTCCGGGCACGTCCGCGCGTCCCTCCACGACGAGTGGAACCCCGGGCTGGTCGACGTGGGCGGTGTGCTCACGCACCTGGTCAGCCTCGGTGCGGGGGAGTTCTTCGCGGACGCGCTGCACGACGAGCTGTCGGCCGGCGCCGAGCACGCGATCCTGACGGGCGACGTCCGGGGCCACTGACCCGGACGGGCACCCGGCCCGCCGCCGAGCACGGTCCAGGCCGGGCGGGAGCCGGCCTGCGCTCAGCCGAGCCGAGCCGTCAGGCTGCGCAGGTGCGCCCGGGTCAGGGCTGCGGCCGCGGCCGCGTCCCCGGCGTCGATCGCGTCGACGATGTCGTCGTGCACGTCGCGGTCGGCCTCGCTGCCGTACACCCCGTCGATGCGCAGCAGTTCGATCATCGCCTGGCGGCTGCGTGGGGTGAACCCGTCGAAGAGCTCCGTGAGCAGCGGGTTGTGGGCGGCGACGACGATCGCGCGGTGCAGCGCCGTGTCCGCGTCGACGTGCTGCTCGATCGAGGCGCGTCGTTCCTGCCGGTGCTCGATCGCGCGCCGCATCGTGCGGAGTTCGGCCGGGGTCCGGCGATCCGCGGCGAGGGACGACGCCTCGACCTCGATGGCGATGCGGGCCTCGACCACGGCGGCGATGTCGGCGCGGCGGACCACGTCGTCGAGGCCGTCCTGCACGTCGAGCGCGGTGACGAAGACCCCGGCGCCCTGCCGCGAGGCCAGCACGCCCCGACCGGCGAGGTGCCGGATCGCCTCGCGCACCGTCGAGCGACCGACGCCGAGCTGCGGTGCCAGCGTCGTCTCGCCGGGGAGCTTGTCGCCGAGCACCCACTCGCCGTCGCGGATGCGGGCGAGCAGGGCGTCGGCAGCCTGTTCGGCCAGGGGTTCGCGGCGGACCGGTGTCATGTGCCCATCCTGCCGCATCGCGCTCGACACCTCTACTTGTCTGAGGAGTGGTGCTACGGTCGTCGCGACAGCTGCAGAGGAGCCTCATGACCACCACCACCCCCGACGTCGCGACCCCGTCCTGGAACCGACAGCGTCGGTCCCCGATGCCGTCGTACCGGTACCAGGACGTCTCCGACCGCGTCGCCGTCCCGCTCACCGACCGCACCTGGCCGACGCGGTCGCTCACCGCGGCGCCGCTGTGGGTCCCCGTCGACCTGCGCGACGGCAACCAGGCGCTCGCGGAGCCGATGGACCCCGAACGCAAACGGCGGTTCTTCGAGCTCATGGTGCGGATGGGCTACAAGGAGATCGAGGTCGGCTACCCGTCGGCGTCGGAGACGGACCACGCGTTCGTCCGGCTGCTCGCCGACACGGACCTGGCGCCGGACGACGTCACGATCGTCGTGTTCACCCCCGCCCGGCGTGACCTGATCGAACGGACGGTCGAGTCGATCCGCGGGATCACCAACGACGTCGTGATCCACATGTACACCGCGACCGCCCCGACGTGGCGCGACGTCGTGCTCGGGAAGGACCGGGACGAGCTGCGCGAGATGATCCTTGCCGGGGGCCGCGACGTCCTCGAGCTCGCGGGGCACCTGCCGAACGTCCGGTTCGAGTTCTCCCCGGAGGTCTTCAACCTGACCGAGCCGGAGTTCGTCCTCGAGGTCTGCGACGCGATGACCGAGCTCTGGGACGCCACACCGGAGCGTCCGGTGGTCATCAACCTGCCGGCGACCGTCGAGATCGCGACGCCGAACGTCTACGCCGACCAGATCGAGTGGATGCACCGCAACCTGGCCCGGCGCGACGGCGTGATCCTGTCGGTGCACCCCCACAACGACCGGGGGACCGGCATCGCGTGCGCCGAACTCGCGGTGCTCGCCGGGGCACAACGCGTCGAGGGCTGCATCTTCGGCAACGGCGAGCGGACCGGCAACGTCGACATCGCCACGCTCGCCCTCAACCTGCACGCGCAGGGCATCGACCCGATGATCGACTTCTCCGACATCGACGACGTCCGGCGGACCGTCGAGTACGCCACCCGCATCGAGCTGCACCCGCGACACCCCTACGTCGGCGACCTGGTGCACACTGCGTTCAGCGGCACCCACCAGGACGCCATCCGCAAGGGCTTCGCCGAGCACCGAGCACGCGCGGCCGCCGAGGGGCGTCCGGAGTCGGAGGCCGCGTGGCGCGTCCCGTACCTGCCGATCGACCCGGCCGACCTCGGCAGGGACTACGACGCGGTCATCCGGGTGAACTCGCAGTCCGGCAAGGGCGGTGTGGCACACCTACTCGAGACGGCGTCCGGGATCGAGCTCCCGCGACGGCTGCAGATCGACTTCGCTCGTCGTGTCCAGCAGCACGTCGACGGTTCGGGGGCCGAGGTCGACGGACCCGAACTCCTCGCGCTGTTCGAGCGGAGCTACGAGCGGGCGGCCGGAGCGTCGGCCGGGGCGCCGGCGGACATCGAGCTGGTGGCGATCGAGGCGACGCACGGCGACGGCGCGCACACCGAACTCACCCTGCGGATCGACGGGGTCGAGCACCGCGGAGCCTTCGTCGACGTCGGTCCGGTCGAGGCGGTCGTCGAACTGCTCGCCGAGTGGGGTACCGCAGTCGACATCGTCTCGCTGCACCAGACGTCTCGGACGACGGGCAGCGCCAGTGCGGCACTGACCCTGCTCGAGTACCGCGACGGGGCCGGGGTGCACTGGGCGGCCGGACGTCACCGCTCGGTGCTGACCGCGAGCGTGGAGGCCGTCCTGCAGGCGGCACGAGCGATCCGCTCGGCTCAGACCGGGCGGTAGATCGCGATCGGGGGCGCCTGGTCGTCACCGTCGTCGTGCGCGTCACCGGTGGCGAGCCAGGTCCGCCCCTCGTGCTCGATCGTGGTCGGCAGGTCGCCGTGCACCAGGATGCGGATGGCGGGGGTGTCACCGTCGATCAGGTCGACGCCGTGGGCCTCGGTCCCGCCCGGGTTGTCGTGCACGTAGCTCATGCTCCGATCGAACTCCCCCGTGCCTGATGACCGTGCCTGATGACCGTGCCTGATGACCGTGCCTGATGACCGTGCCTGATGACCGTGCCTGATGACCGCGTCTGACGACCGCGCCTGACGGCTGCCTCGGCACACCGGACACGCCCGGATCTGCTGCAGAACACGTCCGTGGGCCCGGGATCGGGTACAGTCGACTCCGCACGGCCCACACGGCGTGCGAATGCGGATGTGGCGCAGTGGTAGCGCATCACCTTGCCAAGGTGAGGGTCGCGAGTTCGAATCTCGTCATCCGCTCGGACGGAACAGGACCCCCGGGGTTGCTCACAGAGCAGCACCGGGGGTTCTGTCGTTCCCGGGCGCCGTGAGCGGGCGCATCCGGGGGCGCAGGCTTCGGGTACCCGCGCCCGCCGGACGCAGAGGCCGCACTGCCCCGAGTGGAGACGCCGGGTGGGTGGCCCAGCGATGTCCCGAAGAGTCATCCGGAGCATCGTTTCGGTCGGATTGGACCCCAGTTCGGGGCATGCGGAAAACCGCAAGAACTCCGCACGACATGCGGTCGGCGATTGCGCTAGCCGCGAGCCTCGGGTAATGGGATCAGCGTGGCACGGGTGCCGGGGAGGCTGATCCAGCGCGCGGATCCGGCCTCGACCACCGTGACGAGTACGGTGTCACACGTCCGGCACCGGGCGACGGAGCCCATCGCCGAGCAGTACACGGCGGTGCGCGCGACCGATCCGCGGGACCCGCACCCCGCGCAGCAGAGCACCGTCACGGTCGGCTCCGGACCGAGCACCTCGGACAGGACCCCTGCGAGGGCGTTGCCGTCGACGACCGTCATCAGCTGCCCCCGAACCGTTCGGCACGGACGTCGGTGGTGTCGTGTCCGAGGTCGGCGAGCCAGCGGAGCACCTGCTCGACGAAGGGCGTCGAGCCGCACATGTAGACGAGCGCCCCGGCGTCGGGTGGGAAGACCGCGGCGGCGAGCGCATCGCGGGTCAGCCGTCCCGCGGGCACGGCGGACCCGGGTGGAGCGGTCCGGCTGTACACGGTGGTCACCTCGAGCGGAGCGTCGGAAGCGACGGCCCGGTCGAGTTCGGCGCGGAAGAAGACGTCGTCGGGGGTCCGGACGGCGACGAGCAACCGGAACGGTGCGGGGTCCCCGGCCTCGGCGTGCGCGGTGACCATGGCGACGAGCGGCACGATCCCCGAGCCGCCGGCGATCAGCTGCACCGGACGGGCGGACGCGCCGGGGCGCCACACGAACCATCCGCCGAGCGGCCCGTGCACCTCGAGCGCGTCGCCGACCTCGACCGCGTCGACCAGGAACGGGGACACCTCGCCACCCTCGACGCGGTCGACGGCGAGCACGACGTCGGGCCGGTCACCCGCCGAGGCGATCGAGTACGAGCGGGATGCCTGGTAGCCGTCCTCGGCCGTGAGCCGCAGGTCCAGGTGCTGGCCCGGGTCGTTCCCCGGCCACGTCGGGACGTCCAGGACGACCCGACGGGCGTTCGGGGTCTCGCGCTCCACCGAGGCGACCGTCGCGGGGTGCCAGGCCGGCCGCCTGCGGGGCGCGGGCCGACCGGCGGGCGCGATCCGGGCCTCCAGGTCGGTGGACGGGGCGGTGGACACGTCGGCGGGCACGTCGGTGTCGGGAACCGTCACCAGTACCGCTCTTCCTTCCACGGGTCGCCGTGCAGGTTGTAGCCCGCGTTCTCCCAGAAGCCCGGTTCGTCGTCCGCCTGCATGACGATCCCGCTCACCCACTTCGCGCTCTTCCAGAAGTACAGGTGCGGCACCAGCAGGCGCGCCGGACCGCCGTGTTCGGGCTCGAGCGGTTCGCCGTCGGCCTCGAACGCGATCCACGCCTTGCCGTCCAGCAGCTCGTCGAGCGGCACGTTCGTCGTGTACCCGCCGGTGCTGTGCACCATGCAGTAGTCGAGCGACGTCTCGACGTCCTCGAACAGGCGGTCGAGGGGGACGCCGCGCCACGGCATGTCGAGCTTGGTCCAGTGGGTGACGCAGTGGATGTCGACGGTGACGTCCTCGACGCCGAGCGCGTGCACCTCGTCCCACGTCCAGGTGTGCAGACCGTTCTCGGCGCGGATCGAGAAGACCCACGACGCCGGATCGACGTCGGGCGTGGCACCGGCCGACAGGACGGGCCAGTCGCGCACCAGGGTCTGGCCGGGCGGGATGCGGGTGTCGTCGCGGTCGGCTCGACGGCCACCGAACCCCCTGCTGAACGTCGCCATGATCCTCCTCGGACGGGATGG
This sequence comes from Curtobacterium sp. VKM Ac-2887, assembly GCF_015350935.1. NCBI lineage: Bacteria > Bacillati > Actinomycetota > Actinomycetes > Micrococcales > Microbacteriaceae > Curtobacterium > Curtobacterium sp. VKM Ac-2887. The sequence continues at coordinate 106,264 of NZ_JADKSB010000011.1, read as the reverse complement.
TCCGATCATGCTCCGTGCCGGCGGCGCCCGTGTAACGAGTTCGTAAACACTCCGGAGGACGAGGAGCAGGAGTTGGGGGATCGCCTGGTTCCCTCTATCGTTCACCGGAACGATTACAGGAGGGGCCACCCCGAATGCAGCCCATCGTCCCCGAACCCCGGAACGCCCGCGGCCCGAGCCGTCGAGCGCTCCTCACCGGCGCCGCCGGCCTGGCCGGCCTCGGCCTGCTCACCCTGACGGGGTGCAGCTCCGGCGCGAACGCCGGCACGCCCACCATCCCCGAAGCGGCGGCCACCGGCGTCGCCCGACGCGGCGGTCGCCTGCGCATCGCGCGCCCGGCCGCCTCGGCCGCCGAGACCCTCGACTCCGCCAGCTCCCTGTCGGCGTACGAGTACCTCGGCGCGCTCTACAACCGGCTCGTCAAGCTCGACGAGCAGGGCACCACCGTGCCCGACCTCGCCGAGGAGTGGTCCGCGAACGCCGACGGCACCGAGTGGACGTTCTCGCTCCGCCGTGGCGTCACCTTCCACGACGGCAGCCGCTTCACCGCGGACGACGCCATCGCGAGCATCCGGCACATCCTCGACGAGAAGACCGGCAGCCCGCAGGCCGGGGTCCTCGGCGAGGTGATGGACGCCGACTCCATGCGTGCGACCGACCCGTACACGCTGCGGTTCTCGCTGACCAAGCCGAACGCCGAGTTCCCGTCGCTGCTCACCGCGTACCAGTGCTACATCGTGCCGGCGGCCGCGATCGCCGACATCGGCCGCACCGGGATCGGGACGGGTCCGTTCCGGCTCTCCGCGTTCACCCCCGCCGGTGCCGGCAGTGTCGAGGCGTTCGACGACCACTTCGCCGGGCGTCCCGCGCTGGATGGCATCGACTTCTACTCGATCCAGGACACCACCGCCCGGGTAAACGCGCTCCTCGCCGGCCAGATCGACCTGATCTCGCAGACGAACCTGGACTTCGCGACCGCTCGGGTGGTGTCCGCGTCCGACCGCGCCACCGTCGCCCGGTCCAAGAACGCCCAGTGGTACACGATCCCGATGCTCGCCACGAGCGACGAGTTCAGCGACCCGCGGGTCCGCCAGGCGATGAAGCTCGCCTACGACCCGCAGCAGATCGTCGACACCGCCCTGCAGGGCACCGGCTCGCCCGGGTGGGACAACCCCGTCCCGCCGCAGCTCGCCGCGTTCGTCGACGACCACCGGGAGTACGACCCGGACAAGGCGAAGGCACTGCTCAAGCAGGCCGGTCACGAGGGGTTCCGGACCTCGATCTACACGTCGAGCTACGAGTCGGTCTTCACGCCGATGGCGGTCGCCTACCGCGACGCCGTCGCCGACGCAGGCATCCGCCTGACGGTCCGCAACGCGAGCTCGGACTCGTACTACACGCAGATCTGGATGCAGAAGCCGCTCATGGTGAGCTACTGGTTCACCGGCCGGCCGATCGACCAGCTCCTCAACCAGATCTTCCGCACGGGCTCGTCCTACAACGAGAGCGCGTGGTCGAACGAGACCTTCGACGGGCTGCTCGACGATGCCCGCGCCGAGATGGACGACGCGAAGCGGCTGACGCTCTACCAGGACGCCCAGCGGCTCGTGGTCGAGGACGGGGCCGACATGACCCCGATGTTCGGCGACCGGCTCGTGGGGTTGTCCCGCGAAGTCGTGAACTACTCGGAGTACGGCTTCGAGTTCGACTACCTCCGGATCGGACTGCGCCGATGACGACCAAGAACACCCCGTCGGACGTCCTCGTCCCCGTCCTCCGCCGGGTCGGCATCGCCGTGCTCACGGTCGTGCTCGCCTCGCTCTTCGTGTTCCTGGCCGTGCAGGCACTGCCCGGCGACGTCGCGCAGCAGCTCCTCGGCCAGAACGCCACCCCGGACGCCGTCAAGCAGCTGCGCGCGACCCTCGGCCTCGACCAGAACGTGTGGCTCCGCTACCTGCAATGGCTCGGTGGCGCGGTGCACGGCGACTTCGGCACCTCGCTCGTCAGCGGCGAGGCCGTCGCGCCGACGCTGTTCACCGCCTTCCGGAACAGCATGCTCATCGCCGTGCCCGCCATGCTCGTCGGCGTCACGGTCTCACTGACGCTCGGCGTCCTCGCCGGGGTCCGTCGGGGTCGCCCGTCCGACAAGGTGATCTCGATCGTCAGCCTCGTCGTGATGAGCGTGCCCGAGTTCATGGTCGCGACCGTGCTCGTGCTGCTCTTCGCGATCGGCCTGCCGGTCTTCCCCGCCGTCGTGCTGCGGGGGAGCGACGCCACGGTCGGCGAACTCCTGCCGACGATCTGGCTGCCGATCATCGTGCTCACCCTGGCGATGGCCGCCTACATCGTGCGCACCGCCCGCTCCTCGACCATCGACGTGATGGCGTCCGAGTTCGTCACCACGGCGGAGCTCAAGGGCCTGACGATGCGTCGCGTGGTCTGGAAGCACGCGGTGCCGAGCGCGCTGCTGCCGACGCTCAACGTCGTCGCGCTCAACGTCGCCTGGCTGCTCGGCGGGGTCGTCGTCGTCGAGAACGTCTTCAACTACCCGGGCATGGGCAAGCTCATGCTCGAGTCGGTCTTCAACCGCGATCTGCCGACGATCGAGGCGATCGCGCTCCTGAGCGCCGTCATCTACGTCGTCTGCAACCTCGCCGCCGACCTCGTGGCGCTCGCCCTCGACCCGAAGCTGCGGACCCGCCAGCGGCGACCGCGCACGCGCACCCGCACGACGCGCAGCACCAGGAAGGCCGCCGCATGACCGCCACCGCCACCCGCCGCCCCGGACGCGTCGTCCTCGCCGGGGCCCTCGCGCCCCTGCGCGGCTCGACGGCGCTGAGCATCGGCCTCGGCCTCATCGCCCTGCACGTCGTCCTCGCCCTGCTCGCACCGGTCATCGCCGGGTACGACCCGGTGGCCACGAACGCCGGCGACGTCCTCGCCGGCCCGACCTGGACGCACTGGCTCGGTACCGACCAGTACGGCCGTGACGTGCTGTCGCGGACGCTCAACGGCGGCCGGTACGCCCTGCTCGTGACCTTCCTGGCCACGACGATCGCCGTCGCGGTCGGCACGGTGCTCGGTTGCATCACGGCGTACGCGGACAACTGGTTCGACGAGGCCGTCATGCGCGTCGTCGACGCCCTGCTCAGCGTGCCGTCGATCCTCGCCCTGCTCGTCGTCGTCACCGTCTTCGACGCCGGGCTCTGGGTCATCGTCCTCGCCGTCACCGTCGTCTACGCGCCCGCCGTGACCCGCGTCGTCCGCGGTGCCGCCCGCACCGTCATCACGCAGGACTACGTGACGGCCGCCCGGGCCCGCGGCGAACGCGCGCTGTCGATCGTGTTCCGCGAGATCCTGCCGAACGTCCTCGACGTGGTGCTCGTCGAGTACGCCATGCGGGCCTCGTGGATCGTGCTGCTCGTCGCGTCGCTGTCCTTCCTCGGCTTCGGCGCCAACCCACCGACGCCCGACTGGGGGCTGATGGTGCAGGAGAACCGCACCGCGCTGACCGTGGTGCCGCTCGGCACGCTCGCACCGATCGTCGCCCTGGCGACCCTGGTGATCGGGCTCAACCTCGCTGCCGACGGTCTGAGCAAGTCGCTCGGCGTCGACCGCGCCACGAAGGGAGTGAGCGCATGACGCACACCGACACCGCACCGGCCGCACCAGCGACCGCGACGGACCCCATCGTCCGCGTCGACGACCTCGCGATCTCCTACGCGGCCGGCAAGCGCCTGGTCCCCGTGGTGCGCGGCGTCTCCTTCGCGATCCCCGCCGGCCGCACCCTCGGGCTCGTCGGGGAGTCCGGCAGCGGCAAGTCCACCGTCGCCCGGACCCTGCTCGCGCACCTCCGCGCTGGCTCGACGATCGTCGGCGGCTCGGTCCGCGTCGGCGGCGACGACGTCTTCGCGCTGTCACCGTCCGGCCGCCGCGAGCTCCGCGGCGGCGTCGCCTCCGTCGTCGCGCAGAACGCCGGCCAGGCACTCACCCCGTCGATGCGTGTCGGCGAGCAGATCCGCGAGGCCCTGCGCGCCCACCGCGAACCCGACGGCCCCGAGCGCGTCGCCGAGCTGGTCCGGTTGGTCCGGCTGCCAGACCCCGACGCGATCGTCCGCCGGTACCCGCACCAGCTCTCCGGCGGGCAGCAGCAGCGCATCGCGATCGCGATGGCCGTCGCCGCGCGCCCGCGGGTGCTCGTGCTCGACGAGCCCACGACGGCGCTCGACGTCGTCACGCAGGCCGCCGTCCTCGACCTGATCGCTGACCTCGGCCGGCAGCTGGGCATGGCCGTCCTGCTCGTCAGCCACGACCTCGGGGTCGTGTCGGCGATGGCGGACGAGATCGCCGTCATGCGCGACGGCGAGATCGTCGAGCACGCCGCCACGGCGGCGCTCTTCGCCGCCCCGCAGCACGAGTACACGCGTGCCCTGCTGGCCGCGGTGCCGGACGGGCGACGGCCGGGAGGATCGGGGCACGTGCCCGAGACGGCGACCGTCTCGTCGACGGTCGCCTCCACGGCCGGCCGAACCGTTCCTCCCGAACCGCTCGTCCGTCCCGTGGTGACCGCCGAGGACCTGGTGATCCGCTACGGACGCGGCCTGCCGGCCGCCGTCGACGGCGTCTCCTTCACGATCGCACCGCGTGAGACGCTCGCGGTCGTGGGGGAGTCCGGAAGTGGCAAGTCGACGCTCGCGACCGCCCTCGCCGGCCTGGTGCCGGCCGAGTCGGGCACGTTCTCGTTCGACGACGGGACCGTGAGCGGCGACCTGCGCGAGCCGATCGCCGGACGGTCCCCGGACCTTCGTCGTGCGGTGCAGCTCGTGTTCCAGAACGCCGACACGTCGCTCAACCCGCGGCGCACCGTGGGCGCGGCGATCGGGCGACCGCTCAAGCTGTTCACGGGCACGTCCTCGCGGCAGCGCGTCGGCGAGCTGCTCACCCAGGTCGGCCTCGGCCCGGAGTTCGCCGAGCGGCTGCCGGCACAGCTCTCCGGCGGGCAGCGGCAGCGCGTCGGCATCGCCCGGGCCCTCGCCGCCGAGCCGCGCCTGGTCATCGCCGACGAGATCACCACCGCACTCGACGTGCAGGTGCAGGCCGGGATCCTCGCGCTCCTCGCCGACCTGCAGCGCTCGCGCGGGCTCAGTTGCCTGTTCATCAGCCACGACCTGGCCGTCGTCCGGGGCGTCGCCGACCGGGTCGCCGTGATGACCGGCGGCCGGATCGTCGAGATCGGACCGACCGAGCGGGTCTTCACCGGCCCGAACCACCCGTACACGTCGACGCTGCTGGCCGCGACGCTCGAGCCGGGCAGCACCGAGCTGCCCGACGTCGGCGACGGGGTGCCGCGCTGGCGGCACACCGAGGGCTGGACCGACCACGGCGACGGACACCTGACCCGGAACTGGGAGGACGCATGAGCCGCGATCGCTCGGTGTACGCCGATGCTTCGACCTTCACCGCCATCGGCGCGCCGGACTCGCTGCCGGACGGCGTGACCGTCCGCGACGAGTGGATCCCGATGCCCGACGGCGTCCGGCTGCACACCCGGATCTGGTCGCCGGCGTCGCCCGACGGTCCGGTGCCGGTGCTGCTCGAGTACTTGCCGTACCGGCTCGACGACTGGACCGCGCCCCGCGACTCGGAACGGCACCCCTGGTACGCCCAGCACGGGTACGCCTCGGTCCGGGTCGACATCCGGGGCAGCGGCTCGTCGGACGGGTTCTTCGACGACGAGTACAGCGAGCAGGAGCTCCGCGACGGTGAGGCCGTGATCGCCTGGCTCGCCGCGCAGGAGTGGTCGACGGGCGCCGTCGGCATGTTCGGCATCTCGTGGGGCGGGTTCAACGCCCTGCAGCTGGCAGCGCGTGCGCCCGCTGCCCTCAAGGCCATCGTCACGGTGTGCTCGACCGACGACCGGTACGACAACGACGTGCACTACGTCGGCGGAGCGGTGCTCGGCATCGACATGGCGGCGTGGGGCGCGACCATGTTCGCGTTCAACTCGCGGCCGCCCCGGCCCGAGGTCGTCGGCACGGACTGGGTCGACCGGTGGCGCGAGCGGCTGGAGTCGAACCGCCCGATGACGCCGGTGTGGCTCGCGCACCAGGAGCGCGACGACTACTGGCGGCACGGCAGCGCCGCCGAGGACTACGGCAACATCGGCGCAGCGGTCCTCGCCGTCGGCGGCTGGGCGGACCCGTACCGCGACGCCGTACTCCGACTGGTGTCGAACGTGCAGTCCCCGGTCAAGGGCATCGTCGGGCCGTGGTCGCACCAGTACCCGGACCGCGGTCTCGCACCCGGACCGTCGATCGGGTTCCTGCAGGAGACGCTGCGCTGGTGGGACCGTTGGCTCCGCGGGATCGACACCGGCGTGGAGGAGGATCCCGCACTCCGCGCCTGGATCAACGAGGGCGAAGCCCCGGCGACGTACTACGCGTCGCGACGGGGTCGGTGGGTGGGCGCCGAGGCGTGGCCGTCGGCGGCGACGCACCGGCGCGCGCTGCCGCTCGCGACGCTGCGCGGCGGCGAGGACGGGCCGGTCGTCGTCCGGTCGCCGCAGCACACCGGCGCCGACGCCGGACGGTTCTTCCCGTTCGGCAACGCGACCGACCTGCCACCGGACCAGCGTGCCGAGGACGGCCGCTCCGTCTGCTTCGACCTGCCCGTCGGCAGGGCGTTCGACCTGCTCGGCAACGCACTCGTCACCCTGTCGGTCACGAGCGACCAGCCCCGCGCCACCCTGACGGTGCGGTTGTGCGACGTCGCGCCGGACGGCTCGTCGACACTCGTGACGCGCGGGGTGCTCAACGCGGCGAAGCGGGACGGCATGGACCGGAACGACCCGCTGGTCCCCGGCGAACCGGCGTCGCTGCCCGTGCAGCTCGTCGCGACCGGTCACCGGTTCGCCGCCGGGCACCGCCTGCGGATCGCGGTGTCGTCGTCGTACTGGCCCTGGGTCTGGCCGCACGGCACCGAGGCCACCGTCACGATCGACCCGACGGCGTCCGAGGTGTGCCTGCCGGTCTGGACGCGCGACACCGACGACGACGTGCGCTTCGACGAGCCCGAGCGGTCGACGCCGCTCGCGATCGAGCGCGTGGCACCGACCGAGCAGCTGCCCCAGCGCACCGTCACGCACGACGTCGAGACGGGGGAGTGGACCCTCGACGTCGACCCCGGGTACGGCGGCGGACGGGTCTACCCGGACGGGCTCGTCTTCAGCGAGGACGCCCGCGAGACGTACCGCATCCGGTCGGACGACCCGAACTCGGCCGTGGCCTCGTCGCGCTGGGCGATCGGCCTGGAGAAGCCGGACTGGTCGGCACGGCTCGAGACGTCCTCCGAGGTCACCGCCGACGCCGAGGCCTTCCACGTCGTGAACACCGTGCGGGCCTGGGCCCGCGACGGCGGCGCGGACGTCCCCGAGGTGCTGGTCACCGAGCAGACCTTCGTCGACGACGTCCCGAGGACCTCGGCGTGACCGGGGCAGCGGGGGCTGCACCGGGGGCGGCGGCTGCACCGGGCGCGGCAGCGGACGCCGGGGGTGCGGCACCGCGCGTCCGGCAGCGTCCCGCGGTCCGGCGCGCGATGATCGTCGCGGCCGCCCGTGCCGTCATCGTCCGCAACGGCGTCGGGGCGACTGGTCTGCGGGACATCGCCGCCGAGGCCGGGGTGTCCGTCGGCACCGTGACGTACCACTTCGGCAGCGTGGCGGAGATCCTCAACGAGGTCGTCGTGCTCGAGACGGAGCGCTTCTACGGGGCGATCGTCATCGCCGTCGACGCCGAGTCCGACCCTGTCGAGGCGTTGCGGATGCTCGTCGCGCCCCTGTTCGACGACACCGAACAGGTCCGGCAGCACTGGCGGATCTGGTCCGACTACTGGACCGCGGTCGCCCGCCGGCCCGAGGTGGCCGCCGAGTACGCCGAACGGATCCGCGTCTGGGAGGCCTGTCTGGTCCGGGTGATCCGCCGCGGTGCCGACGCCGGCACGTTCCCGGGCGGCGCCGGACCGATCGAGCCGGACACCGTGGCCCTCAAGCTCGCGGCCTACAGCGACGGTGTCGCGACGCAGATCGCCCAGGGTGTCCCCGGGCTCACGCACACCGTCGCGCTGTCGTGGATGTGGACCTTCCTGGCGCACGAACTCGGTGTGCCGGCTGTGGAGATCGCCGGAACCGGCCACCAGCCCTTGTGATGAGGTAAGGCTTGCCTTACCGTTGCAGCATGGCACGGACCCGGCGACAGCCCAGCGAACGCATCCTCATCGCCGGCGGCGTCGAGGACCTGCCGGAGATCCGCCGTCAGCTCGAAGACCTGCCGGAGAACGCGTACGGACAGGTCTTCGTCGAGGTCGCCCTCGACGAGCAGATCCGCATCCTGCCCGCGCCGCCCCGCGTGACCGTGACGTGGCTGGTCCGCAGTGCCCGCACCTCGGCGGTGTCGCCGCTCGTCTTCGCCGACCACGGCGAGGCCCTCGCGCACGCCCTGACCGGCTGGGCAGCCGAGTGGTGCGTCGCCGACTGCGAGCCGCGTACGAGCGTCTGGATCGGGTGCACCGACAGCCCCTGGGTCGAGCGCGCGCGTTCCGCCGTCCAGATCGAGCTGAGCGACGCCGGCTTCGACACGCTCGTCGGCTGACCGCTGCCGGCTGGCGGCTGCTCGCCGCCGGTAAGGGCAGCCTCCGCTTCCTTGCGGCATACAAGAGAAGCGGGCATGGTTGTGTCCATCGGCAGCACCGAACTGGTCAGGACAGGCCCAGCGATCCGGTGTAACCACGACGCAGGAGGTTCAGACATGACCACGACCACCACCAGCACCACGACCACCACGTCCCCGTTCTCGACGACGCCGGAGCTCGCCGCCGGAGTGGCACAGTTCCTCGCCCCCGTCGTGATCGACCTCGAGGCACTCGTCGTCAACGGCAAGCAGGCGCACTGGCACGTCCGCGGCCGCAACTTCGTCGGTGTGCACGAGCTCCTCGACGACATCGTCGAGCACGCCCAGGCCTACGCCGACACCGCCGCGGAGCGCATCGTCGCCCTCGGCCTGCCGGTCGACTCGCGCATCGCGACCGTCGCCGCCAACACGACGCTGCCGCCGCTGTCGCAGGGTTTCCAGAACTCTGACGTCACCATCACCGAGGTCATCGCCCAGATCGACGCGGCCCTGCTGCAGGTCCGGCGCGCCGTCGAGGGTCTCGACGAGGTCGACCTCAACAGCCAGGACGTCGTCATCGAAATCGAGCGCGGCCTGACGAAGGACCGCTGGTTCCTGCAGGCGCACCTCGCCGCCTGAGTCGCGACCAACCCCTGACGGGAGGCCCGGTGCCAGCTGGCACCGGGCCTCCCGTCAGTCTGTCGTCGCGTCTGCCCACCGCGACCTGCGTCGACCCGGTGCGACACTCTCGATGTCGTTCGACAACGACCCTGTCGCCGCTCCGCGGGTGCAACCGTTGCGGGCGCGCAGTTGCGACGAACTCGATGTCGTACGACATCGGCGACGTCGCTGGTTGCGCGCGCAAGTACCCGCGCGTTACCTGTACCCGTGCCGGCCCTGCGACACCGACGAGATCGCGCGACACGCCGCTGGCGCGACGCCGAGGTTCCACGGACCGACGTTTCGGCGCGCGAGATGTGCAGATTTCGGAACCTCGGGGGACGTGAGCGGCGCGGCGGACGGGGGCTGGCCCGGCGGACGGCGGCGGCGCGTCAGACGGACGGGCGGACCAGGCCGGCCTCGTACGCCAGCACCACGGCGTGCACCCGGTCGCGCAACTGCAACTTCGCCAGCACCCGCCCCACGTGGGTCTTGACGGTCTGCTCCGCGATGAACAGGTCGCCCGCGATCTCGCCGTTCGACCGCCCGCGCGCCATGAGCAGGAACACGTCGCGCTCCCGGTCGGTCAGGACGTCGAGCACCTCGGTGCGCGGAGCGGCGGTGACCGGTCCGGCGACGAACGCCTCGACCAGGTGCCGGGTCACGCGCGGCGCGAGCAGTGCCTCGCCCGCGGCAACCGTGCGCACTGCCGCGACGAGCTCGTCGGCGCTCGCGTCCTTGAGCAGGAAGCCGCTCGCCCCGGCCCGCAGGGCGTCGAACACGTAGTCGTCGATGTCGAACGTCGTCAGCATGACCACGCGGACGGGTCGGTCCGTCGGCACCGCCGTGATCCGTCGGGTCGCCTCGATCCCGTCGAGTTCCGGCATCCGGACGTCCATCAGGATCACGTCCGGCTGCAGCCGGATCGCCGCGACCACCGCCTCGGCACCGTTCGCGGCCTCGCCGACGACCTCGACGTCGTCCTGGGCCTGGAGGATCGCCCGCAGTCCCATGCGGAACATCTGCTGGTCGTCCACCACCATCACCCGCGTCATCGGCTTCCCCCGTCGGCCGCCGGTACGCGGACGGGCAGGGTCACCACGACCGTGAAGCCCCCGTCCGCCACGGGGCCGTGGTCGATCGTGCCGTCGAGCGCGGTCACCCGCTCGCGCATCCCGGCCAGGCCGAAGCCACCGTCGTCGGGTGGTGCGGCCGGCACGGTGCCAGCGGGTGGAGCGGAGTTGGCGACCTCGACCCGAAGACGCGTGTCGAGCCTCCTGACCGTCACGACGGTGGACGCGCCGGGCGCGTGCCGGGCGACGTTGCCGAGCGCCTCCTGCACGACCCGGTAGACGGTGAGCTGCGCGAGCCGGTCGACGACGTCGGCGACGTCGACGTCGAGCTCCACGGGGATGCCGGCGGCGCGCGTGGCCTGCACGAGCGCGGGCAGGTCGGCGAGGTCCGGCTGCGGCGCGCGTTCGGCGGCGGTGTCCCCGCGCAGGGTGCCGAGCAGCTGGCGCATCTCGCGCAGCGCCGTGCGGGAGGTCTCGGCGATCGCGGCGAACTCGGCGCGGGCCTCCTGCGGCAGGTCGGCCACCCGGTACGGGGCCGACTCCGCCTGCATGTGCACGACGGACATGCTGTGCGCGACGACGTCGTGCAGCTCGCGGGCGATCCGGGAGCGCTCCTCGACGGTGCGGCGCCGGGCTTGCTCGAGCTCGGCGTCGCGGCGGGCGGCGACGAGCTCCTGGCGGATGCTGCGGCGCTGCCCGATGACGACGGCGGCCGCGGCGACCAGGAGCGTGTCGCCGGCGGACACGACGAAGCTCGTCGCCCACACGGCGGGCTGGTCCCAGCGGCCCGGCGTCACGGCGACGAGCAGCAGCGGGAGCACGGCGGCGACGGCCCACACGATCGCGGTCAGCCGCCACGTCGAGCGGACCCCGAGCACGACGAGCAGGACGCTCAGGCCGATGATGCCGGTGACCGGGATCGGCCACGGGCTCGTCTCGACCGGGGCGGTGAGCAGGCCGAGCGCGACGAGTCCGGCCAGGTGGGCGGCGGCGGCGGTGCGGGGGACGAACGGGGCGATGCCGATGCTGACCGCGAGCACCGCCGACACGAGCAGGGAGAGCGGGACGGCGACGGCGTAGTACACCGAGGTCACCGGGGCGGCGACGCTGAACAGGGACACCACCGCGACCACGAGTGCGATCCGGGTCGCCAGCGGCAGCCAGGTCGGTCGCGGGCGGAGCAGGGCGGTGGTCACGGTCGGACGATCTCTCCGGTGGGGACGATGCGGGGTGTAGCGGACGGGGCGTGCGCGACGGGTGTGGTGCTCGCGGTGGGCAGGTCGGTCGCGGGCACGTCGGTCGTGGGCACGCCGGTCGTGGGGACGATCGCGGCGGCCGCTCGGGCGGCACGGGCATCGCGCCTGCGGCTGATGCTACCGATCACCCGGTCGACCGCGATGCCGAGGCCGCCCGCGACCACCATCGACACCAGCGCGGCGACGAGCGGCTCGTGCAGCACCTGCGACGCGGCCAGGGCGATCCCGACCGAGGTCGCGGACCACGCCGTCCCGGCGATCGCACTGATGGCGAGGAAGCGACGGTACGGCAGCCGTGTCGCGCCGGCGGTCATGTTCACCGCGACCCGGCCGACGGGGATGTACCGACCGACCAGGATCAGGCTCGCGGACCGGCGCTGCATCTGCCGTTCGGCGAACGCGAACGCCGCGGCGATCCGCGGCCGTCGGGACTGCGCCAGGCGGGCGAGCCCGATCCGGCGGCCGATCCAGTACGCCACCGAGTCACCCGCGATCGCACCCACCGCGGCGGCCACCAGGACCCCGGCCAGGACGGGCTGGCCGGACGTCGCGGCGATGGCGGCGACGGCGACGAGCGCCGACTCGCTCGGGACCGGCGGGAAGAAGCCGTCGACGAAGCACAGGGCGACGAGCACGACGTAGACGAGCGGACTCGCGGCCAACTCGACGACGAACGGGGTGATCTGGTCGAACACGGCGACGCTCCCTCCGCCGACGGACCTCGTCGACGGGTTCGACGCTACGGAGCGCCGGGAGCGCTGCCATCCCGCCGGGGTCTCGACGACCCCCTACTGCGGTATGACCTTTCCGTCGGTGGTCCCCTCGGGGTCGGTCGCGGCCGACGCGGCGGCTGGCACCGCGGACCCGGCCGACGCTGCAGTTGGCACCGCGGACCCGGCCGACGCTGCCGCGGCCTCGCGGATGCGCCGGACCACGGCCGTCGTGGAGTGCTCGGGGACGTAGTCGACCATGACCACCTCACCGCCGTACCCGCGCACGACCGCCGTCTCGCGGAGCATCTCGGGCGAGTAGTCGCCGCCCTTGACGTAGACCTCGGGGCGCAGCCGTTCGATGAGCGGGATCGGGGTGTCGGTCGCGAACACCGTCACCAGGTCGACGCAGGCCAGGGCGGCGATCACCCCGGCGCGGTCCTCGGCAGGGTTGATCGGGCGTTCCGGGCCCTTCAGCCGTCGCACCGAGTCGTCGTCGTTCAGCGCCACGACGAGCAGGTCACCGAGGTCCCGGGCCTGGCGCAGGTACGTCGTGTGCCCACGGTGCACGACGTCGAAGCAGCCGTTCGTGAACACCACGCGCCGACCGGCCTGACGGGCCTGTTCGACGGTGGCCGCGAGTTCGTCGTGGTCGACGACGGTGGCTGCCGGTGCCGACACCGAGTCGAGCAGGGCGGCGGCGCTGCACACCGACGTACCGGCCTCGCGGACGACGACGTCGGCGGCGGCCTGCGCAACGGACACGGCGTCGCGGACGGACGCGTCGACCGCGAGCGCCACCGTCGCGGCGGCGCAGAACGTGTCCCCGGCGCCGGACGTCTGCTGCTCCGAGGCCGGCACCGCACGGGTGCGGAAACCCTCGTCCGTGCTGCGCTCGAGCAGCACTGTGCCGTCGCGGTCGAGCGTGACGACGGCCGCGCGGGCACCGGTCCGGGCGAGGACGTCGGCCCGTGCGCCCAGGACGGCGGCCACCCGGTCGGCGCCGGTCCCGAGGTCGCGTCCGAGCAGTGCTGCGGCCTCTCCGGCGTTCGGCGTGACGAGGTCGGGTCGCAACGACGCCCAGCGGGGCAGGTCGTGCGCGTCGACGACGATGGACCCGGGGCGGTCGCGGTCGAGCACCGGGACGACGTCCTCGGCACCGACGCCGAGTCCGTAGTCGCAGACGACCGCGGCGTCGGCGCACCGGACGGCTCGGGCGACGGCACGTGCCAACCGTTCGTTGTGGTCAGCGGTCGGCGTACCGGCCAGGTCGTCGACCCGCACCACGACCCGGTCGCCACCGACCACGCGGGACTTCGTGGTGGTGCGCGCACCGGTGATCTCGACCAGGAACGTCGTGTCCACGCCCGCGGTCTCGAGCCGTTCGCGCAGGACGTCACCGGCCTCGTCATCGCCGATGAGTCCGACGATCCGGACCCGGGCGCCGAGCGCGCGGGCGTTCACCGCGGTGTTCGCCGCCCCGCCGGGCACCGCGATGGTCTCGGTGACCCGGACGACGGGTGCCGGTGCCTCCCGCGAGACCCGCTCGGCCTCGCCCACGGTCCACCGGTCGAGGATGCAGTCGCCGATCACGACGACGAGCGGTTCGCGGTCGTCGATCGTTGCGACCAGGTCGCGGACGAGCCGGACGTCGACGCTCATCGAGTGCCGCCGGCGGTGCGTGCGGGGGCGGGCTCGAGGTGCACGACCGTGGTGGTGGTCATCTCGTCGAGCAGGTGCGGGCCGTACCCGAAGCCCGCTCCCGAGGCACCGCGCGGCTGGGCGCTGCCGCCCGGCGCACCACCGAACACCGCGTTGACCTTGACGGTGCCGACCGGCAGTTCCGCGGCGGCGCGCAGGGCGTGACCGGTGTCGTTCGTCAGGACGGTGGCGGCCAGGCCGTACCGGTCGGCGGCCGCGAGCCGGAGGCCTTCGTCGAAGTCCGCCACGACGCGGACCGGCGCGATCGGACCGAAGGTCTCCTCGGTCATCACGAGCATGTCGTCGGTGCACCCGGTGAGCACGGTCGCCGGGTAGAACGACCCGGCGCCGCCCGGGGTGACCCCACCGGTCCGTGCCGAGGCACCGCGCTGCAGGGCGTCGTCGACGTGGGACTGCACGGTGCTGCGCAGCCGGTCGTCGACCAGCGGCCCGTAGGTCGTCGCGGGTGCGGCGGTGCGGCGCTCCGCCTCGGCCACGAGGGCGGCGACGAAGGGCTCGGCGGAGTCGCGGTGCACGTAGACGCGTTCGACGCTGGTGCAGATCTGCCCGGTGTTCGCGAACGCACCGAGCGCCACCTGGGCGGCGGCCCACTCCGGGGCGACGTCGGCGTCGACGACGACCGCGTCGTTCCCGCCGTTCTCACGGACCACGTGGGCGCGGGTCGCGACGGCGACCTCGGACAGCCGGTCACCGGTCGCGGTGGACCCGACGTGGGCGTACACGTCGATGCCGTCCTGGGCGAGCAACAGCTCGCCGGTGGAGCCGTCCCCGTCGACGCCGACGAGCACGCCGTCGGGCAGGACCTCGGCGAGCAGCGCGTTCAGGCGTGCGATGGTGGCGGGGGACCGCTCGCTGCCCTTGTGCACCACGGTGTTGCCGGTGACGATCGCGGCACCGAGGATCCCGCAGGCCACGGCGACCGGGTCGTTCCACGGCGTCAGCGCGAGGACGACGCCGCGGGGGTGCGGGACGGCCCAGTCGGCGGCCCCGAACTGCCCGCGCAGCGCCTCGCCGCGGTGCACCGGTCCGAGCTCGGCGTACTGCACGAGGGTCCCGACGCCGGCCTCGACCCCACCGAGTGCGTCACCCGGCACCTTGCCCGTCTCGCGGGTGTTCAGGTCGGCGAGCTCCTGGGCGTGTGCGCGCACGTGCTCGGCCGCCGCGTGCAACAGTGCGCCGCGCTCGGCCGGGGCCGTGCGCGCCCAGGCGCCGGCAGCTGCCCGGGCACGGGCGACGGCATCACGGACCTCGGCTTCGGAGGCACGGGGCACGGTCGACGCGACCGTCCCGTCGACGGGGTCGGTCACCACCAGGTCCGTGGCGGCGTCGGCAGCAGCGGGTGCGATCGTCATGGTGTCCTTCCGGAGGGCTTACGGGGGTCAGACGGTGCTCGGACACCGCTGTGTGCCGACTCGACTCCGCGCTTCGTGTCCATCGGTGGCCGTCCGCCGCCCGGTGCTGGACGTCCCACTGGCATCCGACCGGTAGACGAGAGGCGTGCAGCAGATCGGTGTGGGCGGAGAACGGTTCGACGGCGTGACCGAGATCGCGGTGCTCCGCGGCGGGGGCCTCGGCGACCTGATGTTCGCCGTGCCGGCCCTCGAAGCCCTCGCCGCCGCCTACCCGGACGCGCACATCACCCTCCTCGGCACGCCCGCCGCGGCAGCCGTCCTGGGCGGCCGGACCGACGCCGTGCACGCCTTCGAGGAACTCCCGGTCGCACCGGGTGTCCGCGACGCCGACGACGACGCTCCTGATGCCGAGGACTTCTTCGCGCGGCTGTCCGGCCGGTTCGACCTCGCGGTGCAGCTGCACGGTGGAGGTCGCAACTCGAACCCGTTCCTGCTCCGCCTCGGCGCCCGGCACACCGTCGGCACCGCGACCGAGGACGCCGAGGTCCTCGAGCGATGGGTGCGCTACGTCTACTACCAGCACGAGGTCCTGCGTGCCCTCGAGGTCGTGTCGCTCGCGGGGGCCGCCCCCGTCACGCTCGACCCGCGGGTGCGCGTGTCCGACGACGAGCGTGCGGCGGTCCGCGAGCGGCTCGGCGTCGCCGGGGACGGCACCCGGCTCCTGGCGATCCACCCCGGTGCGACGGATCCGCGTCGCCGATGGAGCCCCTCGCGCTTCGCCGAGGTCGCCCGTGTCCGGCTCGCCGCCGGGGACGACGTGGTGCTCGTCGGCGACGCGTCCGACGTGCCGGCGTCGACCGCCATCGTCGAGGCGCTGCCCGCCGACCTCGCCGGACGCGTGCACGACCTGACCGCCGCCGTGCCGCTCCGCGAGCTCCCCGCCGTGCTCGCCGCCGCCGACGTCATGGTCGGCGACGACTCCGGCCCGCGGCACCTGGCGGTCGCCGTCGGGACCCCCACCGTCGGCGTGTTCTGGTTCGGCAACGTCGTCAACGCCGGGCCGTTCGACCGCGGACGCCACCGCGTGCACCTGTCCTACGTCACGCGCTGCCCGGTCTGCGGGATCGACGTCACGCAGGTGGGGTGGACGGCCGAGCGTTGCGCGCACGACCCGTCCTACGTCGACGAGATCGACCCGCAACTGGTCCTCGACGACGTCGCCGACCTGCTCCGCACCACCTGACCGCACCGTCTGACCGCACCGTGCGCACGTCCCCACCCTGTGCGCGGTTGACCGCTGCGTGCGGCGCTGCAAGCGCGCACCACGCCGTCAACCCCGCACCAGACGACGCACGCCGCACCGTGCGCAGGTCCCCACCCTGTGCGCGGTTGACCGCTGCGTGCGGCGCTGCAAGCGCGCACCACGCCGTCAACTCCGCACCAGACGACGCAAGCCGCACCGCGCAGGCAACGTGACAAGACCGCCGGACGGGACGCCCGGCGCACGTCCGGCACCGCGCCTCC
>NZ_JADKSB010000011.1:38723-89204 GCF_015350935.1 Curtobacterium sp. VKM Ac-2887 | reverse complement strand
GCTGCAAGCGCGCACCACGCCGCCAACCCCGCACCAGACAACGCAAGCCGCACCGCGCAGGCAACGTGACAAGACCGCCGGACGGGACGCCCGGCGCACGTCCGGCACCGCGCCTCCCGTCCGCACCGTGCGCACGTCCCCACCCCGTGCACGGTTGACCGCTGCGTGCGGCGCTGCAAGCGCGCACCACGCCGTCAACCCCGCACCAGACAACGCACGCCGCACCGCGCAGGCAACGTGACAAGCAGGACGGACGGGAGGCACGGCGCACGACCGGCACCGCGCCTCCCGTCCGCCCCGTGGCAACGACCAACGCGCCTGGCACCGGCGCGACGCGCAGCGAGCGTCTACGGCCAGCTCGGCTCCGTCGCGGGCATGATCGACAGCTCCCGGATCTCGCAGCCGGCCGGCTGCGACAACGCGAAGAGGATCGCGTTCGCGACGTACTCGGGCTCGATGAGCTGCGCGTCCGGACCCGGCTTGTACTGCTCGGTGCGGTCGGCGAAGAAGTTCGTGCGCATGCCGGCCGGGATCACGTTGGTGACACCGATGCGGCCGGCGGTCTCGGCGGCCAGGGCCTGCGAGAAGCCGCGGACGCCGAACTTCGACGCCGAGTAGGCGGTGCCGTCGCCGACGCCGCGCAGGGCGAGCGAGGACGAGATCGTGACCACACGTCCGTGCGCTGCCTCGAGGGCGGGCAGTGCGGCGCGGACGACCGAGGCGGTGCCGATGAGGTTGACCGCGACGATCTTCTCCCAGTTGCCGGAGGAGATCGCGTCGATCGGTGCGGGGGTGTCGATCCCCGCGGCCGTCACGACCGCGTCGAGTCCGTCGTGACGCTCGGCCGCCTGGCGGACCGCCTGCTCGACCGCGTCGGTGTCCGACACGTCGACGGCCACGGCGTCGATGCCCTCGGACACCGCGTCGACGCGCAGGTCGAGGACGATCGGGGTACCGCCGGCCTCGACGACCGCGGCGACGACCGCTGCGCCGAGTCCGGAGGCGCCGCCGGTGACGAGGACGCGACCGATGGGGGTGGTGGGGACGGGCATGGACTTCCTTCCGTAGGGGCGTGGGTCCGTCGGGCTCAGCCGACGTGTTCGAGGGCTGCGGCCAGGCGGGTCGTCGAGCGGCCGGGGTGGAACGGGACGGTGACGACGTGTCCGCCCCACTCGGCGAGGGTCGCGGCCTCGGGTAGCTCGCTCGCGGTGTAGTCGCCGCCCTTCGCCCAGACGTCCGGGCGGAAGCGGCGGAGGGCCTCGTCGGGGGTGTGCTCGTCGAACACCACGACGGCGTCGACGCAGTCCAGGGCGAGCAGCAGTTCGACGCGGTCGTCCTGGGTCATGATCGGCCGTTCCGGACCCTTGAGCGCGCGGACCGAACTGTCCGAGTTGAGGCACACGACCAGGCAGTCGCCGAGTGCCCGCGCGGCCGACAGGGTGCGGGCGTGCCCGGCGTGCAGCAGGTCGAAGCAGCCGCCGGTCGCGACGACGGTGCCGCCGGCGCTCCGGACCTCGTGCACGGTGCGCAGCGCGTCGCGGTCGGCGCCCGGTACCCGGAGCGGCGCGGGGCCGTCGTCGGCGAAGAGCGCGGTGACGCCGCCGGCGGCCAGGTACTCGGAGGCCGCGACCACGCCGGCGGCGACGGCGTCGGGGACGTCCGCTCCACCGGCCAGTGCGACGGCGACACCGGCCGCCAACCGGTCGCCGGCGCCGCACGGGTCGCCGGCGGTGACGGAGGGTGCCGGCACGAAGCGGCTGTCCGAACGGTCGTCGGCGAGGAGTGCTCCGCGGTCGCCGAGCGTCACCGCGACGGCGCCGACACCCCACTGCTCGACGAGGGCCGCCGCGGCCACGGTCGCGAAGGCCACGGTGGCGAAGGGCACGGTGGCGAAGGGCACGGTGGCGACGGGCACGGTGGCGACGGGCACGCCGTGGCCCTCGACGTCGGTGAACCGGCGGGCCTCGGCGGCGTTGGGGGTGGCCACGGTGATGCCGGGCACGGGTGCGGCGCCCTTCGGGTGCGGGTCCCAGACCACGGGGGTGTGCTCGGCGACGCGTGCGAGGGCCTCCCGCAGCGCCGGAGCTGCGGCGACCCCGCGGCCGTAGTCGGCGACGACGATCGCGTCGGCGTCGTCGAGGGCGGCCGTCATGGCGTCGGTGGCCTCCGGCACGGGCGGGGTCGCACAGCCCTCGTCGATGCGGACCAGCGCGTGGTCGACGACGCGCACGCGGGTCTTCACCGGCGTCGGGGCGCCGGAGGGCCCGGCGACCACGGTGACGTCGGGGAGCAGGTCGCGGAGCTCCTGCGCGCGGCTGTCGTCGCCCAGGACGGTGACCAGGGTGACGTCGTGTCCGTCACGCACCAGCATCGTGGCGACGAGACCGGCACCCCCGGCGCGGCGGTCGTCGGTCGTGACGTCGACGACGGGCACGGGTGCGTCCGGGCTGAGCCGATCGCTGGTGCCGGCCACGTCGACGTCGAGCAACGTGTCGCCGACGACGACGATCCGCAGGCGACGACGATCCGCAGGGTGCTGCGCGGCCGGTCGCTGCGGCGTCATCGCCGGACCCCGCGGCGCAGAGCGGGCTCCATCGCCCGGCACAGGGCGTGCACGAGCACGAGCTGCGCCTCCTGCACGTTGGCGGACGGCCCAGCGATGCAGATCGCGTCGTCCACGGCCTCGGCCAGGGGGTTCGGCCGCGCCCCGGTCATCGCGATCGCCCGGGCACCGACGGCGCGGGCGGCCTCGGCGGCGCGGAGCAGGTTCGGGCTTCTGCCGCTGGTCGACAGCAGCACGACGACGTCACCCGCCCGGGCGTGCGCCGACACCTGTCGGGCGAAGACCTGGTCGAAGCCGTAATCGTTGCCGATCGCCGTGACCGCCGAGGTCTCCGCGTGCAGCGAGATCGCGGAGTAGGCGGGGCGGTCGCCGTCGAAGCGTCCGGTGAGCTCCGAGGTCAGGTGCTGCGCCTCGGCGGCCGACCCGCCGTTCCCCGCGGCGAGCAGGCGGCGGCCCGCGACGAGTCGGGCCGCGATGTCGTCGGCCCAGGCGGCGATGTGGTCGTGGTGGGCGACGAGCGAGGCGATCACGGGGACCGAGGCGGCGACGTGGTCGAGCACGATGCGTGCACTCGCGGTGGTGTGCTCGTCGATTCCGGGCTGCTGGTCGATGGTCATCGGGCGGTCCTCTCGGTCGGCTGTGCGGCACGCGGGACCCGTCCGGCGTGGGTGGCGGCGCGCTGCGGTGCGCCCGCCGTGGTGGCGCGCTGCGGTGCGCCCGCCGTGGTGGTCGGCGCGGCCACGGCGACGGCACCGGCCAGCAGCCGCTCGTACACGCGCTCGCTGTCCGCGGCCACCTTCTGCCACGTGTACCGCGACTCCGCGCGTGCACGGCCGGCCCGGCCGAGGGATCCGCGGCGGTCCGGGTCGTCGAGCAGGGCGCCGACGGCAGCGGCGACCTCGGCCTCGTCGCGCGGCGGGACGTGCAGGCCCGTGCCGTCCTCGACGACCGTGTCGATGAGCCCACCGACACTCGACGCGACGACGGGTCGACCGCAGGCCATCGCCTCGAGCGGGACGATGCCGAACGGCTCGTACCAGGGTGCGCAGACCACGACGTCGGCGCTCCGATACACGGCGGGCATCTCGTGCTGTCCCAGCTGTCCCCGGAAGGTCACGTGGTCACGGACCCCGAGCGACCGGGCGAGGGCGTCGAGCCGCTGGTACTCGGGGTCGTCCACCAGGTCGGCCCCGGCGACACCGGCACCGCCGACGACCACGAGTTCGACGTCGCGCCCCTCGGCGACCAGGGCGGCGAGTGCGGCGATGGTCGTGCCGACGCCCTTGCGCCGGACCAGCCGCGACACGGTGAGCACCCGCTGCGGACGGCCGCGCTCCTCGACGGGCCCGTCGGGGCGGAACAGCGCGACGTCGACACCGCACGGCACGACGGAGATGCGCTGCAGGGGGACGCCGAGGGCCTTCAGCTCGAAGGCCTCGTCGGAGCACGTCGCGACGACCTGGTCGGCGCTCCGTCCGACGGCCGCTTCGAGCCACTCGCGCTCCGCGGGACTCGTGTCGGCCGAGCCCTGGTGTCGACGCTTCACGACGCCCAGCGCGTGGAAGGTCTGCGCGACGGCGATGCGGGTGCCGCCGGTCCGGGCCTGCACCTGCGCGACGGCGTCGAGTGCCGCGTGCCCGGACATCCAGAAGTGGGCGTGCACGACGTCGGGTCGGTCCACGAACCACTCCGCGGCGAGCACCGACGCGAACGTCCCCATGAAGGGGAACAGCTCGTCCTTCGGCACGTGCCGCGCCGGACCGGCGTCGACGTGCACGACGTCGACCCCGGGTCGCAGCGGCACCCGGACCGGCGCGGATGCGTCGTCACGCCGGGTGTAGACGGTCACCTGGTGCCCACGGTCCGCGAGCGCCCCGGACAGTTCGGCCACGTGGACGTTCTGTCCACCGGCGTCGACACCGCCGAGCACGGCGAGCGGGCTCGCGTGCTCCGACACCATCGCGATCTTCATCGGAGGCTCCCCTCAAACCTGATCGACGTCGGGGCCGAGACCGCCCGGTCGCGCCGGGCACCGCGGGTCACGGCGTCGTCGAGCAGGTCGTCCCAGTCGGCGGTGAAGCGGCCGAGCGCATGCCGTGCGAGTACGGCCTCCCGCGCCACGGCCCCCCGTCGGCGCGCCTCGTCGGGGTCCTCGATGAGGATCCGGGAGGCCCGCACCAGCTCCTCGACGTCCGTCGCGATCGCGCCGGCCTCGCCCGGCACCGTGCGCGCCGCGTCCGTCGTCGCGAGCACCAGGACCGGCATCGCCAGGTGCATCGCCTCGAGGAGGGACAGGCCCAGCGAGGTCCACCGGTTCGGGTGGACGTACGCGCGGCGTTCCGCGAGGGCCGTGTGCATCGGGTCCGAGGGCACGTCACCGCGGGCGACCACGGCGTCGCCGAAGCCGAGCTCCGGCAGCCGTTCGGTGCCCATGCCCCAGACGTCGACGGGTGCCACGGCCGCGAAGCGGGGGAGCAGGTCGGTGCCGACGACGCGGTCCCGGCGGACGGGCTCGTTGATGACGACGCCGAGGCGGTCGAGCGAGCCGGTGTAGCGCGGGCCGGGGTCGACGACGCCGTGTTCGACGACCGTGGTGCGCGTGGTGCCGCAGTCCCACATGAGTGCGTTCCAGTGCGTGACGTGCGCGATGGTCAGGTCGTCGCGGTCGCGGAACGGGTGCAGGCTGTTCGGCACGTCGACGCGGGGCGCGTTGTGCTCGACGAAGACGATCGGCACGTCGCGACCGGCGAGCAGGCGCTTTGCCGCGTCGAGCTCCTCGGTGCGTTGCAGGACGACCACGTCGACCTCGGCGTCGGTGACGTCGGCGGGGTCGATCTCGATCGCCGACGCCGGCCAGGCGCGCCCGCCACGTCCCAGGCCCCAGGCGTCGCGCGCCGGCGTGGTGGGGATCAGGTACTCGTGCGGGCCGCGGACGAACGCGTCCATCCAGCCGCCGTGCACGTGCCAGACGAGGATGCGCATGCGGGGCCTTTCGGTCGGTCGGGCACGAGGAGAAGGGGGAGCAGTGGCGGACGCTACGCAGCACCTTCTGGCGCGCTCCGCAGACTTCTCGGTTCCATCCGCGAAGCGCGGTCGAGCAGCCGTTCGTGGGCCGCGAGCACGTCCTCGATGCGCACCGTGGACAGGCACGGGTGGCCGGGGACGGGGCATTCGCGGGCACGGCTGAGCCGGCACGGCGCGGCCTGGTCCCCGAGCAGTTCGACCAGCGGTGCGTACGGCGCCCACCGGACGGCGGGGACGACCGGCGAGAAGAGGCTGACGATCGGTACGCCGACCGCCGCGGCGAGGTGCGCCGGCCCGGTGTTGCCGACGACGACGACCTCGGCACCGGCCAGGACCGCAGCGAGCTCGGCGGGCGTGGTCCGTCCGCCGAGGTCGATGCCGGTGGAGCCGGCGACGGCCGCGGTGAGGTCGCGTTCCCCGGGGGAGCCGGTGACGACGACGGGCACGCCACGCTCGGCGTACGCGGCGACGAGCTCCCGGTGGTGCGACGCCGGCCACGACCGGGCGGGGACGCTGGCGCCGGGGTGCACGACCACGTACCGTCCCAGCCCGGCCACGGACGGGGGTGCGACGGCGTCGTGACGCACCACGAGCCTCCCGTCGTCCCCCGGCGGCAGCCGGAACCCGGCCGCGTCGGCGATCCGCAGCGCGCGCTCGGGCTCGGGGACGTCCTCGGGCAGGTCCTCGCCGGGTCGCAGGCGGACGTCGAGGAGCGACCCCGGGTGGTCGACCGAGGCCCCGGAGACGCGGGGGACACCGGCGAGGCGCAGGAGCAGTGCCAGGGGCAGCGGCGACTGGTGGAACGAGGTGAGGACGACCGCTTCGTCGGGTCGCTCCTCGGTGACGAGCGCGCGGAACTCGGCGAGCACGGCGTCGTCGATCGGCCGCGCCGTCTCGGTGACCCAGGGCGCTGCCCACACCCGGACGCGGTCCACACCGGGCAGCAGGTCGGCGGCCGGGGCGCCCTGCGGTCCGCACAGCATCGTGACGTGCGAGGCACCGGCGGCGACGGCGCGGACAGCGGGGCCGGCGACCAGGACGTCACCGAACGAGTCGAGGCGCGCCACCAGGACGCGGGGACGGCTCACGTGCGGTCCGTCCCGATGGTCGACTGTCCGGCCGCGGCGATCACCAGGTCGACGGCCTCGGCGAGGGTCGCCGCGACGGTCTCGGCGTCGTCGACCTCCTCGGGCCGCGTGCGCGGCGTCGGCACGAGCACGCCCTGCGCTCCCGCGGCCCGCGCCGCCTGCACGTCGGCGCCGATGTCGCCGACCAGCACGAGCGCGGCCGGCGGGACCCCGAGTCGCTCGGCGGCGTCGAGGACCATGCCCGGCCGCGGCTTCCGGCAGGCGCAGTCGTCGACGGCGTCGTGCGGGCAGACGCACCACACGTCGAACGGCCCGACGAGCGCGTCCACGCGGGCGTTCGTCGCGTCGACCTGCTCGCGCGTCGCGAGGCCCTTCGCGATCACGGACTGGTTCGTGACCACGCCGAGCAGCAGCCCGGCTGCACGAGCCCGCTCCACGGCACGACGGGCACCGGGGACGGGCACCACCAGGCGCGGGTCGGCGTTGTACGGGACGTCCACGACGAGGGTGTCGTCGCGGTCGAAGAGCAGGCCGCGGATCGCGCGGTCCGGTGCGAGGGGCATGGCACCGGAGTACCGGTCGGCGGCCGCGTGCCAGTTCAGGACAGCCGGGGAACGCGCCCGCTGCCGACGCCACCAGCGGGCACCGCCTACCGTCGCGCCCGTGACCGCACTCGAGACCCTGCCCGCCGCCGACGGACGCCCGGAACTCGTCGTCCTCCGCGCCATCAAGCTCGGCGACCTCCTGGTCGCCGTCCCCGCGCTCCGCGCCCTGCGACGGGCCTTCCCCGACCACCGCATCACCCTGGCGACGACGGCGTGGCTGGCGCCGGTCGTCGAGCTCGTCCCCGCCGTGGACGTCCACCTGGCGCAGCACGGCCTCGACCACCCGATCAACGCCCCCGCCGGCACGGTCGACGTCGCGGTGAACCTGCACGGCGCCGGCCCCGAGTCGTCCGACCTGATCGCCGCCCTGCAGCCCCGTCGGGTCATCGGGCACGCCGACCCGACCCACGGCTACGACGGTCCCGAGTGGCCGTCCGACGTGCACGAACGCGACCGCTGGGCGGACCTGCTCACGTGGCACGGCGTCCCCGCCGACGCCGACGACGTGGCCGTCGACCGCCCGGCGGCACCGCCCGTGGTCGCCGACGCCGCGGTCGTCCACGTCGGTGCCTTCCACGGGGCGCGGCACTGGCCCACGGACCGCTTCGCCGACGTGGTGCGCGGGCTGCGGGAGCGCGGTGGCGACGTGGTCCTGACGGGAGGCGCGGACGACGTCGTCCGTGCACGTGCCGTCGCGGACGCGGCCGGCTTGGCGCCGGGGGCGGTCCTGGCCGGCTCCCTGGAGCTGCAGGATTTCGCGGGCGTCATCGCCGCGGCGCGGCTCGTCGTCACCGTCGACACCGGTGCGGCGCACCTCGCGACCGCCTACGGCGTGCCGTCGGTGGTGCTCTTCGGCCCGGCGCCGCCGGAGGCCTGGGGACCGCCCGCATCGGGTCCGCACATCGTCCTCACGGATGCCTCGGTCCGGCGCGGCGACGTCTTCGCCGAGGACCCCGACCCGGCGATCCTGGCGGTCGGCGCGGCCGACGTGCTCGCCGCGGTGGACCGGCTCGACGTGCTCGGGGTGACCGCACAGGCGACCGACCGGTAGCGTCGACCGAGAGCCGCCCGGACCCACCGGGCGCTCGGAAGGAGTCCTTCGTGTTCGAAGCCGCTAACATCCGTGACTGGATCGGCCTGCCGGTCGTCGACGAGGCCGAGGACAAGGTCGGGACGCTGGAGAGCATCTACTACGACACCGCCACGTCCGAGCCGGCGTTCGGTGCGCTCACGACCGGGATGGTCGGCTTCCAGAAGCTCGTGTTCGTCCCCCTCGTCGGGGCGACCGTCGCACCGAAGCACCTGCGCGTGACCTTCCCGAAGAAGCTCGTGAAGGACGCACCCTCCATCGCGACCGACGGTGAACTCGACGCCGCGACCGAGCCCGAGCTGTTCCAGCACTACGGCCTCGAGTACCGCACGGGCAGCGGCGGCGAGCGTCGCCTCGGACGCCGCTGAGGCCGGGACTGCTCCGGATCGCCCGCCGACCACTGCGCACTGCCCTGGCGGTGGTCGGCGCCGTCTGTCTCGTGGCGGCGGGCCTCGGCGGGTCCGTCGGCGTGCCGTCGGCCTCCGCGGCGCCGATGTGGCCGGTGCCCGAACCGTACCCCGTGACCGCCGACCCCACCGAGACGCTCGACGCGATCCCGCCGGGCAGTGAGTACGTGGCGCTCGGCGACTCGTACTCGGCCGGGTACGGCCTGGGGGACCGCACCGGGCTGCCCACGAACGCCTGCGTGCAGTCGGCGCGCGACTACCCGCACCGGCTCGCGGCGCAGTTCGGGCTCGACCTGACCGACGTCACGTGCGCCGGCGCCACGAGCGACGACGTCACCACGGGCCACCAGTTCAAGGGCGTCCCACCCCAGATCGAGTCGTTGTCCGACCGCACCCGACTGGTGACCCTGACGATCGGCGGCAACGACGCCGACCTGTTCGGCACGGCGGCCTCGTGCCTGGCGATCTCCGCGAACGGCCCGGTGTTCTCGGGCCGTGACGCCCCGTCGTGCGAGAGCACCCTCGTGCAGGACGGCGTCGACCAGCTCGCCGTGAAGATCCAGTCGCGGGTGGCCCTCGGCATCGCCGACACCCTCGGCGCGGTGCAGCGGGCCGCCCCGAACGCCGTCGTCGTGTTCCTCGGGTACCCGGCGATCTTCCCGGACGCCGAGGACACCCCCGCGAAGGGCTGCTTCCGGTCGGCACTCGACCTCGGCACCCTGGCGGGCTCGTTCCCGTCGGACACCTACCCCTTCACGGACACCGACGTCGAGTACCTGCACGGTGTCCAGGACGAGCTCAACGAGGTCTCCCGGTCCGCTGCCGCCGCCGCCGGGGTGCGGTTCGTCGACGTCTTCGCGAGCACGCAGGACCACTCGCCGTGCGCCGCGTCGGAGCGCTACGTGGCCGGTGTGACCCTCACTGGTTCCGGTGACCTGCGGAAGATCGACCTGAAGGCGGGCGCCCTGCACCCGAACGAGCGCGGCGTCACGTACCTGACCGCGCGGATGGCCGCCGCGATCCGCGCCCTCGCCGGCTGATCCCACCGGCGGTCTCGGTCGCCGTGGCCGCTCGGCTGTCCGGGTGCGCCGCCGGCGGGACCACGCAGACCGGGGCGGCGGTCTCTCGCACGACGTCGTGCAGCAACGAGCCCGAGAGCGCGCGCACGTGCCCGCGACCGAGCACCACCAGCGACGCCCGGCGGGTGTGCGAGGCGATCGCGTGACCCGGGTGGCCCTCGACCAGCAGCGGACGGAGGCGGAGCGACGGGTACCGTGCGGCCAGCACGGACGTCACCCGCTGCAGCAGCTCGGCGTTGCTGGTGCGCCACCGGAGCGGGTCCTCGGCGAAGTCGGTCAGCCCCGTCCGCGTGAGCACGGGCATCTCCCACGCGCGCAGCAGTGTCAGCCGTCGGTTCCGCCGGACGGCCTCGTCGACGGCGATCGACACCGCACGTTCGTCGATCGGGTCCTCCACCGCGAGCACCACGTCGCCGTCGATCGGGTGCGGACCCTCCGGCACGACCACGGTCGGGACGGCAGCACGCTCGGCGACCCGCGCCGGGTCACCGCCGGCCGTCGATCCGCGCCGGTGGCGGAAGCTCCCGATCACGAGCAGGTCGCCGCCGTCCGACTCCTCGACCAGGGCTGCGGCGAACGGACCCGCGTGCCGGTGCACCTCGACCGCCACACCGGGCAGAGCGGTCCGCGCGGCCTCGGCGAGCTGGTCGGCGACCGGCGTCCGACCCTCCAGCGCGTGGTCGGCGCCGATGATCCGCAGCCGCTCGACACCGGCACCGGCGCGGGCCACGATCCACCGCAGGGCCTCGTCGTGGGGCATCGCCGCATCGGCGGCCAACGTCACCGTCGTCCATCGCTCGTCCATCCCGATCGGCCTCCTCCGTCGCAGGCTTCGGGGGCGTCACCTGGCGCTCCGTGCGCCACACGGTACTCCGGTCGGGGGCGGTGGAACCGGCCGTGCGCAGCGGTGACCGCGGGTGGCGGCCGTGGGCCGGGCCTCCTGGCCGACGCCGCGTAGTCTCGCAGGCGTGGTGGTGAGCGCCGGACTGTTGCTGCACCGGACCGGTCCGGCCGGGCCGGAGGTCTTCGTCGCGCACATGGGCGGGCCGTTCTGGCGGAACCGGCCACGTGCCTGGTCGATCCCGAAGGGACTCGTCGAACCCGGCGAGGACCCGCTCGAGACTGCCATGCGTGAGTTCGGTGAGGAGATCGGGGTCCCCGCGCCCGTGGCCGCCGACGACGTCAGGGACCTGGGCGAGTTCCGGCAGGCCTCGGGCAAGCGCGTCCGGGTGTTCGCCGCCCCGGCGCCCGCGTTCGAGGTCGCCGTCGTGCGGAGCAACACCGTCCGGCTCGAGCTGCCACGCGGTTCGGGACGGTTCGTCGACGTGCCGGAGGTCGACGACGCCCGGTGGGTGCCGGTCGCCGAGGCGCGGGAGCTGCTCGTCGCGGGCCAGGTCGCCGCGGTGGACGCGCTGCTCGTGCTGCACGCCGGGCCCGATCCGGCCGGGTGAGCGCATCGCCCGTTGCGGGTGAGTCACGATGTGGTGACGGTCCGGACAGCGTCACGGGGGCGTGGATAGCCTGCACGGACGTCGGGGCACGCCGACGTCATCACCAGGGGAGCACACATGCGGCGCTGGCGCGCGGTCACGGCGGGGCTCACCGCCCTCGCACTCGGAGCAGGACTCGCGATCGGCGGCGCGACGAGCGCCTCGGCCGAACCCGCGGGCAACTGGGGCACGTTCACCCTGAGCGGCGCGTCGAAGGCGTACACGGGCACGATGACGTTGCCCGGGTTCCCCGCCACGACGTTCACCTCGAACTCGCGGCAGTCGACCGTGATCAGCGGGGCGTCGACGTGGCAGTCCGCGGGGACGCCGGTCGGTGGGGTCTACGGCACGAGTCGTGCGCAGACGTACATGAACCAGCGGCCGCAGGCTGATCGTCCCAACGGGGACTCGGCCTCGACCACCACCTACACGTTCGACGGCGCGACGCCCGGCGCCGAGAGCTGGTCGTTCGTCCTCGGCGACATCGACGCCGACCAGGCGACGGTCTCGGCGACGGTGGCCGGCGGCGGAGCGGCCACCGCTGAGCAGCTCGGGTACCGGGGGTCCTACAACTCGTGCTCGGCATCCAGCCCTGCCGGATGGTCCTGCTCGCCGGATCCGGACGGCACGACCGGTCAGGACCAGCCGACCTGGGACGCCGCCACGCGTACGCTGACCGGCAACGCCGCCGCGTCGGACACCGCGGGCGCCTCGGCCTGGTTCACGCCGACCGTGTCGCTGACCAGCCTGACGATCACCTACCAGCAGCGCAGCGGGTTCCCGGTGTACCAGACCTGGTTCGCCAACCGCACCGCGGCGATCAGCGGCACCGCGACCCTCGACGGCACCCCGATCCCGGGAGCCACCGTCACCGTGACCGCACCCCGCGGCACCGTCTACACGACGATCACCGACGCCGACGGCAACTACGTGTTCCCGCAGTTGCCGGTGATCGCGAACTACCGCGTCGAGATCACCCCGCCGGCGGGTGCTGACGGTGAGGCCGTGGCGACGGGTGTCTCGCTCGCCGTCGCCGGCACACCAGGTGGCGTCGACAAGACCGCCGACTTCGCGTTCACGTCGCCGGACGACACGACGTCCGTCATCGGGACGGTGACCGACGCGGAGGACCACCCCGTGGCGAACGTGCCCGTCGTCATCGACGTCCCCGGGGGCGACCCGATCGAGACCACGACGAACAGCGACGGCGTGTACACCGCGTCGGACCTGCCCGCGGACACCGCCGTGGAGGTCTCGGTGGCCGGTGAACCGCCCGTGACGATCACCACCGGTGACGCCGGTGCAGCACCGGTCGAGCCCGAGCCGATCGTCGCCCCGCCCGCCGTGATCGCGACGATCACCGGCGTCGTGTCGCTCGACGGCACGCCCGTGCCCGCCGGCGTGGTCGTCGAGCTCCTCGACGAGAGCGGCGCCGTCGTCGGATCGGACACCACCGACGCCGACGGCCGCTACACGTTCGCCACGTCCGCCGGTACCTACACGGTCCGCACGGTGGTCCCCGCTGCGGGTGCCACCGGTGACACCGCGAACACCGGCATCGCCGCGGTCGCGGGCACCAGCGTCACGTCGGACCTGCCGTTCGAGACCCCCGCCGCGCCCGAGGTCGTCACGACCGACCAGCCCGGCACCGTGGTCGACACGAACGGCGACCCGGTCGCCGGCGTGGACGTCGTCGCGACGCCGACCGACCCGGAAGCCGGCCCGCCGGTGACCGTGGCCACCGACTCCGATGGCGCGTTCGACCTGGTCGACCTGCAGCCGACGACCGAGTACACGATCACGGTCGACGTCGACGGCGCCACTCCGGTGACCGTCGTCACGCCCGAGGAGGGTGCTGCGACCCCGCTCGCCTTCGTGGTCGAGGCCGCGGTGACCCCGGTTCCGTCGCCGTCGCCCAGTGCGCCGACGCCGAGCAACTCGCCGACCGCGGTCCCGACCGTGCCGGCTGCCGGAGGCTCGGGCAACGCGCCGGCCGCTGGTTCGGGCGACGTGGGCAACGGTGGGCCGCTGGCCTACACCGGTGCGGACCTGAAGCCCGGGCTCATCGCTGCCGGGGTGCTCGTGCTGCTCGGTGCGGCGCTGCTGACCTTCCGCGCGGTGCGCAACCGTCGCCGGAGCCACCTGCAGGACTGATCGGTCACGACGAAGGGCGGGCCCGGCGCGATGCCGGCCCGCCCTTCGTCGTTGGTCTGCGCCGCCGCCCGCGACACGCCGCCGCCCCACCCCCGAGGTTCCGAAATCTGCCCATCTCGGCGTCCCGAACGGCAGTTCGTGGAACCTCAGCGCAACGCGAACGGCAGTTCGTGGAACCTCGACGCCGCGCGCACGGCATGTCGCCGCGGCCCCTCGCCGCACGCCGCCACACGCCGCGTCACTTCGCCGCGACGACGCCACGCCCGGGCCTCGACGCCGAGGTTCCACGACATGCCGCCGCTGCACCGCCGAGGTTCCACGGATCGCCGCCAGGACCGCCGAGATGCCGAGATTTCGGAACCTCGGCGCAGCGCGAGGCCGACGACGACGACGACGCCTCGCGCCGCCCCGCCCCGCCGCGCGCCGCGCTACTGCGTGCGGTGCGTGCGGTGCGAGCCCGTGACCGTCGCGACCGACCCCGTCAGGGTCTGGATCGCCCGACCGACGACGGGCACCGACGTGGTGACCACCGCGAGCGAGGACGTGATCGCCTCGATCGACGACGTCGACAGGTGCTCCTGCCCGACCGTGTGCACCGGGAAGCCCCGACGCGCCAGCACGACGACCCCGAGCGACCCGAGCAGCACGGCACCACCGGCGAACGGCAGGTACTGCAGCCCGACGATCCCGAGCGCCTGCCCACCGATGGCTGCACCGCCCGCGATGCCGATGTTCGACGCACCGTTGATGAGCGCGCCGGCGATGTCGGGGGAGACGCCTCCTGAACGGATCGCGGCCGCCATGAAGAGCGTGCCCGTCGTGCCGTTCGCGGCCATCCACACGCCGGCGACGACCATCGTGCCGACCAGGGAGCCGTGCACGAACGGCATCGCGGCGAACGCGACGGCCATGACCGCGACGGCGGCGATGAGGGTCTGCCGGGGTGCCCGGTCGACGAACATGCCCGCGAGCCAGAGGCCGATCACCCCGGTGCCGCCCAGGACGAGCAGCGCGCCGCTCACCATCGAGGCGTCGAGTCCGGCGTCGATCGCGTAGGGCCCGACGTAGGTGTAGACGACGTAGTGCCCGGCGAACAGGAGCAGGTCGGCGATCACGACGGACAGCAGCCCGGTGCGTGCCCAGGCCTTCGGGGACCCGATGTGCGGCGACGAGGCACCGCTGACGGCGGGCAGGAACAGCAGCGCCACAGCGGCGAGCACGGCGGCGGCGACACCGATCGAGAACACGGCGGGGCGCCAGCCGATGTGCTGCGCGACCCAGGTGGCGACGGGCACGCCGAGCACGAAGCCGAGCGAGCTGCCCGAGTACACGAACGCGATGGCGCGACCGGCCAGGCGCGGCGGCACGATCCGGGTGGCGTACGCCGAGGCGACCGAGAAGAACAGCGCGTGCGCGATGCCACCGACGACCCGGCCGGCGCAGACGACGGCGAACGACGGTGCGAACGCGATCATGAGGTTCGACACCGTGTAGCCGACGAGCGTCGACACGAGCACGGCCTTGCGGGGGAGCTTCGCGGTGAAGGCGGTGAGCGGGAGCGCCAGGAGTGCCACGGCGCCCGCGTACACGGTGACGACGATGCCCATGGTGGCCTCGGACACACCGAGGTCGGCGCTCATCGTGCCGAGCAGCCCGACGGGCATGAGCTCGGTGGTGATGGCGAAGAACGTCGCCAACCCGAGGACGGCGATGCCGACGATGGACTGGGTGGTGACGGTGATCGGCCGCGTGTTCGTCGACACGGCCGAGGTGGTGGTGTTGGTGGACACGCTGCTGACCTCCTCCGGGGCACGGGCGAGCGCGCGACGGTGCCGTTCGGGGGAACGACGATGACCGGGAGGTCTGCGGGGCGCGCTCGCTGTGGATGTGGGTGATGTGGGTACGACTCCACGGCGAGTGCGCTCATCCAGTGTTGCACGATGGACCGCAGCCCGCGAGGGGGTCAGAGGAGATTCTCGGAGCGCTCCAACAATCAGCGCCTCAGTTCTCGTTCGTTACCCGACCCTGCACGCCGCCGCCCCGCAGCGCGATCGTCAACGTCCCGCTCATCGACTGCGCCGACATCGACACCGAGCCGTGCAGTGCCGCCTCGCGGGGGAAGCACGCCGTCGACGACTCGATCCGGTTCGCAGTCGCCACCAGGCAGATCGTCGACCGGTCCGTGCCGACCCCGGCCCACACGGCCCACGGCGTGTCGAACGAGCCGCCGTCCAACGCGCGGTTCGTGAACACGAGCCGCGTGGAGTGCAGGCTCACGGGTGCCTCCACCGGCCCCGGCAGCTGGTCGGCGTACGTCTGCGGCACGTCGAGCAGCTGCTCGAGCGTGACCGTGCCCGCCGTCGGCGTGACGCTCGGTGCTGCCGCGACGTCGCCGCGGACGGGCCCGACGACGGTGCCGGCGGCGAACGCCACACCGACCGCCGCTGCCGCGCCGAGCGCGATCCAGACGCGTGGCCGCTCCGTCCAGAGCAGCGTGCGCCACCGGGACCGTCGCGTCGGCCCGACCGGGAGGCCCGACTCGCCCCCGCCGTCATCACCCGCGTCGTCGGGACGGTCGGGTTCTCGGGCTTCGGTCGCCGCCCACGATCCGGCTTCCGTTCGCGGGGTCGGGTCCGGTTCCGCGACAGCCGCCGCGCGCTCCGGGACCGACCGCTCCGGCGAGGGCACGGACAGTGGAGCCGTCAGTTCCGGCGACGAGCCGGGCAGTGGAGCCGACCGCTCGGGGGACGCGACCTGCCCGCTGGCCGGGGCCGTGCCTCCCGGCCGCCCGTCCGGCCCCGTGTCGGAGGCGACTCCCGCGACCGCTCGCCGACCACCCGACCGCCGCCCGCTCGCCAGGTCCTGCAGCGCGATCCGGGCGCGCGCCGCGTCGGCGGGGCTCGATGCCGCTCCCCAGGCGACGGCCTCGAGCCGTGCCCGTTCCGCTGCCACGTCGTCGTGGGCCATGCGCACTCCCGATCTGCCGGTCGCGTGGACTCCCTTCATCGTGGCACTGCCGGGGCAGCGGCGCGCACCCAGAACGAGGGGAGTAGGCGTGACGCATGAGCACCGAACCCGAACCGCGGCACGACGCCGACCCGGAGGCCCTCGAGCCGCTGAGCCACGACTCCCAGTCCGGCGAGGCCGACTACGTGGCGACGAGCCCCGGTGGGACCGGCACGGAGCGCCACGTGCCGACCGCCGACGAGGAGCAGGGTCGCGGCACCGAGTACGACCCGGTCGACCAGGGGCCGCAGCAGGAGGGCCAGGGCGGCTGACGCCGGGCCCGACGCCACGCGCCCGCGCTACCGGATCACCCGGCGCAGCACGGCCCGCTCGCCCGCCGTCCACGCGGCGCTCGTCACGACGTACAGCGCGGCGGCGAGCGGGGCGATCGCGGCGAACACGACCGTGACGAACGGGGCGAACCGCCCGATCGCGACGGTCGCTGCCGCACCGGGCACCTGTGCGCCCGGCTCGGGCGTCGGCACCGGGTTCCAGCGCAGGTTCGCGCGGCGGCTGAGCTCCACGACGACGGCGAGCACGGCCAGCAGCAGGACGACGACCCAGGCGTGCACCCACAGTGGCGACGTGAGCGTGATGACGAGCGAGTGCCCGAGCGGGACGCCGACCAGGGTGGCCTCGAGCAGGGCGTTCACCGTGCCGCCGATCGATGCGTGCGTGAACAGGGCGTAGACGAGGGACAGCACCGGGGCCTGCGCGAGGACGGGCAGGCAGCCGGCCAGGGGTGAGACCTTCTCGTTCGTGTAGAGCTGCTGGACCGCGCGCTGCAGCTGTTCGGCGTTCTTCCCGTGGCGCTTCCGCAACGCGGCGAGCTGCGGCGCGAGCCGACGTCGGTCGCGCTCCGCTCGGACCTGCAGGACGGACAGCGGCACGAGCACGGCCCGGACGGCCAGGGTCAGGAGCACGACGGCGATCGCCGCGGCGAACGAGCCCGTGGTGGGGGAGAGCGCCGCGGTCAGGGCGGCGACGAGGTCCGCGCCGCCGTGCAGCAGCGGGCCGACGAGGGGCAGGGTGGACAGGTCCATGACGGTTCCGATCGGTGGTGGTTCGCAGGAGGGGTCCCGAGGGGCCCGGCCACCGGTCGGTGGTCAGGCCGGGGCGACGACTCCCGGAGCACGCGATCGGACGTGCCCGTCGGCATCGGGCTGGCTCCACGCGATGCGGGTGACGAGGTCCGGTACCGCAGCGGGTTCGAACCCGTCGACCGCAGCCCGAGCACCGTCGCCAGCACCGTGGCCAGGACCTGCGCAACGACGACCGCCACGGCGACGGCCGTCAGGCCGAGCGCGGCCACCGCCAGCAGCGGCAGGACGCCGGCCGCGGGGTCGCCGATCGCGGGCGCCCCGAGCACCAGCGCAGCGGCGGCGCGGAGGATCAGCAGGGCGACGGTCATGGTCGGTTCAGCGTAACGCCCGCGTGCCGCCACGGACAGGACGGCAGCGCGGGAGAGGATCGCCGCATGACCGCAGGTTCGCCGAGCACCCCAGCGACCGTCGCGCTCGACCGAGCCGGGGTGTCGTACACGCCGCACGTGTACGACCACCACGAGAGCGCCACGAACTTCGGCGAGGAGGCCGCCGCCGCACTCGGCCTCCGCGAGGAGCAGGTCTTCAAGACCCTGGTCGTCTCGGTCGACGGCGCACTGGCGGTGGCGATCGTGCCGGTGGCGAACCGGCTCGACCTCAAGGCCATCGCGGCCGCGGTCGGTGGCAAGAAGGCGACGCTGGCCGATCCGGCCCTCGCCGAGAAGCGCACCGGGTACATCGTCGGCGGCATCAGCCCGGTCGGCCAGAAGTCCCGGATCCGGACCGTGCTCGACGAGTCGGCCCTGGCGTACGACAGCATCTTCGTCTCCGGTGGGCGCCGCGGGTTCGACATCGAGGTGGCTCCGGCCGACCTCGCGCGGGTCACCGAGGCGATCTCGGCAGCCATCGCGCGGACCTGAGTCGAGTCGCCGCAAGTTTCTCCCACGACCGGGAATGACCCCGGCACTCCTGCGTTGCATTGAGTCGAAGGCACTCAAGTTCCCCAGGAGGTCCCTTTGCCAGAGACGTTCGGCCCGACCGGCGGCAGTGACTCGTTCGACGAGTTCCTCGCCCGCCTCCTCGCGGCGCAGAACACCGGTGACCCGCAGCGCCCCCGTGCGTTCGGCCGACCGGTGGACATCACGCGGCTCCTCAGCCGCCGTACCCACGAGCTGCTCCAGCACACCGCCGAGTACGCGGTGTCGCAGGGGCAGCACGAGCTCGACGCGCTGCACCTGCTGCACGTGCTCGTCCGCACCGAGCCGTTCGACGCCGTCGTCCGTTCCGCCGGGGTCGACCCCGAGCGCCTCGCCGCCGAGATCGAGCAGCGCCTGCCGATGGCCCGCGAGCCGCAGCCCGAGCAGACCGGCCGCCCGGCCCTGACCGGCACGGCGCAGCGCATCCTCGTCGAGGCCACCCAGGCCGCGCGGGGCTTCGGTAGCACCTACACCGACCCCGAGCACGTCTTCTTCGCGCTCGTGACCGACCAGGAGACCGTCACCGGGCAGCTGCTCGCCAGCGCCGGTGTCACCCCGCAGGCCATGCAGGACTACGCCCAGCAGGCCGCGGCAGCAGCACGAGAGGGGCGCCCCATGCCCGGAACCGGTGCAACGGCCGGAACGGCCGACACCGACAGCGACAGCGACACCCCGACCCTCGACCAGTTCGGTACCGACCTCACCGCGCGGGCCCGTGACGGTCGCATCGACCCCGTCATCGGTCGTGCCGACGAGATCGAGCAGGCGGTCGAGATCCTGCTCCGTCGCACCAAGAACAACCCCGTCCTGACCGGCGAGCCCGGCGTCGGCAAGACCGCCATCGTCGAGGGACTCGCCCAGCGCATCGTGGACGGCGACGTCCCGTCGCTGCTGCAGGGCAAGCGCGTCGTCGCCCTCGACCTGCCCGGCATGCTCGCCGGCACCCGGTACCGGGGCGACTTCGAGGAGCGCCTGACGAAGGCCATGGACGAGATCGCGGCACACGCCGACGAGCTCATCGTCTTCGTCGACGAGCTCCACACCGTCGTCGGCGCCGGTGGTGGCGGTGAGGGCGGCTCGATGGACGCCGGCAACATCCTCAAGCCCCGGCTCGCCCGCGGCGACCTGCACCTGGTCGGCGCGACGACCCTGAACGAGTACCGCCGGATCGAGAAGGACGCCGCACTCGAGCGTCGCTTCCAGCCGGTCACGGTCGGGGAGCCGAGCGTCGAGGACGCCGTCGCGATCCTGACCGGCCTCGCACCCCGGTACGAGGAGCACCACGGCGTCA
Source organism: Curtobacterium sp. VKM Ac-2887 (assembly GCF_015350935.1). NCBI lineage: Bacteria > Bacillati > Actinomycetota > Actinomycetes > Micrococcales > Microbacteriaceae > Curtobacterium > Curtobacterium sp. VKM Ac-2887. The sequence continues at coordinate 69,387 of NZ_JADKSB010000011.1, read as the reverse complement.
TCTACACGCCGGAGTCGCTGCGCGCCGCCGTCGAGCTCTCGCACCGGTACGTCACCGACCGGCACCTGCCGGACAAGGCCATCGACCTCATCGACCAAGCCGGTGCACGGCGCCGGCTCGCCCGTTCGGGCGACGTGGACGTCGAGGCCCTCCGCGACCAGGTCGCCGAGCTGCTGGCCGAGAAGGACCGAGCGGTCGCCGAGGAGCTGTACGAAGAGGCGTCGCGCCTGCGCGACGAGACGGTCGGACTGGAGGCCCGGATCGCCGCCGCCACGTCGGCGGACGTTCCCCGCGCTCCCCACCGGCACGGCCGCGACGCCGCTGACGCGTCGCCGCGGGACCGGCGGCGTGGGCCCACCCGTCCCGAATCCGTGGGCACCTCGATCACGGAACGCGACATCGCCGGTGTGGTGTCGCGTGCCACCGGCATCCCGGCGACGCGCCTGACCCAGGGCGACCGCTCGCGGCTCGCCGTGCTCGAGCAGGAACTGCACGAGCGCGTCGTCGGCCAGGACGACGCCGTCGCGGCGATCGCGAAAGCCGTCCGACGCAGCCGCACCGGCATGGGCGACCAGCGTCGTCCGGTCGGCAGCTTCCTGTTCCTCGGCCCGACCGGCGTCGGCAAGACCGAACTGGCGAAGGCCCTGGCGTCGTCGCTGTTCGGTGACGAGTCCGCCATGCTCCGCTTCGACATGAGCGAGTTCGGCGAGCGGCACACCGTCTCGCGGCTGGTCGGTGCTCCTCCCGGGTACGTCGGCTACGACGAGGCCGGGCAGCTCACCGAACGCGTGCGTCGGAACCCGTACTCGGTGATCCTGCTCGACGAGGTCGAGAAGGCGCACCCCGACGTGTTCAACCTGCTGCTGCAGGTGCTGGACGACGGTCGACTGACCGACGGCCAGGGGCGCACGGTGGACTTCCGGAACACGGTCGTGATCATGACGTCGAACATCGGCTCGGAGTTCCTGGCCTCACGGTCGGGCGCCCTCGGCTTCGCGCCGGTCGGCACGACTGACGGGTACGCCGAGGACGACCTCCGCGCCCGGGTGATGGGCAAGCTCCGCGAGGCCATGCGGCCGGAGTTCATCAACCGCATCGACGAGATCGTGCTCTTCCGCAAGCTCGACCGGTCGCAGATCACGTCGATCGTGTCACTGCTGCTGCAGGACACGGCGCTCCGGCTCGTCGCGCAGGACATGGTGCTCTCCGTGTCCGACGCAGCGGTCGACTGGCTCGCCGACCACGGGTACGAGCCCGAGTACGGCGCCCGTCCGCTCCGCCGGCTCATCCAGCGCGAGGTCGACGACCGCATCGCGACGCTCGTGGTCGACGGTGGCGTGACCGCCGGGGACACCGTGCGGATCGACGTCGTCGACGACGTGCTGACCGCAGCGGTGGCGGAACCCGCGACGCTGTAGCAGCCGTTCGCCCACGAAGGCCCGGTACCGATTCGGTACCGGGCCTTCGCGGTGTCCGGGTGCGCTGCGGGGTGTTCGGGAATGCAATTCCGGAGAAATCGGAGAAAGGGGTTGCGCTGCGAATTGCGGGGCCGATAGTGTTCACTCGTCGCGAACCGCTGCAGTACAGCCGGGGAACGACTCCGACAGCTCGAGACCGAAAGGGGGCCGACCATGATGATCACCGCAACCACTCCGTTCCGTGGAATCCGTGGACGCGTCGGCACCCCGTTCCGCGTCCGCTGACCCGGAGCGTTCCGCCTTCTGCCGACATCTGTGTCGTTCGATCCTCGTCTCGTGACGAGTCCGTCGCCTGACACCTCGCGCTGAGCCGTTCTGGCTCGCGTCGAACCGGCTCCGTCGATCGCCGATCGGTCCCGACCCGTGTGCTCCGCGCACGCGATCGGACTGCGTCGATCGTCGCCGGAGAATGTCGGCGGTCGGTGCGACGCTCTCGGTACCGGAAGTCATTCAGTACCGCGTCGTCGGACATTCCTCCGGTGACCGCGGAATGCATTCTCACGCATTCATTTTGTCCTGCCCGTGTTCCGGGCAGTCCACTCCTGCCCGTGTGCCGGGCAACTCCGTCATGCCCTGAAAGGGATCACCGTGTCATCGAAGACCGCCACCCGTCCTCCCGATACCCGCGCAGCGCGCCACCGGGTCTCCCTCACCGACCGCATCGCGCTGCGCATCGGCATGTCGCTCATCATCTGGAGCCGGCGGACCCGCCGGGTCCGTCCGGTGATCGACCACGCAACACGGCTGCAGCTCGACCGCGAGCGGCAGCAGCGCGAGAACGACCTGCTCCTGCAGGCCGCACTCATGCGCGCCTGGCGCTGAGCCGGATCGGACACCCGACCGTCGCACCGTGCGACCGTCGCCGTCCCGTGCCCGGTTGAAGGCTCGGTGCGAGGGATTAACCCCGCACCGAGCCACCGTCGGCGCACCGGCCGACGCAACCCGCACCGTGCGCCGCACCGACGACCGGGCACGGCGCGACCGAGCTCGCACCGTGCGCCGATGTGTCGGACGCACCCCGGGCCTCCCGTACCGTTGGCGGGTGACCGAAACCGCAGCTGCACTCGTCGAACGCCTGACCGCCGTCGTCCCGGACTTCCCGAAGCCGGGGGTGCTGTTCCGCGACGTGACGCCGGTGTTCTCGGACGCCGTCGCGTTCGGCCGCGTGTGCGAGGCACTCGCCGCGCCGTTCGCCGTCGGTGCCGGCTTCGACGCCGTCGCCGGCATCGAGGCACGGGGCTTCGCCCTCGCCGGCGGGATCGCCGCCCAGCACCAGGTGGGCGTGCTCACGGTGCGCAAGGCCGGCAAGCTGCCGGGCGAGGTCCTCAGCGAGCAGTACGCACTCGAGTACGGCGAGGCCGAGCTCGAGCTGCGTCCGGGCCAGCTCCCCGCGGGCACCAGGGTCCTCGTCGTCGACGACGTCCTCGCCACCGGTGGGACCGGCGCCGCCACCATCACGCTGCTCGAACGCGCGGGCTACCAGGCGGTCGGGTTCGCCGCGCTGCTCGAGCTCGACGGGCTGAACGGACGCGAGCGTCTCGAGCCGCGCCTGCCCGTCACCACGCTCGGCGCCGTGCCCGCCTGAGTCCCACGCTCGCACTAGTCTTGACGCACCATTTCGATCGAGGAGTCCCATCATCGTGACCGAGTCAGTCGCCGAAGCGCCGGAGAGCGCCGAGCCCGCAGCCGTGCCCCAGGCACCCGAGCCCCGCACCGCGACGACGACCACGACGGGCACCGAGCTCTTCGACGGTGAGCGCGGCGTCGTCGCGATCCGCGTCGACGGTGTCCTCAAGGACCTCGCTGCCGACGTCGCCGCCGGCGAGACCGCCGAGGCCGTCACCCTGCAGGAGCAGGACGGGCTCGACATCCTCCGCCACTCGGCCGCGCACGTGCTCGCGCAGGCCGTCCAGCAGATCAACCCCGAGGCCAAGCTCGGCATCGGGCCGCCCGTCACCGACGGCTTCTACTACGACTTCGACGTCGCCGAGCCCTTCACCCCCGAGGACCTCAAGGCCATCGAGAAGGGCATGGACCGCATCGTCAAGCAGGCCCAGCGTTTCCGCCGCGTGGTCGTCACCGACGAGCAGGCGCGCGAGCTGATGGCGGGGGAGCCGTACAAGCAGGAGCTCATCGGGCTCAAGGGCGCGGCGACCGACGGTGACTCCGGCGAGAGCGTCGAGGTCGGCGCCGGCGAGCTCACCGTGTACGAGAACGTCGACCCGAAGTCGGGCGAGGTCGTCTGGCAGGACCTCTGCCGGGGCCCGCACGTGCCGCACACCCGCTGGATCGGCAACGCCGCGAAGCTCATGCGCGTCGCCGCTGCCTACTGGCGCGGCTCCGAGAAGAACCCGCAGCTGCAGCGCATCTACGGCACCGCCTGGCCCGACAAGGACCAGCTCAAGGCGTACCTGGTGCGCCTCGAAGAAGCCGCCAAGCGCGACCACCGCAAGCTCGGTGCCGAACTCGACCTGTTCTCGTTCCCCGACGAGATCGGGTCCGGCCTGGCGATCTTCCACCCGAAGGGCGGCATCATCCGCCGCGAGATGGAGGACTACTCGCGCCGTCGGCACGAGGAGAACGGTTACTCGTTCGTCTACACGCCGCACATCACCAAGGGCGACCTGTTCGAGACCTCCGGGCACCTCGGCTGGTACAAGGACGGCATGTTCCCGGCCATGCACATGGACGAGGCGAAGGACGAGGACGGCAACGTCACGCGTCAGGGTGCCGACTACTACCTCAAGCCGATGAACTGCCCGATGCACATCCTGGCGTACCGGTCGCAGCCGCGTTCGTACCGCGACCTGCCGCTCCGGATGTTCGAGTTCGGCACGGTCTACCGCAACGAGAAGTCCGGCGTCATCCACGGCCTCACCCGGGTCCGCGGCATGACCCAGGACGACGCGCACATCTTCACCACGCAGGAGAAGATGAAGGAGGAGCTGACCACGACGCTCGAGTTCGTGCTCTCGCTGTTGCGCGACTACGGCCTCGACGACTTCTACCTCGAGCTCTCGACGAAGGACCCGGAGAAGTACGTCGGCGACGACGAGGTCTGGGACGTCGCGACGAACACCCTGCGCGAGGTCGCCGAGGAGTCCGGTCTCGAGCTCGTGCCCGACCCCGCCGGAGCCGCCTTCTACGGCCCGAAGATCTCGGTGCAGGCCCGCGACGCCATCGGCCGCACGTGGCAGATGTCGACCGTGCAGCTCGACTTCAACCTGCCCGAGCGCTTCGGCATCGACTACACCGCGGCCGACGGCTCCCGCCAGCGCCCGGTGATGATCCACCGCGCGCTGTTCGGCTCGATCGAGCGGTTCTTCGGCGTGCTGACCGAGCACTACGCCGGCGCGTTCCCGGCCTGGCTGTCGCCGGTGCAGGTCGTCGGCATCCCCGTCGCGGCCGAGTACGGCGACTACCTCGACGAGGTCATCGCGAAGCTCCGGTCGCACGGCGTCCGCGCCGAGGTCGACCACTCGGACGACCGCATGCAGAAGAAGATCCGCACGCACACCAAGGCGAAGGTGCCGTTCCAGCTCATCGCCGGCGGCGACGACCGCGACGCCGGTGCGGTCTCCTTCCGCTTCCGTGACGGGCGCCAGGACAACGCCGTACCCGTGGACGAAGCGGTCGACCGCATCCTGACGGCGATCCGCGAGCGCGCGCAGGTCTGATGACGGACGAGCAGGACCCGCTGGTCATCCGGGACGCCGCCACCGGTGCGGCCGTCCCGGATGCCTTCCAGCGCCTGTGGAACCCGCACCGGATGGCGTACATCGACGCCGGGCGCGAGGGCACGGGCCGCGGGCACGCGGACGACTGCCCGTTCTGCGAGGCACCGCGGAAGTCCGACGAGGACGCCCTCATCGTCGCCCGGGGCGAGCACGCCTACGTGCTGCTCAACCTGTTCCCGTACAACAACGGACACCTGCTGGTCTGCCCGTACCGCCACGTGCCGCTGTACGACGAGGCCACGCCGGACGAGCTGCGCGAGATGGGCGAGCTGACCCAGACCGCGATGCGGGTCCTGCGCGCCGTGTCGCACTGCGACGGCTTCAACATCGGCATGAACCAGGGCGAGGTCGCGGGGGCCGGCATCGCCGCACACCTGCACCAGCACATCGTGCCGCGGTGGCAGTCCGACGCGAACTTCTTCCCGATCATCGCGCGGACGAAGTCGATGTCCCAGATGCTCGGGGACACCCGCCGACTGGTCGCCGAGGGCTGGCCGGCAGCGGACTAGACTGATCGGCATCATGAGCGACAGCACCAGCACCTCCGGCACCCCTGGCACCTCGATCACCGGCTCCGACCGCGTCAAGCGCGGCCTCGCCGAGATGCTCAAGGGCGGCGTCATCATGGACGTCGTCGACGCCGAGCAGGCCCGCATCGCGGAAGAAGCCGGCGCGACCGCCGTCATGGCCCTCGAGCGCGTCCCCGCCGACATCCGCGCACAGGGCGGCGTCGCCCGCATGTCCGACCCGTCGATGATCGAGGAGATCATCGCCGCCGTGTCGATCCCCGTCATGGCGAAGGCCCGCATCGGCCACTTCGTCGAGGCGCAGATCCTGCAGGAGCTCGGCGTCGACTACATCGACGAGTCCGAGGTGCTCTCGCCCGCCGACTACGTCAACCACATCGACAAGTGGAACTTCACCACGCCGTTCGTCTGCGGTGCCACTGAGCTGGGCGAGGCGCTCCGTCGCATCACCGAGGGCGCTGCGATGATCCGTTCCAAGGGCGAGGCCGGCACGGGTGACGTGTCCGAGGCCACGAAGCACATCCGCACGATCAACAAGGAGATCGCGGCGCTGCGCCACCTCAAGGAAGACGAGCTCTACGTCGCCGCCAAGGAACTGCAGGCGCCGTTCGAGATCGTGCGCGAGGTCGCCCGCACCGGCAAGCTCCCCGTCGTGCTCTTCACCGCCGGTGGCGTCGCCACCCCGGCCGACGCCGCGATGATGATGCAGCTCGGCGCGGACGGCGTGTTCGTCGGCTCCGGGATCTTCAAGTCCGGCGACCCGGCGAAGCGTGCCGCGGCGATCGTCAAGGCCGTCACCTTCCACGACGACCCCAAGGTCATCGCCGAGGTCTCGCGTGGTCTGGGCGAGGCGATGGTCGGCATCAACGTCGCCGACGTCCCCGCACCGCACCGCCTCGCCGAGCGTGGCTGGTAGCACGACGAGCAGTGCTCGGCCCCGCATCGGGGTCCTGGCACTGCAGGGTGACTTCCGCGAGCACATCGCCTCGTTGACGGAGCTCGGCGCCGACGTGGTGCCGCTCCGTCGCCCCGAGGAGATCGCGGCGCTCGACGGCGTCGTGATCCCCGGCGGCGAGTCGAGCGTGATGGACAAACTGTCCCGGGCGTTCGGCGTCGCCGAGCCCCTCGCTGCTGCCATCCGCGACGGCCTGCCGACGTACGGCACGTGCGCCGGCATGATCATGCTGTCGTCGCGGATCACCGACGGCATCAGCGGCCAGCAGACCCTCGACGTGCTCGACACCACGGTTCGTCGGAACGCGTTCGGCAGCCAGAACGACTCGTTCGAGGTCGACGTCCCGATGCCCGAGCTCGGCGACGCCCCCGTGCACGCGGTCTTCATCCGTGCCCCGGTGGTGGAGCAGCACGGCCCCGGCGTCCAGGTCCTCGGCGCACTGGCGGACGGGCAGGTCGTCGCGGTGCACCAGGGCAACGTCCTCGCCAGTGCGTTCCACCCCGAGGTCGCCGGCGAGGACCGCTTCCACCGCCGCTTCCTCGCCATGGTGCGCAGCGCCTGACGCGGCCCCCGGGCTCTGGGCACGACCGCCCGCGGGCCCTGGGCCCGGCCACCTGCGTGCCCGCACCGGCGGGGCGGGGCGGCGCCGGGCCTCCCGGCTGGGTAAACTGACCCCGACTTTCCGCAAGACGCAAGGAGAACCGTGTCCGGGCATTCCAAGTGGGCGACGACCAAGCACAAGAAGGCCGTCATCGACGGCCGCCGTGCCAAGTCGTTCGCCAAGCTCATCAAGAACATCGAGGTCGCCGCGAAGATGGGCGGCGCCGACCTGTCGGGCAACCCGACGCTGGTCGACGCGATCCAGAAGGCCAAGAAGACCTCGGTCCCGAACGACAACATCGACCGCGCCGTCAAGCGCGGTGCCGGCCTGACCGGTGAGTCGATCGAGTACACGACGATCATGTACGAGGGCTACGCCCCGAACGGCGTCGCGATGCTGATCGAGTGCCTCACCGACAACAAGAACCGCGCAGCGGCCGAGGTCCGGACGGCGATGTCCCGCAACGGTGGCACGATGGCCGACCCGGGCAGCGTCGCCTACAACTTCTCGCGCAAGGGCGTCATCTCGGTCACGAAGACCGACGGCCTCGACGAGGACACCGTCATGACCGCCGTGCTCGACGCCGGCGTCGAGGACGTCATCGACCAGGGCGGCGGCTTCGAGATCATCACCGAGGCGAGCGACCTCGTCGCGGCACGCACCGCGCTGCAGGACGCCGGCATCGACTACGACTCGGCCGACGCCGAGTTCGTCCCCGGCCTCAAGGTGCCGGTCGACGCCGAGACCGCCCGCAAGGTCTTCCGCCTGATCGACGCACTCGAGGACAGCGACGACGTGCAGAACGTCTACGCCAACTTCGACGTGCCGGCGGACGTCCAGGCCGAGCTCGACGAGGACGAGGGCGAGTAGCCGTGCTCCGTGTGCTCGGGGTGGACCCCGGGCTCACCCGGTGCGGCGTCGGCGTCGTCGAGGTCGCACCGAACCGGCGCGCACGGCTCGTCCACGTGACGGTCGTGCGCACCCCGGCGGACATGCCGCTCGAGCAGCGGCTGCTCCGCATCGCCGACGGCATCGCCGCCGAGATCGACGAGCACCACCCGGATGCGGTCGCCGTCGAGCGCGTGTTCGCGCAGGCGAACGTCCGCACCGTGATGGGCACCGCCCAGGCGGCCGGGCTCGCGCTGCACGCCGCGGCGGCCCGCGGGCTGCCCGTCGGCCTGCACACGCCGTCCGAGGTCAAGGCGGCCGTCACCGGCTACGGCAACGCCGACAAGCGCCAGGTGCAGACCATGATCGCGCGCGTGCTCGGTCTCGCCGAGGCCCCGAAGCCGGCCGACGCCGCCGATGCGCTCGCGCTGGCCGTGTGCCATGCCTGGAGGCTCGGATCACCTGACGTCGCCGGCGAACGTGCCACGAACCTCACCCCGGCACAACGCGCGTGGCGCGACGCACAGGGCGGCACCGTCGACTCCCCGCTCGCCCGTGCGGCCGCTGCCGCGGCCCGACCGCGTGGCTCGTCGGCCGCGTCGGTGGGCGGCCGTAGGCTCGGGGCATGATCGCGAGTCTCCGGGGTACCTGCATCGACATCGCCGGTTCCGGCGTGGTGATCGAGGCCGGGGGAGTCGGGTACGCCGTCACCGTGACCCCGGCCCACGCACTGACGATGCGCCACGGGTCCGAGGTGTTCGTCCGCACCGCGATGATCGTGCGCGAAGACGAGCACCTGCTCTTCGGCTTCGAGTCGACCGACGCCCTCCAGGTGTTCGACCTGCTGCGCAGCGTCACGGGTGTCGGGCCCAAGTCCGCGATGGGCGTCCTGGCCCAAATGGACCCGTCGCAGGTCGCGAACGCCGTGGCGAAGGACGACGACGGCGCCTTCCGCAAGGTCTCCGGCATCGGCCCGAAGACCGCGAAGCTCATCATCCTCGCGCTCACCGGCAAGCTCGCCGCGTTCGAGCAGGCCGCCGTCGTCACCGCCGGCCGCGGCACTGCTGCCCACCCGGCCGCGACCGACGTCGTCTCCGCACTGATCGGCCTCGGCTGGCGCGAGGACGCAGCACAGACCGCCGTCGACGAGACCGTCGCGAACGAGCCAGGGGCCGCAGCCATGGGCACGCAGGCGCTGCTCCGCGCCGCGCTCGGTGCGCTCCGGCCCGCCGGTGCCGGTCGATGAGCGGCATCACGTCCGCCGGAGCCGAGTCGCAGGAAGAACTCGCGTTCGAAGGTGCACTCCGGCCGCGGTCGCTCGACGAGTTCGTCGGCCAGCGGAAGGTGCGCGGGCAGCTCGACCTGCTGCTCAAAGCCGCGGGCATGCAGGACCGCACCCCGGACCACATCCTGATGGCGGGTCCTCCCGGCCTCGGCAAGACCACGCTGGCGATGATCGTCGCGCACGAGACCGGGCGTCCGTTGCGGATGTCGAGCGGTCCGGCGATCCAGCACGCGGGCGACCTGGCTGCCGTCCTGTCGTCGCTCGTGCCGGGCGAGGTCCTGTTCATCGACGAGATCCACCGGATGGCCCGCTCGGCGGAAGAGATGCTCTACCTGGCGATGGAGGACTTCCGGATCGACGTCATGGTGGGCAAGGGCGCCGGCGCGACGAGCATCCCGCTCGACCTCGCGCCGTTCACCCTGGTCGGTGCCACCACCCGCGCCGGCCTGCTGCCGAACCCGCTCCGCGACCGCTTCGGCTTCACGGCGCACCTCGAGTTCTACGAGAAGGACGAACTCGAACAGGTCCTGATCCGCGCCGCGCACCTGCTCGAGCTCGACATCGACCGATCGGCGCTGCGGGAGATCGCCGGGCGTTCCCGGGGCACCCCGCGCATCGCGAACCGGCTGCTCCGCCGGGTCCGCGACTACGCCCTCGTGCACCGCACCACCGACGGCATGGCGGCCGTCCAGGGTGCACTCGACCTGTACGACGTCGACGAGCTCGGGCTCGACCGCCTCGACCGCGCCGTGGTCGAGATCATGCTGACCCGCTTCGACGGCGGACCGGTGGGGCTGAACACCCTCGCGGTCTCGGTCGGAGAAGAGTCCGAGACCATCGAGTCGGTCGTCGAACCCTTCCTCGTCCGGGTCGGTCTGGTCACGCGCACCCCGCGCGGCCGCATCGCGACCCCGGTCGCGTGGCGGCACCTCGGCCTCACCCCGGGGCAGGGCGTCGGGCCGCTCCCGGGCCTGTTCGACGACACCGAAACCACCGACTAGCGGCCGATCGGTCGGGTGACATGCCACGCACAGTGGCGTGCCCTAGACTGCTACGGCCCGAAACCGAGCAACCAGAGAAGGCAACTGCATCATGGGTCAAGAAGTCATCCTCATCGTCATCGTCGTGGCGTTCGCGGCCTTCATGTTCTACAACAGCCGCAAGCGCAAGAAGCAGCAGGGCGAGCTCGCCACCAAGATGGTGCCGGGTGCTCGCGTGATGCTGTCCTTCGGCCTGTACGGCACGCTCCTCTCCGTCGACGACGAGAAGGTCACCGCCGACGTCGAGATCGCCCCCGGCACCGTCGTCACCGTGCACCGCCAGACCCTGTCGCGCGTCGTCGACGACAGCGCCTCCGACATCGAGACCACCGCGACGCCGGAGGACGAGGCGAAGCCCGTCGCCGAACTCAACGGGGAGCCGGTCTACGGCGAGCGGGTCGACAACGACCGCCTCGACGAGACCGACTCGAAGCGCAAGTCCGACGACTGACGCCCTCGGCCGCCGGGTCGTCTGACCCGGCGGCTTCCCTCTGCCGTCGTGCCTGAGCGCCGACGGTCCTGAACAGAAAGACGAGACGACCGGTGGCACGATCGACACCCGTCAAGAAGGCGCTGCGCTCGCTCACCTGGTTGGTGATCCTGATGGCGATCCTCGCCGGCCTGAACACCGCCGCGACGATCCTCGCCGGCAGCTCGAAGGACGACACGGACAAGTGGTACCAGGGCGCGAGCTGGGTACCGGAGCTCGCACTCGACCTGCAGGGCGGCACGCAGCTGACCCTCGCGGCGCAGAACACCGAGGGCGACTCGGTCACCTCGCAGCAGCTGCAGCAGGCGGTGGAGATCATCCGCCAGCGCATCAACGCCACCGGCGTCTCCGAGACCGAGATCAACACGCAGGGTGCGAACAACATCGTCGTGTCGATCCCCGGTCGGCCCGACAAGGCCACGATCGACCGCATCGAGGCAGCGGCGAAGCTGACGTTCCGCCCCGTGCTCTTCACCGAGGCCGCGACGAACTCCGCCGTCGGTGACGACGGGAAGTCCACCGCCTCGCCGACGCCGTACTCGCCGCCCGCATCGCTCGCAGCGACGCCGAGCGCGAAGCCGACGAACGCCAGCGACGTCAACTGGATCACCCCGGCGCTGCAGGACCTGTACACCAACTACAACTGCGCGGCTCCGGACGACGTCACCTCTGCTCCGGACGACGAGCCCCTCGTCACGTGTGACGCCGACGGTGCGTCGAAGTACATCCTCGGCCCGGTCGAGGTCTCCGGTGCGAACATCAGCAACGCCACCTCGGGTCTGGCCACCGACTCGCAGGGCACGTCGACGGGCCAGTGGGCCGTCAACCTGACCTTCGACGGCCAGGGCACGAAGGACTTCCGCACCGTCACGAACCGCCTCGTCTCGCTGCAGGCACCGCAGAACCAGTTCGCGATCGTGCTGGACGGCTCGGTCATCACGGCCCCGTCCACGAACTCCGCCATCACCAACGGCAAGGCGCAGATCACCGGCTCGTTCACGGCCGAGTCGTCGAAGACGCTCGCCGACCAGCTCAAGTACGGTGCGCTGCCGATCAACTTCCAGGTGCAGTCGAACGAGAACATCTCGGCGACGCTCGGCACGGCGCAGCTCATCGGTGGTCTCGTCGCGGGCCTGATCGGCCTCGGCCTGGTGATCATCTACTCCGTCATCCAGTACCGGGCGCTCGCGTTCGTCACGGTGCTCTCGCTCGGAGTGGCCGCCGTCCTGACCTACCTGGTCATCGCGATCATGTCCTGGCGCGTCGACTACCGCCTGTCCTTGGCGGGTGTGGCGGGTCTGATCGTCGCGATCGGCATCACGGCGGACTCGTTCATCGTCTACTTCGAACGCATCCGTGACGAACTCCGCGACGGTCGTGCGCTCGAGAGCGCGGTCGAGTCCGGCTGGAAGCGTGCACTCCGCACGATCCTCGCGTCCGACGCGGTGAACTTCCTCGCTGCCGTCACCCTGTACGTGCTCGCGGTCGCCGACGTGAAGGGCTTCGCGTTCACGCTGCTCCTCACGACGCTGATCGACATCGTGGTGGTCGCGCTCTTCACCCACCCGATGATGCAGCTCATCTCCCGCACCCGGTTCTTCGGCGAGGGGCACAAGTTCAGCGGGCTCGACCCAGCGGCGCTCGGTGCGGTCTACAAGGGGCGTGCGCAGTTCCGCGCCCCCGTGGTGGACGGCAAGCGCCAGCGCAGTGCCGGTGAGGCGCAGCGCCGACAGACGATCGCGGAGCGGAAGGCCCAGCAGGCCTCCGGCGACAACGGCTCGACGCCGGACGGGAAGGACGACTGATGGCCAGCTTCAGCCAGTTCGGCAGCGACCTCTACACGGGCAAGCGGTCGTACGACATCATCGGACGACGCAAGACCTGGTACCTCATCGCGCTCATCATGATCGTGATCTCGCTCGCCACCCCGTGGCTGCGTGGTGGGTACCAGCTCGGCATCGAGTTCACCGGTGGTTCCGAGTTCACCCTGTCGGACGTCAAGAACACCGACCAGAGCATCGCGACGGACACCGTCGAGCGTGTCGTCTCGGACGAGATCCCGCGCGTCTCCCAGCTCGGGACGCACGGCATCCGCGTGCAGACCGGCCAGCTCACCGACCGTCAGACGACCGAGGTGCAGGACGCCCTGGCCGAGGCGTACGACGTGCCGGAGAGCCAGGTCGCCGCGACGTTCATCGGTGCCACGTGGGGCGCCGACGTGCTCGCCCAGGCGATCCGCGGTCTGGTGATCTTCCTCGCCCTGGCCGCCGTCTTCATGACGCTGTACTTCCGCACCTGGAAGATGTCGCTCTCCGCGATGGCCGCGCTGGTCCACGACCTGTTGATCACGGCCGGTGTCTACGGCATCGTCGGGCTCGAGGTCACGCCCGCGGCGGTGATCGGCTTCCTGACGATCCTCGGGTACTCGCTCTACGACACCGTCGTGGTCTTCGACAAGGTGCGTGAGAACACCTCTCAGGAGTCGATCCGCACGTTCAAGCAGTCGGTGAACCTCGCGGTGAACCAGACGCTCGTCCGCTCGATCAACACCTCGGTCGTGGCGCTGCTGCCGGTCGCGGCGATCCTGTTCATCGGGTCGTACGTGCTCGGTGCCGGCACGCTCCGCGACATCTCGCTCGCACTGTTCATCGGCATCATCGTCGGTACCTACTCGACGATCTTCATCGCGTCGCCGATGTACGCCCAGCTGCGCGAGAACGAGCCGAAGATCAAGCAGGCCGACGCCAAGAAGATCCAGGCGGCCGAGAAGCGCCAGCGCGAGGTCGACGCCGACGCCGACGCGAAGGCGACCGCCTGATGCCGATCGAGATCACCGAGGTCGACGTCGCCGAGGCGCGTCGTCGGCTCGAGTCGGGGTCGCGGCTGTTCGACGTCCGTGAGCAGGGGGAGTGGGACGCGGTCCACGCTCCCGAGGCCACGCTCGTCCCGATGTCCGAGCTGGTGAACCGCTGGCAGGAGATCGACGGCGGCGACGAACCGGCGATCATCGTCTGCCACTCGGGTGCTCGTTCGGCCCGGGTGGTCGCGGCACTCGAACAGTCCGGTGTCTCCGCGGTCAACCTGACCGGCGGCATGGTCGCCTGGGAGCAGTCCGGCGCACCGGTGGTCCGCGACGCCCAGGGCGAACCGGTTCACGAGCACTGACCGGACACGCGTAGTGTTGGCGGATCGAGCTCGGATCGAGCTCTCGGACCGAGTCCTGGGAGGCGCATCATGACGGACACCCGCGAAGAGCCGTCCGCGCCGAGCCGCCCCGGCTCCGCCCAGCGGCCGACCAGCCCCCTCGGACCGAACACGACGGGCAACCTCGGTTCCCTCCGGTCGCTGCTGCCGCGCCTGTTCTCCCGCGCCCAGCCGGCCGGCGCCGTGGACACCCTGATCCGCACGGTGCGCTCCCACCACCCGAAGGCCGACGTCACGCTCATCGAGCGCGCTTACTCGGTCGCCGAGCGCGCGCACGACGGTCAGAAGCGCAAGTCCGGCGAGCCGTACATCACGCACCCCGTCGCGGTCGCCCAGATCCTGGCCGACCTGGGCATCGGGCCGATCACGATCGCCGCCGCGCTGCTCCACGACACGGTCGAGGACACCGACTACCAGCTCGACCAGCTGCAGGTCGACTTCGGCGACGAGATCGCCATGCTCGTCGACGGCGTCACGAAGCTCGACAAGGTCAAGTACGGCGACAGCGCCCAGGCCGAGACCGTCCGCAAGATGGTCATCGCGATGTCGAAGGACATCCGCGTGCTGGTCATCAAGCTCGCCGACCGGCTGCACAACGCCCGCACCTGGGGCTTCGTCGAGTCCACCTCCGCCACCCGCAAGGCGAAGGAGACGCTCGAGATCTACGCGCCCCTCGCGCACCGGCTCGGCATCCAGATGATCAAGCTCGAGCTCGAGGACCTGTCCTTCGCGGTCCTGCACCCGAAGCTCTACGTCGAGATCGACAGCCTGGTCAAGGAACGGCAGCCGAAGCGCGAGCAGTTCGTCCAGAACGTCATCGGCACGCTCAAGAAGGACCTGAAGGCCGCGAAGGTCCGCGGCGAGGTCATGGGTCGGCCGAAGCAGTACTACTCGATCTACCAGAAGATGATCGTGCGGGGTCGCGAGTTCGACGAGATCTACGACCTCGTCGGCATCCGGGTGCTCGTGCCGACGGTGCGCGACTGCTACGCCATGCTCGGTTCGGTGCACGCGCGGTGGACACCGCTGCCCGGCCGGTTCAAGGACTACATCGCGACGCCGAAGTTCAACCTGTACCAGTCGCTGCACACCAGCGTGCTCGGGCCGCAGGGGCGCCCGGTCGAGATCCAGATCCGCACGCACGAGATGCACCAGCGCGCCGAGTTCGGTGTCGCCGCGCACTGGAAGTACAAGCAGCGTGCCGCCGGCCGCGACGTCGGGACCTCGTCGACCACCGACGACCAGGACATGGCGTGGCTCGCGCACATCACCGACTGGCAGGCCGAGACGAGCGATCCGGGGGAGTTCCTCGACTCGCTCCGCTACGAGATCGGCGCGAAGGAGACCTACGTCTTCACGCCGCAGGGCAAGGTCATCGGCCTGCCCGCCGGCGCCACTCCGGTGGACTTCGCGTACGCCGTGCACACCGAGGTCGGGCACCGCACCATGGGCGCCAAGGTCAACGGTCGCCTCGTCCCGCTCGAGAGCTCGCTGTCGAGCGGTGACGTCGTCGAGATCTTCACGTCGAAGAACCCCGACTCGGGTCCGTCGCAGGATTGGCTGAAGTTCGTCAAGAGCCCGCGGGCGCGCAACAAGATCAAGCAGTGGTTCACCAAGGAGCGCCGCGAAGAGGCGATCGAGCAGGGCCGCGACGCCATCGCCCGCGCCGTGCGCAAGCAGAACCTGCCGCTCCAGCGGATCATGAGCCAGGACACCATCGCCGAGGTCGCCTCGTCGATGCGGTACGACGACGTCTCGGCCCTGTACGCCGCGGTCGGCGAGGGGCACGTCTCGACGCAGTCCGTCATCGAGAAGGTCCTGGGCAGCGTCCAGAGCGACACCGAGACCGACGAGCCGGAGCTCACGTTCCCGCGCCAGGTCACGAGCCGACAGCTGCGCACGAGCGACAGCGGCGTGCTGGTGCGCGGTGCGCCGGACATCCTGGTGAAGCTCGCGAAGTGCTGCACGCCGGTGCCGGGCGACCAGATCGTCGGGTTCATCACCCGCGGCCAGGGCGTCTCGGTGCACCAGTCGTCGTGCACGAACGTCAAGTCCCTGATGAACGAGCCCGACCGGATGATCGAGGTCGAGTGGGCCCCGTCGTCGAAGTCGGTGTTCCTCGTGCAGATCCAGATCGAGGCGCTCGATCGGTCGGGGCTGCTCAGCGACGTCACCCGGGTGCTCACCGACCACCACGTCAACATCCTGTCGGCGACGGTCTCGACCTCGTCCGACCGGTTGGCGCTCAGTCGGTTCGTGTTCGAGATGGGTGACACCATCCACCTCGACCGGGTGCTGAACGCGGTCCGACGCATCGACGCCGTCTACGACGTCTACCGCGTCAGCGCGGGCTGAGCACGGCCCGAGCACGCGTCGCCTCGGGCTGAGCAGGACCCGAGCGCGCGTCGCCGCGCGCTGAGCACGGCCCGAGCCCGCGTCAGCGTGCGCTGAGCAGCCCGCGCAGCCGCCGTTCGGCCTGCCGCGCCATCGGGATGGTCCCGAGGCCGCTCAGGCGCGCGTGCAGCTCGTCCACGGACACCGCCCCGATCGTCAGCAGGCCGTCGACGGCCGCTGCCCGCTCGAGATCCCAGTCACCCGGGGTGCGGAGCAGGTCGACGGCGGTGCGCGCCGGCGTCGTCACGACGGTCTGCACGGACCCCAACCGGACCACGTCGACGGGCTGGAGCGCGACCTCGCGCAGGTGCAGGCCCGGCCCGACCGCGATGCGCAGCTGCGGTGGGACGCTCGCCTCGATCGGGTCCGGTGGCCGCGACGCCGCGCCCCAGACCCACGCAGCGGTCCGGCCGGAGGCGACGAGCCGCGCGTCGCCGAAGACCCACGATGCCGCGGTCGCGCGCAGCGCCGGGTCCTGCGGCGTCGCGGGGGAGGCCCAGCACGGCCCGACGGGCACCAACTCGCCCGCGAGCACGGCAGCGCGCAGCTCCGCTTCGGGCCAGTCGTCCGTGGTCAGGAGACGGGAACCGGGCACCCCGTCATCCTGCCGGACACCGACACCCGGCCGACACCCCCTGTGGAGAGGCCGGGCACGTCGGCGTCGGCAGCGCAGGGCGTCGGCGCAGGGCGTCGGCGCGGTCCGCTCAGCGCAGGACGTCGGCGCGGTGCACGAGTGCCGCCGCGCCGATGAGCGGGCCGTCCTGCGACAGCGCCGTCGGCACGATGCGCAGCTTCGTCACGAACCCGAACTCGACGCGCTCCGCCACCGCTTCGCGTGCGTACTCGAACAGGTCCGGCGTGACGTGGGAGAACCCGCCGCCGATCGCCACGACCTCGAGGTCGACGAGGCTCGTCGCCGCCGCGATCGCCTGCCCGAGCGCCCGGCCGCTGCGCTTGACCGCGGCGACCGCGATCTCGTCGCCGGCCGCGTACGCCGCCGACAGTTCTTCGCCGGTGGACCCGTCGAACCCCTGGCGCTGCGCCCAGGCAACGGTCTTCGGGCCGCTGGCGATCGCCTCGAGGCAGCCGGTGCCGCCGCACGCGCACGGATCGTCGTAACCGCCGCACTCCACGTGCCCGATGTGCCCGGCGTTGCCCGTCGGGCCGCTGACGGTCCGGCCGTGCAGGATGAGGCCACCGCCGACGCCCGTCGACACGATCATGCCCATGACGTGGTCGTACCCCTGGGCCGCACCGACCCAGTGCTCGGCCAGCGTGATCGCCAGGCCGTCCATGCGCAGCGTGACCGGCACGCCCTCGGGCACGAGCGCGGCGATGCGGTCGCGCAGCGGGTGGCCGCGCCACACCGGCATGTTGAGCGGAGAGACGAGGCCGTGCTCCTCGTCGACGGGGCCGGCCGAGCCGACCCCGACGCCGACCAGGGTCGCGTCGGTCGGGACCGTGGCGAGCGCGCTCGTCACGACCTCGTCGACGGCGGCCTGCAGCTCGTCGGACGTGCGCTGCGGCCCGGTGGGGCTGCGGAAGCGCGTGCCCGGCAGGACGACGCCCTGGTCGGTGACGAGCGCGGCCTCGACCTTGGTGCCGCCGAGGTCGACGGCGAGTGCGAGGGCGGGGGACTGGGGTGCGGTGCTGGACATGCGCGCTCCGATGCGGCGGTCTGGAGGCCCGGGGCGGCTCCCGGACGCGGCGTCGCGTCCGGTGGGCCCCGGCCTGGCAGGTGGTGGGTCGGTCGGGTCAGGTCGTCGTGCGGTGGATCAGGTCGTGTCGCGGTGGGTCAGGTCGTGTCGCGGTGGGTCAGTAGGAGCTGGTGTCGTCGCCCTGCGACGACGCGGCACCGGTCTCGACGCGGTGCGCGACCTCGTCGAGGATGCGCGCGGACGCACTCGTGCCGATGCGGTTGGCCCCGGCGTCCACCATCTCGAGCAGGGTGTCGAGTCCGCGGACACCGCCCGAGGCCTTCACGCCCGTGTCGGCACCGACCGTGCGGCGCATCAGTGCGATGTGCTCGGTCGTCGCCCCGCCGCCGGCGAACCCGGTGGAGGTCTTCACGAACGCGGCACCGGCGGACTGCGCGGCACGCGAGGCTGCGACGATCTCGTCGTCGGTCAGGAACGCGGTCTCGAGGATGACCTTGACGACGGTGGACCCGGCTGCGTCGACGACGGCGCGGACGTCCTGCTCGACGCGCTCCCAGTCGCCGGACTTCGCGGCGCCGATGTTCTGAACCATGTCGAGCTCGAAGGCGCCGTCGGCCAGGGCCTGCAGCGACTCGGCGACCTTGGCCGCGGTGGACGTGGTGCCGTGCGGGAAGCCGATGACCGTCCCGACGCCGACGCCGGTGCCCCGGAGACGCTCGACGGCGTAGGCGACGTCGCTGGGCCGGACGCACACGCTGAAGACCCGGTACGCGGCGGCTTCGTCGAGCTGGGCGTCGACGTCCGAGCGGGTGAGCTCGGGCTTCAGGATCGCGTGGTCGATGAGGCCGCGGACGGCATCGGCGGTGACGGGGAAGGCTGCGTTGTCCACCCGGCAAGCCTACCCGTCAGGCGTGCCGCGTAGCGTTCCGGGCATGCAGGTCCTCGTCACCGGCGCCACCGGGTACATCGGCGGTCGTCTCGTCCCCCGTCTCCTCGAAGCCGGACACTCCGTGCGCGTGTTCGTGCGCAACCCCCGGAAGCTCCAGGACGTCCCGTGGAGCAGCGACGTCGACGTCGCCGAAGGAGACCTGCAGGACGCCGACGCGGTCCGCGCCGCGGTCGACGGCGTCGAGGCCGTGTACTACCTCGCCCACGCGATGGGTGCCGACGGCGACTTCGAGTCCGCGGAACGGCAGGCGGCCGAGACGATGGCGCACGAGGCGAAGCGTGCCGGCGTCAGCCGGTTCGTCTACCTGGGCGGCCTGCACCCCGACGGCGACCTGTCGAAGCACCTGCGCAGCCGGAAAGAGGTGGGGGAGATCCTGCTCCACTCCGGCGTGCCGACGATCGCCTACCAGGCCGGCGTCGTCATCGGTTCCGGCAGCACCTCGTTCGAGATGATCCGGCACGTGACCGACGTCCTGCCGTGGATGCCCGCACCGCGGTGGGTGCGCAACCGCATCCAGCCGATCGCCGTGCGCGACGTCCTGTACTACCTGGTCGCGGCGCTCGACGTCCCCGCCGACGTCAACCGCACCTTCGACATCGGCGGGCCGGACGTCCTGCGCTACGGGCAGATGCTCAACGGCTACGCGGTCGAGGCGAAGCTGCGGCAGCGGCCGATCACGGTTCTGCCGGTGCTCACCCCGCGCCTCGCCGCACACTGGTTCAACGCCGTCACCCCGATCCCACGCAAGCTCGCGACGCCGATCATCGAGTCGCTGCAGTTCGAGTGCGTCCAGCGCGAGCACGACATCGACGACGTCGTCCCGCAGCCCGAGGGCGGGCTCACCTCGTACCGCCGCGCGGTCCGACTCGCACTGAACAAGATGCGCTCCGGCGAGGTGCAGACGAGCTGGCGGAGCGCCACCCTGTCGAGCGCCTCCGCCGACCCGATGCCGACCGACCCGGACTGGGCCGGCCACACCGTCTACGTCGACGACCGGAAGCGCCACTCGACCGCCTCGGCAGAGGACGTCTGGCGCGTCGTCGAGTCGATCGGTGGCGAGAACGGCTGGTACTCGTTCCCGCTGGCCTGGGTCGCGCGCGGCTGGATGGACAAGGTCGCCGGCGGCGTCGGGCTCAGCCGTGGTCGTCGCGACCAGGACCGACTCGAGCAGGGCGACGCCCTCGACTGGTGGCGCGTCGAACGCCTCGAGCGCGGTCACTACCTGCGGCTCCGCGCCGAGTTCAAGTCACCCGGGCGCGCCTGGCTCGAGATGACCGTGACCCCGAACCCCGAGGGCGGCAGCGACTACCACCAGCGGGCGATCTACTTCCCGCAGGGTCTGCCCGGCCGGCTGTACTGGTACGGGATCCTGCCCTTCCACGGGATCATCTTCCCGGGCATGGTCGAGCGCATCACCGCGGCCGCCGAGCGCGAGTCGGACAACACCGAGTCGACGCAGCGCAACCGGACCCAGCACAATGGGAGTCCGGAACCGGCGAACGAGGAGGCAGCATGACCGAGGAACGCAGTCCCGTCCTGTTCCTGGGGGACAGCATCACGGCCCAGGGGTCGTGGGACAGCTGGCTGCCCGACGAGCAGACCCTGAACCAGGGCATCAGCGGCGACACGACGGACGGCGTGCTCGCACGGCTCGACGCGGTCGTCGCCGAACAGCCCGAGGTGATCGTGCTGCTGATCGGCACGAACGACTTCGGCAACCACCGGGCGAGCGCGGAACACGTCGTCCGCAACGTCGAGACGATCCTCGTCACCCTGCGGCGCGAGCTGCCCGGTGTCCGCCTGCTGCTCGTCTCCGTCCTGCCCCGCCAGGCCGAGTACACGGCGAAGATCGAGGAAGCGAACCGGCACCTGCGGCAGTTCGTCGCGACCTGCCACGCGCAGTACCTCGACGCCTGGCCCGCGCTGGCCGACGGCGAACACCTCGACGACCGGTTCACCGACGACGGCCTGCACCTCACCGACGAGGGCTACCGGGCCTACCTCGGCGAGCTGGTCCCCGCGCTCGAGCGTGTGCGGGGTCTCCCGCCGATGTCCCGGTCCTTCACGGCCATCGACCTCGACGAGGCCCCCGCCTGATGGCTACCCGCAAGGGACGACCCCCGGTGGGGTCGTCGCAGAACGGCGTGCCCGCCGCACCGGTCCGACCGACCGCGGGGACGACGAACACCCATGCCACCCCGGGGTTCACCCGGCCGGCACTCGCGCCGTCGCTCATCGCCGCGATCGTCCTGCTCGCCTGCGTGGCGATCATCGACTCGTCCGGCTTCGTCTTCGCCCGCTGGGGCATCACGGTGCTGTCCCTCATCGTGCTCGTCTTCGCGGTGCGCGGGAAGACGTGGTGGGCCGCCGTGCTGATGGCCGCCGTCGCCGTCTGCTGGAACCCCCTGGTCACGGTGCCGATCCCCGGCCAGGTGTGGGCCGCGTTGCAGATCCTGGCTGCCGCCCTGTTCATCGTGGTGGGCATCGCCGTCAAGGTGCCGCGCGAGGCGGACGCACCCCGGGCCTCCTGACCGGCTCCGCTGACCGCCTGCGGAACCGACCGGGCGGGCGGACGGTAGGATCGCAGGGTCGGGTACAGGACCCGGCAGCACGACCCGAAGGGCATGGATGAACGACGAGACCGAGCCGGTGACCGAGAGTCCTCTGCTGACCCCTCGACCGTCCTCCGGCGGTCTCGACCGGCCCGACGTCGTCGTCCGCAAGGGGCGCCTGACGCTGCTCAACGGCCACCTGACGCCGCAGCAGTCGATGATCGAGGACCTGTTGTTCCTGGACGACGCGCTGACCGAGGCCGACGTCGACCACCTGCTCATCCGCGGCAACGACGAGCGTCCGGTCATCGCGATCGACGAGCGCGACCGCCAGCGTGCGGAGAGCGCCGTCATGGCCGCCGCCGTCAACGAGCCGTTCTACGCGAAGCCGCCGGGGGAGCCGGCCGTGCTCGTGCAGGACGACGGTCTCGGGCCCGTCGACGAGCCGGTACTGCGCGTGTTCCGCCCGCGCCTGGAGCCCCTCGGTCGTCTGCGCTACGGCGCCGAGACGAGCGTGCAGCTCGAGTTCTGGCGACTCACCGACACCGAGGTGCTCGCACCCGTCGAGAACGCCCTGATGCGCCGCAGCCTGCCGGTCGACGAGTTCGTGCTCGTCGACATCGAGCGCTACGGCCGTACCTGGCGCACCGTCGAGCACATGTTCGACGACCACGTCTCCGACATCCGGTTCCCGATCGACATCGTCTTCTCGTGGGTCGACGGCAACGCCATCGAGTACCAGCGCGCCCGCCAGGCAGCGCAGGCGACGGCCGTCCTGGGCGAGGGCGACGACGCCCCCGCACGGTTCCGCCAGATCGACGAGCTCAAGTACGCACTCCGCTCGGTACACACGTTCGCACCGTGGATCCGCCAGATCTACATCGCCACCGATTCACCCGCTCCGCACTGGCTCGCCGACCACCCCAAGGTCCGCATCGTGCGCAGCGAGGAGTTCTTCGCCGACCCGTCCGTGCTGCCGACGCACAACTCGCAGGCCGTCGAGTCGCAGCTGCACCACATCCCGGGCATCAGCGAGCACTTCATCTACTCGAACGACGACATGTTCTTCGGCCGCACCGTCGACCCCTCGGTGTTCTTCAGCCCGGGGTCGGTGTCGAAGTTCATCCTCGCCACCACCCGCATCGGCCTCGGCGTGAACAACGCCGCGCGCAGCGGGTTCGAGAACTCCGCGCGGGTCAACCGGCGCCTGTTGCAGCAGCGGTTCGGTGCGGTCACCACCAGGCACCTCGAGCACGCGCCCACCCCGCTCCGTTCGTCGATCATGACGGAGATGGAGCACGAGTTCGCCGACGAGTTCCGTGCCACGGCGGCGTCGCGCTTCCGTGCTGCCGAGAACATCTCGGTGACCAACTCGCTCTACCACTACTACTCGTTGCTCACGGGTCGGGCGATCACGCAGGAGAACGCCGACGTCCGCTACATCGACACCACGATG
This sequence comes from Curtobacterium sp. VKM Ac-2887, assembly GCF_015350935.1. Taxonomy (NCBI): domain Bacteria; kingdom Bacillati; phylum Actinomycetota; class Actinomycetes; order Micrococcales; family Microbacteriaceae; genus Curtobacterium; species Curtobacterium sp. VKM Ac-2887. Next base: position 46,173 of record NZ_JADKSB010000011.1, on the reverse strand, counting down.
CAGTCCGGGCTGCGGTCGCTCGACGAGTTGCTCAAGAAGCGGAACGCGGACTTCTTCTGCCTGAACGACGGCAGTTTCCCGGAGGTCAGCGACGAGGAGCGGACGCAGCGCGTGACCGACTTCCTCGAGCGCTACTTCCCCTTCCCCGCGCCGTGGGAGCGCCCCGGCGCTTAGGACGCGCCAGCGTCCTGCCGGGGCGCTCCGGGCGAGCCTGCGAGCCCGGCGCCGAAACCCAGCGACGCGCTCCGGGCGAGCCCGCGAGCCCGGCGCCGAAGCCCAGCCACGCGCTCCGGGCGAGCCCGCGAGCCCGGCGCCGAAACCCAGCCACGGCTCCGGGCTCGGCGCCGACCGCCGTCCGCCGACCGGTCACGGCCTGTCGGCGCCCGCCCCGTCAGACGACGCAAGCTGACCACTCGACACACGTCTCGCGGTGGGTCATGACCACCGGCCGGACGGGAGGCCCGTGGCGGCCCCGCCACGCGCCTCCCGACCGCCCCGCCCCGTCGCCGACCGGTCACGGCCTGTCGGCACGCGCGCCGTCAGACGACGCAAGCTGACCACTCGACACACATCTCGCGGTGGGTCGTGACCATCGGCCGGTCAGGAGGGCCGGGACGGACTCGCCACGCGCCTCCCCACCGCCCCGCCCCGTCGCCGACCGCCGACCGGTCGCGGCCTGTCGGCGCCCGCCCCGGCAGACGACGCTAGCTGACCGCTCGACACACGTCTCGCGGTGGGTCGCGACCACCGGCCGGACGGCGGGAGGCCCGTGGCGGCCCCGCCACGCGCCTCCCGTCCGCCGTGGGCGCACGCCCACCGCACATGGTGAGCACAAATGGTCGGGTCCGCACTGCGGACCCGACCATTGCTGCTCACGAAGTGCGGCGACCTACCGGTGGACGGGGGAGACCGGCACCGAGTCGAGCGTGAAGACCGGGATGCTCGAGGTCACCGGAGCCGGCTCGACCGCGGGCGGGATCGTGACCCCGTGCGCTGCGAGTCGGGCCTCGGTCTCGACGGCCGACACCGGTTCGCCGACCGTGGAGTAGTGCCCGATCGGGACGACCGAGTGCACGACGTTGTGGCCGTAGACGTGCACCAGGTTGAACGACTGCGCGCCGTCCCGCCCACGCGTGCCGCCCTGGAACTCGGTGAGGTCCTGCGTGTAGCAGGTGGCACTGGCGACCGACACGGGGATGCCCGCGAAGACCGCGCTGGTCGAGTAGTGCAGGTGGCCGGCGATGATGGACAGGACGTCACTGCCCTCCAGCACCTCGGCCAGGGCCTGCTGGTCGCGGAGCTCGACGAGGACGGTCAGGTCCTGCACGCTCGGCACGGGCGGGTGGTGCATCGCCAGGATGGTGCCGTGCGGCGCAGCCTCGGACAGGACCTCGGCCAGCCAGTCGAGCTGCTCGGGGGAGACCTCGCCGTGGTGGTGGCCCGGGACACTCGTGTCGAGAGTGATCACCCGGAGACCGTTGACGTCGTAGACGAAGTCGACCGGACGGTCGGTGGGGTGCAACCCGAAGAGCTCCTGACGGAACGCGCCGCGCTCGTCGTGGTTGCCCATCGCCCAGATGACCTGGGCACCGATCCGGCGGGCAGCTGGCTCGACGATCTCGCGGACGCGGGCGTAGGCACCCGGTTCGCCCTTGTCGGCCACGTCGCCGGTGACGACGATCGCTTCCGGCCGGGTGCCTGATGCTTCGATGTCCGCGACGATCTCGGTGAGCCGTGCGGCGGAGTCGACCCCGCCGTACAGATCACCGTCGCCGGAGACGAGGTGGGTGTCGCTGAGGTGGAGGAGGAAGTGGTTCGGCCTGGGGTGTTCGGCCGTCCGGCTGTCCATCGGGGTCTCATTCCGTTGGCGGATGCGTGGTGCAACACGTTGCCACACCGTCCTGGATGAGTCCAGCACGTGTCGGTGAACCAGCCGTGAACTGGGGGCGGCGTTTCGCCCATCGCACGAAGAAACCCCCGCCACGTGGTGGCGGGGGTTCCTGTCGTCGTGCTTAGTGCTTTTCCTCGACCTGCGGGGCCTGGTGGCTGCCCTCGAGGTCCGGGCCGTGGTGGGCGGCGTGCGCTGCCTCGAGCTCGGCCTTCGAGACCGGCTCGATGCGGTCTTCGAAGAAGAAGCGGGAGACGCTCGCACGGGCCTTCTGGACCACGGTGATCTGCCCCTTGGCGTTCGGGCGGATCATGAGCGGCTTGTACTCGTTGAACTGCAGCAGCTTCCAGCGCTCGTATTCGTCGAGCTGCTCGTGCACCTCGATGTACTCACCGTGGGGGAGTCGGACGATGCGACCGGACTCGTAGCCGTGCAGGACGATCTCGCGGTCCTTCTTCTGGAGTGCGAGGCACACGCGCTTCGTGATCCAGAAGGCGACGAACGGGCCGAGGACCGTCGTTGCCTGGATCACGTGGATCACGTGTTCGATCGACACCAGGAAGTGGGTCGCGATGATGTCCGACGACGCCGCAGCCCAGAGGCTGGCGTAGAGCGTGATGCCGGCGGCACCGATCGCCGTGCGGGTCGGGGCGTTGCGCGGGCGGTCCAGGATGTGGTGCTCGCGCTTGTCGCCGGTGATCCACGACTCGAGGAACGGGTACAGCAGGATCGCGAGGATGAGCAGCACCAGGACCGCGATGGGCGCCAGGATGTTGAACGACACCGTGTAGCCGAACCACACGACCTCCCAGTGCGGCGGCACCAGACGCAGTGCGCCGTCGGCGAAGCCGATGTACCAGTCGGGCTGGGTACCGGCGGAGACCGGCGAGGGGTCGTACGGGCCGTAGTTCCAGATCGGGTTGATCGTGAACATCGACGCGATGAGGGCGATGATGCCCGCGACGATGAAGAAGAACCCGCCGGCCTTGGCGGCGAACGCCGGGAGGATCGGGACACCGACGACGTTGTCGTTGGTCTTGCCCGGGCCAGCGAACTGGGTGTGCTTGTTGATCACGACGAGCACGAGGTGGACACCGAGCACCGCGACGAGGATCGCCGGCAGCAGCAGGATGTGCAGCGTGTAGAGGCGGCCGACGATGTCGGTGCCCGGGAACTCGCCACCGAAGAGCAGGTAGGCGATCCAGACGCCGATCACCGGGACGCCCTCGATCATGCCGACGATGATCCGCAGACCGTTTCCGGAGAGCAGGTCGTCGGGGAGCGAGTAGCCGGTGAAGCCCTCACCCATGGCGAGGACCCAGAGCAGGAAGCCGAAGACCCAGTTGAGCTCACGCGGCTTGCGGAAGGCACCGGTGAAGAACACGCGGGCCATGTGCAGCATGATCGACGCCACGAACAGCAGGGCTGCCCAGTGGTGGACCTGGCGGACGAAGAGCCCACCGCGGATGTCGAACGAGATGTCCAGCGTGGACTGGAGCGCCGTCGACATCTCGACGCCCTTGAGCGGGACGTACGAGCCGTTGTAGACGACCTCGGCCATGGAGGCCTGGAAGAAGAACGTCAGGAACGTGCCGGAGAGCAGGACGACGACGAAGCTGTACAGCGCCACCTCGCCGAGCATGAAGCTCCAGTGGTCCGGGAAGATCTTCCGGCCGACTTCCTTGACGAGCCCCGAGATGCTGGTGCGCTCGTCGATGTAGTTGGCGACCCCGCCGATGATGCGGGATCCGCGCTCCGGAGCCGGCTTGTTGGCCGTGCTGCTCGGTGCCGTGGTGGTGGGGGTGCTGGTCATCAGCGTTCACGCTCCCAGAAGGACGGTCCGACCGGCTCGTGGAAGTCGCTCTGGGCAACCAGGTAGCCGTCGTCGTCGATCGCGATCGGAAGTTGGGGGAGGGGGCGTGCGGCCGGACCGAAGATGACCTCGCAGTTGTTCGAGACATCGAAGGTGGACTGGTGGCACGGGCACAGCAGGTGGTGCGTCTGCTGCTCGTAGAGCGCGACCGGGCATCCGACGTGGGTGCAGATCTTGGAGTACGCGACGATGCCGTCGTAGCCCCAGTTCTCGTGGCCCTTGGACGGGTTGAGGTCCTTCGGGTCGAGACGCATGAGGAGGACGGAGGCCTTGGCCTTCTCCTCGAGCATGTGCTCGGAGTCGAGCATGCCGTCCGGGATGACGTGGAACACCGAACCGATGGTCACGTCCGAGGCCTTGATCGGCAGACCCGTCGGGTCCTTCGTCAGGCGCAGGCCCTGCTTCCAGAAGGTGTGGCGCAGGAGCTCGTTCGGGTCTTCGGCCGGAGCGAGGTCGCGGACCAGGACGATGCCCGGCAGCGGGAACGCAGCCAGCGCACCGATCATCGAGTTGCGGATCAGCTTGCGACGGCTGAAGCCGGACTCCTTGTCGGCCAGCTGGAAGGCCTCGACGGCCTTGGCGCGCGTCGCGTCCGTGCCGCGGGTGCCGTGGCGGAGCTCGGTGATCTCGCGGTCGACGACGAGCGACTTCGACCAGTAGACCGCGCCGAGGCCCAGCGCGATGAGTGCGAGGGCGATCGAGAGGCCGAGGAAGAGGTTCGCGGTGCGGACCGTCCCGAAGTCGTTCGAGTCGATCGGGAACGCGACGTAGGCCGCGATCGAGAGGACGCTGCCGACGATCGAGAGGTAGAAGAAGGTCGCGACCTGACGCTCGGCCAGGCGCTGCTTCTTCGGGTCGACGTCGGTGCGGCGCGCGCGGTGCGGCGGCTCACCCGGGTTCTCGAACGGGTCGGTGGGCAGCACCGCGATCCCGGGGGAGGTGGTCGTGCCGTGCTTCTCGACAGCCGAGGACGAGTTCAGCGTCTCGTCGTCGTGCTCTGCCATGGTGTTCCCTTCAGTGTCGTTCGACACGGACGATCAGTTGGACTTCGCGGTCAGCCAGACGGTCATCGCGACGACCGCGCCGAGTCCGAAGATCCAGATGAACAGACCCTCGGCCACCGGGCCCAGGGAGCCGAGTGCGAACCCGCCGGGCGACTTGTTGTCCTGCACGTACTTGAGGTACGTGATGATGTCGGCCTTCTGCTCCGGCGTGAGGTTCAGGTCGTTGAAGACCGGCATGTTCTGCGGGCCGGTCTGCATCGCCTCGTAGATGTGCTTGCCGGAGACCGTCGACAGGTTCGGTGCGTACTTGCCCTCGGTCAGGGCACCGCCGGCGCCGGCCACGTTGTGACACATGGCGCAGTTGATGCGGAAGAGCTCGGCCCCCTCGGCCGCGTCGCCGTCCTCACCGTTGGTGAGCTCGGTGGACGGGACGGCCGGGCCGGGGCCCAGCGAGGCGACGTACTCGGCGAGGGCGTCGACCTGCTCGTCCGTGAACTGCGCGGGCTTCTCTTCGGCCTGCGGACCCTGGGCGGCCATCGGCATGCGGCCGGTGCCGACCTGGAAGTCGACGGAGGCGGCGCCGACACCGATGAGGGACGGACCCTCGCTCGTGCCCTGGGCGGAGAGGCCGTGGCAGGTCGCGCAGTTCGAGGCGAAGAGCTTCTGGCCCTCGTTCACCTTCGACTGGCTGGTCGCCGCGACGGTGCTCGTGCTGTCGTCGGCGTTGGCCGTGGAGCTGAAGAGCGCGTACGCACCGCCGGTGGTCATGAGGCCCACGACGATGAGCGAGACGGTCGCCATCGGTGAACGGCGGCCCTTCTTGGTCTTGGTTCTGTTGAACATGTGCTCGGGGGTGTCCAGTTCCTACTTGAGAAGGTAGATGACGGCGAAGAGGAAGATCCACACGACGTCGACGAAGTGCCAGTAGTACGACACGACGATGGCGGTGGTCGCTTCCTTGTGACCGAAGTTCTTCGCGGCGAAGCCGCGGCCGAGCGTCAGCAGGAAGGCGATGAGGCCACCCGTGACGTGGAGGCCGTGGAACCCGGTCGTCATGTAGAAGGCCGAGCCGTAGGCGCTGGAGGAGAGCGTGACGCCCTCGTGCCAGAGGTTGGCGTACTCGAAGATCTGGCCGCAGACGAAGATCGCGCCCATCGCGTAGGTGACGAAGAACCACTCCGTCATGCCCCAGTGGCGCGGGTTCCAGCTCGTGCGGTGCACCTGGAAGCGCTCTGCAGCGAACACGGCGAACTGGCACGCGAAGCTGGACAGCACCAGGATGATCGTGTTCACCGAGGCGAAGGGCACCTCGAGCTTGGAGGTTTCGGCCGCCCACAGCTCGGGGGACGTGCTGCGCAGCGTGAAGTAGATCGCGAACAGGCCGGCGAAGAACATGACCTCGCTGCCCAGCCACACGATCGTCCCCACGGCAACGGCGTTCGGCCTGTTCAGGGCCGGACCGCTGGCGGATCTGGAGAGAGGGGTGCTAGTCACGTCCTCCATTATGGCCGAAACCCCAGACAGTGTTTTCGCAGGAGACTGGCGGGTCTCTCGAATTCACTACGATCGAGCCATGCCTGACGCACTCTCTTGGCCTGCAGTGATCAGCGCGCTCATGGCGCGCGAGGACCTGACGATCAGGCAATCCACATGGGCCATGGAGGAGATCGTGCACGGGCGCGCCACCCAGGCACAGATCGCCGCGTTCGCCGTGACGCTCCGCGCGAAGGGCGAGACCGTCGACGAGGTGGTCGGGTTCCGCGACGCGATCCTCGACGCCGCCGTTCCGCTGGACGTCGACCCGATGGCGTTGGACATCGTCGGCACGGGTGGGGACGTGGTCGGCACCGTGAACGTCTCGACCATGGCGGCGATCGTCATCGCCGCCGCCGGGGTGCCCGTCGTGAAGCACGGCAACAAGGCGAGCTCGTCGAAGTCCGGTTCGAGCGATGTGCTCGCCGCTCTCGGCCTCGATCTCACGATGGACGCCGCGCGTGTCGCGGACACCTTCCGGCGTGTCGGACTGACCTTCGCGTTCGCCAACGCGTTCCACCCGGGCTTCGCGCACGCCGGGCCGGTCCGCCGCGAGATCGGCGTGCCAACGGTGTTCAACTTCCTCGGGCCGCTCGTCAACCCCGCACGGTGCGAAGCGAACGCCGTCGGTGTCGCGCAGCTCGAACTCGTGCCGATCATCACGGGCGTGTTCCAGACCCGCGGCGCGACCGCCCTGGTGTTCCGCGGGGACGACGGCCTCGACGAGCTCACCACCACCGGCCACAGCCACATCTGGGAGGTCACCGGCGGGCGCATCATCGAGCACGACCTCGACCCGCGCGACCTCGGCATCGCACGTGCACGCACTGAAGACCTCCTCGGTGGTGACCCCGAGCACAACGCAGCCGTCGTGCACCGCGTGCTGTCGGGGGAGACGGGCCCGGTGCGCGACATCGTGCTGCTCAACGCCGCAGCGGGACTGGTCTCCTTCCGTCTGGCGCAGGACCCGGCCGAGTCCGACCGACCGATCCTGCAGCGCTTCCGCGAGCAGCTCGCGGTGGCCGCCGAGGCGATCGACTCCGGCGCCGGTACCCGCAAGCTGGCGGACTGGATCGCGGTCCCGACCGCGACCGACGCGGAGTAGACGCAACTGACGGGAGGCCCGGTGCCGGTTCCAGGAACCGGCACCGG
>NZ_JADKSB010000011.1:0-38713 GCF_015350935.1 Curtobacterium sp. VKM Ac-2887 | reverse complement strand
GCCGACGCGGATGCCCCACTTGCCGGTCGCTTCGTCGAGCACGACGCGGAGCTGACCGTTGATAACCGGCACCGGGCCTCCCGTCGGTGCGTTCAGTACACGCGGTCAGCGTGGGCCTGCGTCGCTACTGGACGTCCTCGTCGACCCAGTCGAAGGTCTTCGTGACGGCCTTCTTCCAGAGACGGAGCGTGCGCTCGCGCTCCGCAGCGTCGAGCTGCGGCTCCCAGCGCTTGTCCTCCTGCCAGTTGGCACGGAGCTCGTCGAGGTTGGCCCAGAAGCCCACCGCGAGACCGGCCGCGTAGGCCGCGCCGAGCGCCGTCGTCTCGGCGACGACCGGACGCACCACCGGCACGTTGAGGATGTCGGCCTGGAACTGCATGAGCTCGTTGTTGGCGGTCATGCCGCCGTCGACCTTGAGCTCGGTCAGGTCCACGCCCGAGTCGGCGTTCACCGCGTCGAGGACCTCGCGGGTCTGCAGCGCCGTCGCCTCGAGGGCCGCACGTGCGATGTGGCCCTTGTTGACGTAGCGGGTCAGGCCGACGATGGCGCCGCGGGCATCAGGACGCCAGTACGGCGCGAAGAGCCCGGAGAACGCCGGCACGAAGTACACGCCGCCGTTGTCCTCGACGGTCTTGGCGAGGGCCTCGACCTCCGGGGCACTGCCGATCAGGCCGAGGTTGTCGCGGAGCCACTGGATGAGCGAACCCGTGACGGCGATCGAGCCCTCGAGTGCGTAGTGCGTCTCCTGGTCGCCGAGCTTGTAGCCGACGGTGGTGAGCAGGCCGTTCTCGGAGCGGACGATCTCGGTACCGGTGTTGAAGATGAGGAAGTTGCCGGTGCCGTAGGTGTTCTTCGACTCGCCCTGGTCGAACGCCGCCTGGCCGAAGGTCGCGGCCTGCTGGTCGCCGAGGATGCCCGCGATCGGGACCTCGCGGAGCAGGTTGGACGACTCGACGTGGCCGTAGACCTCGGAGGAGCTGACGATCTCGGGGAGCATCGACTTCGGCACACCGAAGTCGGCGAGGATGTCGTCGCGCCACTGGAGCGTCTCGAGGTCCATGAACAGCGTGCGGGACGCGTTCGTGACGTCGGTCTTGTGGACGCCGCCGTCGACGCCACCGGTCAGGTTCCAGAGGACCCAGGTGTCGGTGGTGCCGAAGAGCAGGTCCCCGGCCTCGGCCTTCTCACGCGCACCCTCGACGTTCTCGAGGATCCACATGATCTTGGTGCCGGCGAAGTACGTCGCGAGCGGGAGGCCGACGATGGCCTTGTAGCGGTCGGTGTCGCCGTCGGCGAGCTTGTCGACGATCGACTGCGTGCGGGTGTCCTGCCAGACGATCGCGTTGTAGATCGGCTTGCCGGTCGTCTTGTCCCAGACGACGGCGGTCTCGCGCTGGTTGGTGATGCCCACGGCGGCGACGTCGTGACGCGTGATGTCGGCACGCGACAGTGCCTGACCGATCACCTCGCGGGTGTTGTCCCAGATCTCGGCGGGGTCGTGCTCGACCCACCCGGCGCGCGGGAAGATCTGCTCGTGCTCCTTCTGCCCGGTCGAGATGATCGAGCCGGAGTGATCGAAGACGATCGCTCGGGTGGAGGTCGTGCCCTGGTCGATGGCGACGATGTAGTCGGCCATTGGTGCTCCTTACGGGTGTTCGGCCGGTGTCCGGCGGTGGTGGGGTGCGAGCCCGTGCGGGGGCTCGCGATCGCGGGCCGCCCCCCCCGGGGTTGGGTTGGTTCAGCTGACGACGGGCAGCAGGGCGTAGGACAGCCCGGCAGCGATGGCGCCACCGATCAGCGGTCCGACGACGGGCACCCAGGCGTACGACCAGTCACTCGAGCCCTTGCCCTTGATGGGCAGGAAGGCGTGCGCGAGGCGCGGGCCGAGGTCACGGGCCGGGTTGATGGCGTAGCCGGTCGGGCCACCGAGGCTGACACCGATCGCGATCACGAGGAAGGCGACGGGGATCGCGCCGAGCTGCGCCGGGGTCTGGCCGTTGGTGAAGGCGATGACGACGAACACCAGCACGAAGGTGCCGATGATCTCGGTCACGAGGTTCCAGCCGTACGACCGGATCGCCGGGCCGGTGGAGAAGACGCCGAGCTTGGCGGCGGGGTCGGGCTCCTCGTCGAAGTGCTGCTTGTAGGCGAGCCAGACGATGACGGCCCCGATGACCGCACCGATGAGCTGGGCGAGCCAGAACAGGAGCATCGCGCCGACGGTGATGTTGCCGAGGATGGCCTGGGCGAGGCTGACGGCCGGGTTGAGCTGGCCGCCCGACTTGTAGGACACGGTCACACCGGCGAAGACCGCGAAGCCCCAACCGATCGTGACCATGAGGAAGCCGGCCCCGAAGCCCTTCGACTTCGAGAGGGAGACGGCGGCGACGACACCGCCACCCAGGATGATGAGCATCGCTGTACCGACGAGCTCGGACAGGAACTTGACGCCGATGTCGTCCATCGGTGACCTCCAGTGCGTGAGGTGGGGGTCCGGTGGTGCTGCGCCGCACTCCCCGTTGAGTGATTGAGGCCGAGCCTAGTGACGCGGCGAACGACGCGGCGATGAATTCCTGAGGGAAGTCCGGGATCGTGCACGAACGTGCAACCGGCATGCGCTGCGGGGGATCGCGAGCCGGTGACGCGTCCCCGTCGCACTGCACGAACGTGCAGACCGGACGAACGAGCGCCCGGGCGTCGGATGTAGATTGGGCGCACTCCGGTCGACGACGGCGGTGTGCAGTTCGCCTCGGCTCGGCCCCGTACCCGTGGAGGCACGCGCATGAAGAAGCTCATCAACGACCCGCAGGCCGTGGTCGACGAGACCGTCCGGGGATTCGCCCGGGCACACGCCGGACACGTCGTCCTGGTCGAGGACCCGATCCACCTGCACCGCGCCGACGCACCCGTCGCCGGCAAGGTCGGCATCGTCAGTGGCGGCGGCAGCGGACACGAGCCGCTGCACGCGGGCTTCGTCGGGTACGGCATGCTCGACGCCGCCGTCCCGGGCCCCGTGTTCACGAGTCCCACCCCCGACCCGATCGTCGCGGCCACCAAGGCCGTCGACGGCGGCGCGGGCGTCCTGCACATCGTGAAGAACTACACCGGCGACGTCCTGAACTTCGAGACCGCCGCCGAGCTCGCCGAGATGGACGACATCCGCGTCGAGGCCGTCGTGGTCGACGACGACGTCGCCGTGCAGGACTCGCTCTACACCGCCGGTCGCCGCGGCGTGGCCGGCACCGTGGTCGTCGAGAAGTGCGCCGGTGCCGCGGCCGAGCGCGGTGACGACCTCGACGCCGTCGCCGCGATCGCCCGCCACGTCAACGACGTCACGCGGTCGATGGGCCTGGCCCTGGCGTCCGGCACCGTGCCGCACGCGGGGGAGCCGTCCTTCACGCTCGCCGACGACGAGGTCGAACTCGGCATCGGCATCCACGGCGAGCCCGGGCGCGAGCGCATCCCGATGGCACCGGCCGACCAGCTCGTCGACCGTGTGCTCGAACCGATCCTGACCGACCTCGACGCCCCGGCCGGCTCGAAGCTGCTCCTGCTCGTCAACGGCATGGGCGGCACCCCGCTGTCCGAGCTGTACATCGCCTACCGCCGCGCCGCCGAGGTGCTGACGGACCGCGGGTACGACGTCACGCGTAGTTTGGTCGGCGACTACGTCACGTCCCTCGAGATGCAGGGGTTCTCGCTCACCGTCACGGTGCTCGACGAGGAACTCACGGCACTCTGGGACGCACCGGTGGAGACCCCGGCACTGCGCTGGGGCCGCTGAGCGGCCGAGTACGGCCGCTCGACCACCGACCACGACACCGAGCCCACCGGGCCGGAAACACGAAGGGAACCGCATTGGCGCTCGACACCGCATGGGCCATCGACTGGGTCCGTCGCACCGCTGCGACGATCGACGAACACCGGGCAGAGCTCGTCACGCTCGACCGCGAGATCGGTGACGGGGACCACGGCGAGAACCTCGACCGCGGTTTCCGCGCCGTGCTCGAGGCCGTCGACGGCGGGTCCTTCGACACGCCCGGCGCCGTGCTGAAGACGGTCGCGACGAAGCTCATCTCGACCGTCGGCGGCGCCGCCGGCCCGCTGTTCGGCACCGCGTACCTGAAGGCAGCCCAGGCCGCGGGCGACGCGACCGAGCTCGACGCCGACACGCTCGTCGCCGTGCTCGCCGCAGCCCGCGACGGCGTGGTCTCGCGCGGCAAGGCCGCCGTCGGCGACAAGACGATGGTGGACGCCTGGACCCCCGCGGTCGACGCCGCCACCGCTGCCGCCGCCGCCGGTGACGACCCGGCAGCGGTGCTCGCCGCCGCGGCCGACGCCGCCGCCTCGGGCGCCGAGGCCACCGAACCGCTCGTCGCCCACAAGGGGCGTGCGAGCTACCTCGGCGAACGCGCCGTCGGGCACCGCGATCCGGGTGCACAGTCGACGGCGTACATCCTGCGCGCCGCGGTGGACGCGACGACGGGCTCCGCCGCGTGACCGTCGGCATCCTGATCGTCTCGCACAGCGCCGCGATCGCCTCCGGCACCGTCGAACTCGCCCGACAGATGGCGGCCGACGTACCGCTCGTCGCGGCCGGCGGGACCGACGACGGCGGCATCGGCACGTCGTTCGAGGCGATCACCGCCGGCATCGAGGAGCTCTCGGACGCCGAAGCCGTCGTGGTCCTGTGCGACCTCGGTTCGGCCTACCTGACCACCGACACGGCGCTCGACTTCCTCGACGACGACGTCCGCGCACGCGTGCACGTCTCGCAGGCGCCCCTCGTCGAGGGCGCGGTCGCCGCGGCCGTCGCGGCCCAGACGGGTGGTGACGCCGAGGCAGTGCTCGCTGCTGCGGCGTCCGCCGCAGGCTCCGCGGACGACGCGAGCAGCGCCTCCCGTCCGTCCGGTGACCAGCCGGGAGGCCCGGGGCCGGGTGGCGGGGCGGCCAGCGTCGACGACGTGGCCGCGTCCGAGAGCGTCGAACTGGTAAACGAGACCGGCCTGCACGCCCGTCCCGCGGCGGAGTTCGTGAAGACGGCAGCCAAGTACGACGCAGCGGTGCGCGTGAACGGCGTGGACGCGAAGAGCCTGCTGGCGATCATGGCGTTGGCGCTGCCGAAGGGTGCCACCGTGTCGATCGAGGCGAGCGGGACCGATGCGCAGGTCGCGGTCGACGCGCTGGTGGAGCTGGTGCGGAGCGGCTTCGGCGAGTAGCCCTCGCCGGTCGTCGTCCCGGGCTCAGCGGATGGACACCGTGCCGGCCAGGTCGAGGTCCGACGGCCCGCCGGTGACACCCGCGTCGGCCAGGAGCGTCGCGCCGAACACCGCGCTCCAGAACGTCCGGGCATCACGGCCGACACCACTCGGACTCGTCCAGCCGTGCTCGGCGACGACGCGCTCGAGGTAGCGCTCCGACTGCCGGAACAGGACCGCGAGCAGGAGTCGCACGCGCTCGCGCTGGGCGTCGTCGTCACCGGCGGCGGCCAGCGCGCGCACGACGAGGAGTGTCGACGGCATGGCGAGCGCGGTGCGTGCGAGCACCTGACGGAACGCGTCGGCGGACCCGGCGCGCCGACCGGCTACCTGCAGGCGCGTGGTGTCGCGGAGGAAGAGCGCGAAGGCGGCGTCGAGGACGAGGCGGTCCTTCGAGCCGTAGTGGTGCGTGATCTGGTTCGGGTAGACCCCGGCCGCACGGGCGATCTCGCTGACGGTGACGGCGTGGCGTGCGGTGCTCGCTCCGGCGGCGTCGCCGGCGCGTGCGGTGCTCGCTCCGCCCGCGCCACCGGGTGCCCCTGCACTGAGGAGTCCGGCGGTCGCGGCGAGGATCCTCGCGCGGGTCGCTGCGCCGCGGGTGGTCCCGGCGCCGTCGGTGGTTGCCATCTCTGAATTGTACGTGGTACAACTCCACTTGTTCAACGTACAAGAAGGAGCACTCGTGGACATCTCCATCACCGGCTACGGCGCGGTCTCACCGTTCGGCCACGGCGTCGCGCCGCTGTGGGACGCCCTGGTCGCCGGACGCTCCGGCGTGCACGAGCTGCACCGCGACGGGCAGCTCTGGGAACGGGTGCCGATCATGGTCGGCGCCGACGCAGCACTCGACGCCGATTCCGCACTCGGTCGCGTCCGTGCGAACCGACTCGACCGCAGCCAGCAGCTCGCGCTCGTCGCCGCCGGCGAGGCCTGGGCCGACGCCGGCGCGCCCGCGGTGGACGGCGACCGCCTGGCCGTCGTCGTCGGGACCGGCATCGGGGGAGTGGAGACGTTGCTCGACGCGCACGACGTGCTCGGGACCTCGGGCGCTCGTCGAGTGTCGCCCCGGACCGTCCCGATGCTCATGGCCAACGGGGCCGCGGCGCAGATCAGCATCGCGTACGGCGCCCGCGCCGGTGCGTACACGACCGTCTCGGCGTGCGCGTCCGGTGCCGAGGCGATCGCGACGGCCGCGCGGCTCATCGTCACCGGGGAGGCCGACGTCGTCATCGCGGGCGGCACCGAAGCGGCGGTCACCCCGGTCACCATGGCCTCGTTCGCGCAGTCCCAGGCCCTCGCGAAGCCCGACGGTGACGACCCCGCCACGTTGTCGCGACCGTTCGACGCCGACCGCCGCGGGTTCGTGCTCGGCGAGGGTGCCGGGTTCGTCGTCCTGGAACGGGCCTCGCACGCCGCCGCCCGCGCACAGCGGTCGCACGGGACGCTCGCCGGGTGGGGGATCACGTCGGACGCGTTCCACATCACCGCCCCGCTCGGGGACGGCAGCGAGCAAGAGCGCGCGATGACGGCGGCGATCCGGATGGCCGGGCTCACCGGTGCGGACATCGACCACATCAACGCGCACGCGACCGGGACCCCGGTCGGGGACGTCGGTGAGGCAGCGGCGATCGGTCGTGCTGTCGGGACCGGTGCGCTCGTCACCGCGCCGAAGAGCGCCATCGGGCACATGTTCGGCGCGGCGGGAGCAGTCGAGGCGATCCTGACGGTCCGGGCACTCGAGACCGGGCTCGTGCCGCCGACGCTGAACCTGCAGCGCCAGGACCCGGCGATCGACCTGGACGTGGTGGCGGGGACGGCTCGGACCGCGACCATGCGTGCGGCGCTGAACAACTCGTTCGGGTTCGGTGGGCAGAACGCCTCGTTGGTGTTCACCGCGGTCTGAGGGGCACGGGGACCGACGTATCCTGACTGCCATGAGCATGGAAGGCGTGGCCTGGAGCTCGCTGTACAAGATCTCGACCGCCAAGGACGGCAAGCACGGCATCTCGCGCGAGTCGGTGCGGCGGATCATGACGTTCGCAGTGCCCTACCGGGCCAAGCTGGTGGTCTTCATCGTCCTCTCCGTCGTGGGCGCGGTGCTCGCGGTCGCGACACCGGTGCTCGCCGGCCGGGTGGTCGACGTCATCGTCGCCCGGGGCGCGCTCAGCACGATCACCTGGCTCGCGGTCGTCATCGCCCTGGTCGCCGTGGGCGACGCAGGCGTGTCGCTCGCCACGCGCTGGTTCTCGGCACGCATCGGCGAAGGCGTGATCCTGGACCTCCGGACCGCCGTCTTTAACCACGTGCAGAAGATGCCGATCGCCTTCTTCACCCGCACACGCACGGGTGCCCTCGTCAGCCGCCTCAACAACGACGTGATCGGCGCGCAGCAGGCCTTCAGCGGCACGCTGTCCGGCGTGGTCACGAACCTCGTGGCGCTGATCCTTACCCTGACCGTCATGCTCAGCACGTCCTGGCTCGTGACGGTCCTGGCGATCGTGATGCTCCCGATCTTCCTCGTGCCCGCGCGGCGCATGGGCAGCCGCCTCGCCGCGCTGCGTCGCGAGGCCGCCGACCACAACGCCGCCATGAGCACGCAGATGACCGAGCGCTTCTCCGCGCCCGGCGCCACCCTCGTGAAGCTGTTCGGCCGGCCCGACGAGGAAGCCGAGGAGTTCCGGGTGCGCGCCGCCCGCGTCCGCGACATCGGGGTGCGGAGTGCCCTGCTGCAGTTCGTCTTCGTGACCGCCCTCACCCTGGTCTCCGCGCTCGCCCTCGCGCTCGTCTACGGGGTCGGCGGCGCCCTCGCACTCGGTGGCCAGCTGAACACGGGCGACGTGGTGACGCTGGCCCTCCTGCTCACCCGCCTGTACGCGCCACTGACCAGCCTCGCGAACGCCCGGGTCGAGATCATGAGCGCGGTGGTCAGCTTCGAGCGCGTCTTCGAGGTCCTCGACCTCGAACCGCTCATCCAGGAGAAGCCCGACGCCGGCACCGTCCCCGACGGCCCGGTGGCGGTCGAGTTCGACGACGTCCGCTTCGCCTACCCATCGGCGGACAAAGTCTCCCTCGCCTCGCTCGAGGAGGTCTCCACGCTGGACACCCGCGGCGGTGACGAGGTGTTGCACGGTGTCTCGTTCCGGATCGAGCCGGGGCAGACCGTCGCCCTCGTCGGCACCTCCGGGGCCGGCAAGTCCACGATCGCGCAGCTGCTCTCCCGCCTGTACGACGTCGACAGCGGCGCCGTACGACTCGCCGGGTCGGACGTCCGCGACGTCACGTTCGCCTCCATGCGACACACCATGGGGATGGTGACGCAGGACGGCCACCTGTTCCACGAGACCATCCGCTCCAACCTGCGCCTCGCACGGCCCGAGGCGACCGAGGACGAAGTGTGGGACGCCGTCCGGCGCGCGCGGCTCGAACCGCTCATCCGCTCCCTGCCGGACCAGCTGGACACGATGGTCGGCGAGCGCGGCTACCGGCTGTCCGGCGGCGAGCGCCAGCGGATGACCATCGCCAGGCTCCTGCTCGCCCAGCCGCGCGTCGTCATCCTCGACGAGGCCACCGCCGCGCTGGACTCGACGTCCGAGGCGGCCGTGCAGGCTGCGCTCAGCGAGGCACTCGAGGGGCGGACGGCGATGGTGATCGCCCACCGGTTGTCGACCATCCGCAGCGCGGACCTGATCCTGGTGGTCGAGGACGGTTCGATCGTCGAGCGTGGGACCCACGAGGAACTGCTGGCCGTGGGCGGACGGTACGAGGAGTTGCACCGGACCCAGTTCGCGGTGCAGAAGGACGTCGCGGCGGACGAGGAAGCGCTGAGCCCGAGCTCGTCGCAGTGAGGCACGAGCTCTGATCGGGGGATGCCGGAAGTCGCATCGCGGCCTGCTCACCCGTTCGGGGTGAAGCCGCTGGCGGCGGTTCGGGGTGGGATCGCTGCATGACCGACACAGCAGTGAGCAGCGATGCCGACCGAGCACTCCTGACGAAGGCGTACCTGTACGGCTTCCCGCTGGTGTTCAACCTCGCGCAGGTCGCGCGGTACGTCGAGACCGGTGTCGGTGCGGTTCCTGCGGCACCGTGGAACTCCTTCGGACACGCCCGTACCCTCGCCGGGCCGGACGACACGTTCGTCACCATCAACAACGACACGTTGTACTCGATGGCCCAGATCGACCTCAGTGTCGGACCGGTCCGGTTGCGCGTGCCCGACACGGACGGGCGGTACTACGTGCTCCAGTTCGTGTCCGCGTGGACGGACAACTTCGCCTACGTCGGCCACCGTGCGACCGGCACCCAGGCCGCGGAGTTCCTCCTCGTGCCACCGACGTGGGACGACTCCGCACCGTCGGGCACGACCGTCATCCACTTCCCGACGACGGTGGCGTCCATCGTCGGCCGCTGGGCGGTGGGCAGCGACGACGACCTGCCCGCCGTGCACGCGCTCCAGGACGCGACGACGCTGACGCCGCTGGACGCCGCTGCCCGTCCGATCGGCCTCGCCGAACCGGACCCAGCCGTTCCCGAGGACCTGGTCTTCCTCGAGCAGTTCCGCGTCTGGTCCCAGCAGTTCCCGCCCGCGGCACGCGACCGCGAACTGCAGCGGTCGCTGGCGCCCGCTGGCACCACCGCGCCGACCACCCCGTACCTCGACCTGTCCGCCACCGCGCACGAGAGGCTCGCCGCCGGTCTCGACGCCGGACGAGCGGCGCTCGAGCACGCGCTCACCTCGGGTGCGAGCCCGCAGGTGAACGGCTGGAAGCTCACCCTGCACGCCTTCGACTACAACCTCGACTTCTTCGAGGTGGGTGCGCTCGACGACAACCGATTCACGATCACCGATCCGGAACTCCGCATCGTCGAACGCGCCGCAGCGGCACTCGTTGGTCTGTGGGGCAACCACGCGTACGAGGCGGCGTACATCATGACGTACGTCGACGACCAGGGTGAGCAGCTCACGGGTTCCCGGACCTACACGCTCCGTCTCGATCCGACCCCTCCCGTCAGCGGGTTCTGGTCGCTGACCATGTACTCCATGCCCGACTTCTACCTCGTCGCGAACCTCATCGACCGCTACTCGGTCGGCGACCGGACACCCGGCGTCGTCCGCGACCCGGACGGCGCACTCACGATCACGATCAGCCACGAGCGGCCAGCGGACCCGGACGCCAACTGGCTCCCGAGCCCCGCCGGGGACTTCCGCCCGATCCTCCGGATGTACGAACCGGACGACGCCGTCCTGAGCCGAGCGTGGACCGCTCCGGCAGTCGTTCGTTCGGACCACTAGCCAGGGGACCAGCCGCCGTCCGGGCGTCAGCGGTCGTGCTCGCCCATCGCGGTCACGGGGCTGCGGTGAACTGCTGCAGACCGGTGACGCGCAGCAGGTCGAGCTTCGCGGCGTCCTCGGTACCGGGGACCGCGGTGTAGACGACGATCCGCAGGTCGCCGCCCGGGACCGTCAGCACGTCGCAGTCGATCTCGATGGGTCCGACGGGCGTGCGCACCTGCTTGCGGCTCGCCCGGTGCTCGGCGATGCGACCGGTGTCCCAGCGGCGTTCGAACTCCGGCGAGTCCCGGCGGAGCCGCGCGACGAGCTCGGCCAGGTCGCGGTCGGCGGGGTAGCGGCCGGATGCCTGCCGGAGGTCCGCTGCGAGGTCGCTCGAGAACTCCTCCTGGTGCTCGTCGTCCCACTCGACACCGTCGTGGGCGTGCATGAAGTGCCGCCACACCAGGTTGCGCTCGATCCCGACCGCCCGGGACGGGTCACCGTTCAACGCAGCCCACAGGTCGTTCCACAGCACGATGTCGTGCGTCGCCGTGAACACCGCGATCGGGACGTCGCCGAGGCGGTCGACGAGCCGCTGCACCCCGGGGGTGATGTGCCGCGGGACGACCTGGAGCGACGGGGGAGCGACGCCGGCGACCCGGCACAGGTGGTCGCGCTCGGCCGTGGTGAGCCGGAGCGCCGTGGCGAGGGCGCCGAGGAGCTGCGGTGAGGGGTTCAGCGCGCGGCCCTGCTCGAGGCGGACGACGTAGTCGACGCTCACCCCGGCGAGCGCGGCGAGTTCCTCGCGTCGGAGACCCGGCGTGCGTCGGCCGGGCCCGGCCGGCAGGCCGACCTCTTCGGGACGGACGCGGTCGCGCCAGGAACGCAACACACTCGCGAACTCGCTCATGCCCACCATCCTGGCCCCGCGCCTCCTGTCCGTCCTGGTACTGCTGGTCCCACCGTCGCACGGTGCCTGGGGGAGTCAGCCGCTCGGGCGGAGAGTGGGGGCATGACAACGACACTCATCACCGGAGCCAACCGCAGCCTGGGGCTCGAGACCGTCCGCCGCCTGGTCGACGCGGGCCACACCGTGTACGCCGGCATGCGCGACCCCGCCACGGGCGACGAAGCACGCGCCCTCGGCGCCGAGGTCGTCCAGCTCGACGTGACCGACCAGGACAGCATCGACGCCGCGATCGCGACCATCCCCGTCCTCGACGTGCTCGTGAACAACGCCGGCATCCTCGGGACGTCGTTCGGCGTCGACGACCTCGACGCCGCGGCCATGTCCGCCGTGCTCGACACCAACGTCACCGGCATCGTCCGGGTCACGCAGGCGGCGCTCCCGCTCCTGCGGGCGTCCGACCACCCCGTCATCGTGAACGTCGCCTCGGGCGTCGGGTTCGCCCGGTGGTTGACGACCCCGGGCCACGACGAGTACGCGGTGCCGGCGGTGCCCTACGCCGCGTCGAAGGCCGCGGTGATCGCGTTGACCGTGCAGTACGCGAAGAACCTGCCGGGGTTCCGCGTCAACGTCAGCGACCCCGGGTACACCGCCACCGAGTTCAACGGGTTCGGCGGGCACCAGACGATCACCGAGGGCACGGACGCGACCGTCGCGCTCGCCACCGTCGGGCCGGACGGGCCCACGGGAGAGTTCCACAACCGGGACGGCCGCATCGAGTACTGAGGTCACGGCGTCCGGTTCAGTCGTGCACGTCGGCGCCGAACCCCGGCCCGGGGCGCATCATCCAGCCTTCCGGGTCGGGGAGCGGACGGAACCCGAACCGCTCGTACAGTGCCTGCGCATCCGCGGTGAACAGGGCGAACCGCTTCAACCCGAGTTGCTCGATCGCCTCGGTCACGCCCTGCACGAGGGCGATGCCGACACCACGGCCACGAGCGTCCGGATCGACGAACACGTCGGCCAGCCAGCCGAACGTCACCCCGTCGGTGATCACCCTGGCGTACCCGAGCTGCGCACCCGTCGCGCTGTCGTAGATGCCGAAGTTCCGGGACCCGGCGATGATCGCGTCCTGGGTGGCACGACTGCGACCCCGTGCCCAGTACGACTGCTCGCTGAGCCAGCGGTGCACGCGGTCGACGTCGAGGTCGGCGGGGTCGGCGGAGAAGTGCAGTGCGGTCGGTTCGTCCATGGGACCAGTGAACCGGCGGTCGCCATCGGCGGGCAACGGCCAATCCGTCGCCTGTGGACAACGCGGCACCACCGTCTGGGACGATGGCGGGATGCGCGCAGTCCAGTACGACCAGTTCGGATCCGCCCCGTCGATCGTCGACCTGCCCGATCCGGTGGCACCGGACCGCGGTGTCGTCGTCCGGGTCGCGGCCACCGGGGTGTGCCGCAGTGACTGGCACGCCTGGAAGGGGCACGACGACTCCGTCTCGCTGCCGCACGTCCCCGGGCACGAGTTCGCCGGTGTCGTCACGTCCGTCGGGGACGCGGTGACCCGGGTGTCGGTCGGTGACCGGGTGACCGCACCCTTCGTGTTCGCCTGCGGGACGTGCCCGGAGTGCGTCGACGGCGCCACCCAGGTGTGCACGCGCCAGCAGCAACCCGGGTTCACGCTGCCCGGTTCCCACGCCGAGTCGGTCGTCATCCCGCACGCCGACGTCAACGTGGTCGCGCTCCCGGACGCCGTGGGCTTCGCCGAGGCCGCAGCACTCGGGTGCCGGTTCGGGACGGCGTACCACGCCCTGCACGCCCGAGGTCGGGTCGCAGCAGGGGAGTGGGTGGTCGTGTTCGGCTGCGGCGGCGTCGGCCTGTCGACGATCATCGTCGCGGTCGCGGCGGGCGCACAGGTCGTCGCGGTGGACGTCTCGTCGGCGGCGCTCGAACGTGCCGCGGCACTCGGTGCCGTCACCGTGCCGACGGACGACGGAGCCGTCGCCGCAGTCCGCGCTCGCACCGACGGCGGCGCGCACGTCTCGATCGACGCGTTCGGCAGCCGAGCGACCTCCGTCGCAGCGGTCGCCTCCCTGCGCCCTCGGGGACGCCACGTGCAGGTCGGCCTGCTGCTCGACGACGAGGCCGAGCCGGTGATCCCGATGGGCCGCGTCATCGCTGACGAGCTCGAACTGCTCGGCAGCCACGGGATCTCCGTGGGGGAGTACGCGGCGATGCTCGCCGACGTCGTCACCGGGCGACTGCGTCCGGACGACTCGATCGGTCGGACGATCGGTTTCGACGATCTGCCCGGGGCGATCGTCGCCATGGACCGTCCCGCCACGTCGACCGGGATGACGGTCGCCGTCTTCTGACCGCCGCGGTCTCCTAGGCGTCTGCGCTGACGCGGAGCAGCTGCACGGTGGCGTACCGGACGGCGTCCGATGCCTCGCGCAGAGCGTGGTCGAGCTGCATCGCGATCTGCTCGTCCGTCCACGGCACGCCGACCTCGATCGCGTCGAGCGGGTGTACGGGCCGTTCCGGTCGGTTCGCCCAGTCCGCCAACGTGGTGCGATCTTCGATCGTCGGGACCCCCAGCGCAGCGTCAGG
Source organism: Curtobacterium sp. VKM Ac-2887 (assembly GCF_015350935.1). Lineage (NCBI taxonomy): Bacteria > Bacillati > Actinomycetota > Actinomycetes > Micrococcales > Microbacteriaceae > Curtobacterium > Curtobacterium sp. VKM Ac-2887. Next base: position 24,669 of record NZ_JADKSB010000011.1, on the reverse strand, counting down.
GGCCTGGTGGGCACGATGCGCCTCGGCGACCACGGAGTCGATGTCGGTCGGGGGAGTCAACCCCGACACCCGGTAGCGGTCCGCGACCTCGTGCCACCACTTCGTCGCCTGCCGCAGGTGCCCCTCGGCTCGCTGGACCATCTGATCAGCGATGTCCGCCTCGTGCTCGGCGTCGCTCTCGGCCGTCAGGAAAGCGTCCGAGTACCCGAGGACCCCCACGAGGTCCTCGGCTTCGGACCGGAGCAGGGGACGTGCGCCGTCCTCGACCGACTCCACGGTCGCGGCGTCCCAGTGCCAGCCGCGCAGCCGCATCCGGAACGCCAGGTCGTCCTGATCAGAGCCGGCCAGTCGTTCGCGGACGCCCCGGAGGTTCCGGCCGATCTGGGCATCGCTGAGGCTCATGGTGGAGACGCTACGCACGAGACCCCGTCAGTGTCCGAGCGGCTCGACGCTCAGACGACGTCGCCGTCTGAACTGCTCAGCGCTTCGGTCGGTAGACCAGCCCGAGCGCGCCGCCTGCGAAGGCTCGAGAACTGATCAGTTCGAGATCCAGCTCGCCCGTCAGAGCGGCGAACACGCCATCGCCTGACCCGAGCGCAACAGGCAGGACTGCCAGCCGGTACTCATCGACCAGACCGGCCCGGACCAGGCTGCGACCGAACTCCGTCCCGCCCTGCGCGAGGACGTACCCACCCGACTCCTGCTTCAGCGCCGTCACCTCGGCTTCGAGCGGTCCGGCGGCGACGCGTGCACCCGTCCAGGTCGACGCCGCGGGGGACTCGGGGTCGGTGACTGCCAGTGTTCGCGGATCGAAGTCTCGCTGCGTGGTGAAGACGACCTTGGGGATCCGGTTCATCGGTTCGGCGATCGGCCCGGGTGCCGTCGGCCAGAAACCTGAGATGGACTCGAAGGTCTTGCGGCCGAAGGCGTGCACGCCCGCACCAGCGACGACGTCGAGCACCCAGGCCATCGAGTCCGGACTCCCGCCGCGGAACATCCAGTCCGACTCAGCTCGGGGAGCGGCCACGAAGCCGTCCAACGACATCGACATCTTCAGGACGAGTTCACGCACGGGGAGCCCCTGTCCGGATCTGAATTGACATAATATGCATTATCGGCGCACAGGTACGAGCGGCACCAGAGCGTTTCGTGAGCAGAAAAGGTCGGGTCCCACTCTCGGACCCGACCTTTCCTGCTCACGAAGCACATCGCCGGGCGACAGCGTTAGTCGACGGGCTTCGTCGGGACGTCGTCGGCGTCGATCTCGAGCGCCGCCGGTTCACCGCCCTGTTCCTCCAGGTTCTCCTGGTCGGTGTCCGGCTGCTCCGGTGTCTCGCTCTGGGTGGTCTCTTCGGCTGGGTCTGGCTGGCTGTAGCTCATGCGCCGGACGGTACGCCGAACGCGCTGAGGACGCATCGGGACTCCGTGCACGGCGCGCTACTGTCGGATGGCCGGTCGACGCCACGGGAGGAACGATGCCGCACACGCTCGTCGGGCTGATCGGCGCCGGACTGCAGCGGTCGCTGACTTCCCTGATGCACGAGGCGGAAGGCCGGCTGCTCGGACTCGACTACGAGTACCGTCTGCTCGACCTCGACGTGGTGGGCCGGACTGCGGCCGATCTGCCGGAACTGCTCGCCACCGCCGAGGCCGAGGGGTACCGCGCGGTCAACGTCACGCACCCCTGCAAGCAGGCCGTCGTCCCGTTGCTCGATGCGCTCGACCCACGGGCTGCCCGGATCGGTGCGGTCAACCTCGTGCTGTTCCGCGACGGCCGCCGCATCGGGTACAACACCGACGAGACCGGCTTCCGGATCGCCGTGGAACGCGGTCTCGGCTCGGTCGCCGGGCAGCACGTCGTGCAGTTCGGTGCCGGTGGTGCCGGCTCGGCGATCGCCCACGCGCTCGTCGGACTCGGTGCCCGGCGGCTCGACGTCGTCGATGCGGACGTCGGCCGCGCGGAGGCCCTCGTCGCGACGCTCGAGCCACCCATCGACTCCCCCGTCGACGCCCGTGTCCTGGCGATGACCGATGCCGCCGAGGTGCTCGCGACGGCGGACGGAGCCGTCAACGCGACACCGCTCGGCATGAACGGCGACCCGCGACAGGCCTTCGACCCCGCGCTGCTCCCCCGAGGCGCCTGGGTCTCCGACGCCGTCTACTTCCCGCTCGAGACGCCGCTCGTCCGGTCGGCACGTGCGGCCGGATGCCGGGTGGTCGACGGTGGCTGGATGGCCGTCGGGCAGGCGGTCGCGAGCCTCCGACACATCACCGGGCTCGAGCCCGACCTCGACCGCGTGCGCGCTGCCTTCACCAGGTTCCTCGCCGAAGGGCGAACCGCCGGTGACCGGACCGGACGCGAAGCCATCGGGTGAGCAGAAGAGGTCGAGTCCGGATGACGGACTCGACCTCTTCTGCTCACGATGCACGCCCGCGGACGCACCGAGTGCGCCCGCGAACGGGCTCCATCACGACTGGGTGAGGATGACCGCCGTCAGGATGTAGCCGACGATGCCGATGACGATCGCGACGGCCGACAGGATGATGCCGGCGAGGACGGTGCCGCGGCTGCCCCCACGCTTGCGCGCCAGGATGCCGAGCACGAGCCCGATGATGCCGGCGATGATGCCGATCAGGGCGATGAAGATGCCGCCGACGACGCCGACGATGCCGAGCACCAGGGAGACGACACCGAAGGTGTTGGACTGAGCGGGCGCGTTGCCGGGGTTGGACATGGGAGCTCCTTCGATCAGGACGCCGATCCAGGCCGGGTAGCCGATCGTGAGCGTCGATCAAACGCTATCCGAATCGCACCGGCAACGTTCAGGTTCCGCGCACGAACCTGTCCCCTGCTTCAGGCACTGACGTAGGTCGCCAGGTGCTGGCCGGTCAGTGTCGAGCGAGCGGCGACGAGGTCGGCGGGCGTGCCCTCGAACACGATCCGGCCGCCGTCGTGCCCCGCGCCGGGCCCGAGGTCGATGATCCAGTCGGCGTGCGCCATCACGGCCTGGTGGTGCTCGATCACCACGACGGTCTTGCCCGAGTCCACCAAGCGGTCGAGCAGCCCGAGCAACTGGGCGACGTCCGCCAGGTGCAGTCCGGTGGTCGGTTCGTCGAGCACGACGATGCCGCCACGCTCGCCGAGGTGGGTCGCCAGCTTGAGCCGCTGCCGTTCTCCGCCCGACAGCGTCGTGAGCGGCTGCCCGATGGTCAGGTACCCGAGTCCGACGTCGGCCAGGCGCGCCAGGATCGTGTGCGCAGCAGGCAGCGCGGCAGGACCATCGGCGAAGAACGCCACGGCCTCAGCGACGGACATGCCCAGGACCTGGCTGATGTCCTTGCCGCCGAGCTGGTAGCCGAGCACCGACTGGTCGAACCGCTTGCCGTCGCACTCCACGCACGGCGTGGCGATGCCCGCCATCATCCCGAGGTCGGTGTACACGACACCGGCGCCGTTGCACGCGGGACACGCACCTTCGGAGTTCGCGCTGAACAGCGCGGGCTTCACGCCGTTGGCCTTCGCGAACGCCTTGCGGATCGGTTCGAGCAGCCCGGTGTAGGTCGCCGGGTTGCTGCGCCGGGAGCCACGGATCCCGCTCTGGTCGATGGCGACGACACCCTCGCGATGCGCGAGCGACCCGTGGATCAGCGTGCTCTTGCCGGACCCGGCGACACCCGTCACGACGGTGAGCACCCCGGTGGGGACGTCCACGTCGACGTCGTGCAGGTTGTGCGCCGACGCACCGCGGATCGCGATCGCCCCGTCGGACCGGCGGACGGCGGTCTTCACCGAGACGCGGTCGTCCAGGTGCTGACCGGTGATGGTCCCGCTCCCCCGCAGGCCCTGCACCGGACCCTGGTAGCAGAGCGTCCCGCCGCCGGAGCCGGCGCCCGGGCCGAGGTCGACGACGTGGTCGGCGATCGCGATCACCTCAGGCTTGTGCTCGACCACGAGGACGGTGTTCCCCTTGTCGCGCAGCCGCAGCAGCAGGCCGTTCATCCGCTCGATGTCGTGCGGGTGCAGACCGGTGCTCGGCTCGTCGAAGACGTACGTGACGTCGCTGAGGGACGACCCGAGGTGCTTCACCATCTTGACCCGCTGCCCCTCTCCCCCGGACAGCGTGCCGGTCGGGCGGTCGAGCGAGAGGTAGCCGAGACCGATCTCGACGAAGGACTCGAGCAGGTCGCGGAGGCCGTCGAGCAGCGGCGCGACGCCGGGGTCGTCGATGGCCCGCAGCCACGGCACGACGTCGGTGATCTGCATCGAGCAGACGTCGGCGATGCTCTTCCCGTCGATCTTCGACGAGCGGGCGATGTCGTTCAGCCGGGTACCACCGCACGCCGGGCACGTCGTGAAGGTCACCGCACGGTCGACGAAGGCGCGGATGTGCGGCTGCATCGCCTCGCGGTCTTTCTGCAGCATCGAGCGGCGCACCCGGGGAACGAGCCCTTCGTACGTCATGTTGATGCCGGCGATCTTCTGCTTCGTGGGCTCGCGGTACAGGAAGTCGGCGCGCTCCTGCTCGGTGAAGTCGCGGATCGGGGTGTCCTTGTCGAAGTACCCGGACTCCGCGTACATCCGGACGTTCCACCCGTCGGTGCCGTAGCCGGGGATCGTGATCGCCCCGTCGCCGAGCGCCTTCGAGTCGTCGAACAGCTGCGTCAGGTCGATGTCGTTGACGAGTCCGCGCCCCTCGCAGTCGGCGCACATGCCACCGAGCCGGGTGAACGAGACCTTCTCGGCCTTGGCGTCCTTGCCCTTCTGCACGGTGATCGCTCCCCCGGCGGTGACCGTCGCCAGGTTGAACGAGAACGCGTTCGGGCCACCCACGTGCGGGTCGCCCAGACGGCTGAAGAGCACGCGCAGCATCGCGTTCGCATCGGTGGCGGTGCCGACGGTCGACCGCGGGTCGGCACCGATGCGCTCCTGGTCGACGACGATCGCGGTTGTCAGGCCGTCGAGCAGGTCAACGTCGGGTCGTGCGAGCGACGGCATGAAGCCCTGCACGAAGGCGCTGTACGTCTCGTTGATCATCCGCTGCGACTCGGCGGCGACGGTGCCGAACACGAGCGAGCTCTTGCCGGACCCGGACACACCGGTGAACACCGTGAGTCGACGCTTCGGCAGGTCGACGTCGATCCCCTGCAGGTTGTTGGCGCGGGCACCGCGCACGCGGATCCGGTCGTGGCCGTCAGCCGCGTGCACGCTCCGGCTCGGAACGCCGTCGTCGCCGGAACTGGTGTGCATGTCGATCAGCGTACCGACGGGTACCGACACCGACAAGACAACCCGGCACCGTGCGGTGGACGCACCCCACCACCGGACGGGAGGCACGGGTCACGCCCGCACCGTGCCTCCCGTCAGCACCGTGCGCACCTTCTCACCCCGTGCGCGGTTCCACGCACCGTGCAGCGCCACAAGCGCGCACCACGCCACCGACCCCGCACCGACCGACGGACCCGGCACCGTGCAGACGACGGCCGGGTCAGACGACGGCCGGGTCAGGCGGCGGCCGGGTCAGCTCACGGCGAACCGACGCACCAGCTCCGGCAGCTCCGCCGGTTCGAACGGTTCATCGGTGGCTTCGAGCTCGTCGGCGGTCCACCAGCGCGACGCGAGGATGTCGACCCGCTCGTCGTCCGTCCACTCGGCGTCCGACAACTCGAAGCCCGGGGTGCGCACGACGTAGAACTCGCTGTGACCGCGGTCGTGGTCGGCGAGGTCCCACTCGACGGTGAAGTCCCAGGACCAGACGGGCTCGCCCGGGTCGTCGATGACGATGCCGGTCTCCTCGCGCAGCTCGCGGATCGCCGCGTCGCGGTGGTCCTCGCCGGGGTCGACCCCGCCACCCGGCGTGATCCACCGGTGTGCACCGTCCGACGACGGCGAGTTCGTGTCCATCAGGAACACGCGACCCTCGGGGTCGAGCAGGATGATGCGGGAGGTTCGGCGCAGGCCGGGCTTGGCAGTCACCCGCCCGACGCTAGCCGACGAAGCCGCTGACGTCGCCGACGAGCTTGGTGTGGTCGGCGGGGATCGGCTCGATCGCAGCGAGGGCGATCTCGGCCGCGAACTCCGACACGCTGTAGAGCTTGCCGACCTCCTGCCGGCGGCCCTCGATCGCGCCGGGGTTCAGGCGGTTCAGCAGGGTGGCGGTGATCGTGCCCTCGATCATGTCGCCGGAGACGACGACGAACTCGATGCCGGCGGCCTCGAGCTGCGGGATGAGCTCGCGCAGGGCGAGTTCGCCGGCGCGCTTGCTCTTGGCGACGGGGACGTACTCGTCCATCGTCTCGGCGGTCTCGACGAAGTGGGCCTGGTGGCTCGTGACGAACACGACGCGCGACCCGGCGGGCATGTGCGGCACGGCCGTCTGGAGCATGTCGACCTGCGCGTCGCGGTTCAGGCGGAGCGCGTAGTCCTCGCCGAGGCCGGACTCCATGCCACCCGAGGCGTTCAGGACGAGCAGGTCGATGCCGCCCCACTCCTGCACGACGGTGTCGACGAGGGCCTGCACCGATTCGTGGTCGGTCAGGTCGGCGCCGATCGCCAGGGCGGAGCCGCCGGCGGCGACGACCTTCTCGGCGATCTGCTCGGCGCGCTTGGCCTTGTTGCGGTAGTTCACGACGACCTTGGCGCCGGCCTCGGCCAGGTACCCGACGGTGTCGGCGCCGATGCCGCGCGACGAGCCGGTGACGACGGCGCGCGTGTCGGTGAGGGATCCGGGGGCGAGGGGGTTGCTCACAGTCGTGTTCTCCAGGTCGTGTTCCGGCCGGTCGGCCGCACCGAGCCTACCAATCGCCTGCACGGCCGACCGACCCTCCTGATATGTTGAACGGAGTTGTACCGGCCGTCGCGACGCTGCGAGCCACGGCGCGCGACCGAGGGAGGGAGATCGCGTGAACGGAATCGATTGGATCCAGACCATCGTCTGGATCGGACTGGTGTTGCTGCTGGGAGTGGTCGAGATCTTCACCCTCGACTTCATCTTCATCATGCTCGCGGCCGGAGCCGCCGGTGGGTTGATCGCCGCCCTGCTCGGCGCCCCGTGGTGGTTGTCCGCCATCATCTCCGCCGTGCTCGCGCTCGTGCTGCTGTCGCTCGTGCGACCGCGCCTGCTGCTCATGCTCGGCCGAGGCGCCGACCCGCACCGCACGAACATCGAGGGGCTCATCGGGCTCCCCGGTACCGTCGCCGTCGCGTTCACATCATCTGCTCCCGGCCAGGTCCGCCTGGCCAACGGCGAGACCTGGAGCGCACGGTTCGCCGTGGGCGCCATCGACCGCACTCCGCCACTCGGCACCCCCGTGGTCGTCGAGTCGATCGAGGGGTCGACCGCGGTCGTGCGCCTCGCAGAAAGGGCCACCTCGTGACCATCACACCCGGGACGATCGCACTGCTCGTCCTGATCCTCGTCGTCGTCATCTTCGTGATCGTCGTCCTGGCCAAGGCGATCCGCATCGTCCCGCAGGCCACCGCGGGCATCGTGGAACGCCTCGGCAAGTACCACAAGACGCTCTCGCCGGGCCTGAACCTGCTCGTGCCGTTCATCGACCGCCTGCGGCCCCTGCTCGACATGCGTGAGCAGGTCGTGTCGTTCCCGCCGCAGCCGGTGATCACCGAGGACAACCTCGTGGTCTCCATCGACACCGTCGTGTACTTCCAGGTCACCGACGCCCGCGCGGCGACGTACGAGATCGCGAACTACCTCGGCGCCGTCGAGCAGCTCACCACCACCACGCTCCGCAACGTCGTCGGTGGCCTCAACCTCGAAGAGGCCCTGACCAGCCGTGACAACATCAACGGTCAGCTCCGCGTCGTGCTCGACGAAGCGACCGGCAAGTGGGGCATCCGCGTCGGCCGTGTCGAGCTCAAGGCGATCGAGCCGCCCGTGTCCATCCAGGACGCCATGGAGCAGCAGCTGCGTGCCGAGCGGAGCCGTCGTGCCGCGATCCTGCAGGCCGAGGGCACCAAGCAGTCCCAGATCCTCGAGGCCGAGGGGCAGCGGCAGGCCGCCATCCTCGCAGCCGAGGGTGACGCCAAGGCCCAGGTGCTCCGCGCCGAGGGTGAAGCCTCTGCCATCGCCACGGTCTTCGAAGCCATCCACACCGGTGACCCCGACGACAAGCTGCTCTCCTACCAGTACCTGCAGATGCTGCCGAAGATCGCCGAGGGCACCGCGAACAAGCTCTGGATGATCCCGAGCGAGTTCACCGAGGCACTGTCCGGCATCGCGAAGGGCTTCTCCGGCGGACGGAGCGGCAGCGGCCCCGTCGCCGGCGCCGGCTCGGGCGGGGACTTCCTCTCCCGCATATCCAAGCTCGCGAACGAGAGCCTGGCGAACACCGCGGCCGCCGGTTCGGCCGACACGACCATGCCGCGTGCGGACGCCACCGCCGCGGACATCGTCCCCGAGTCCGACCTCGACGCACGACTGGCCGAGTCGAACCGGAGCGTCGACGCGCACCTCGCGGCCGCCGACGACGCGACCGCCGAGAAGGTCGACGACGCGCCGGCCCCGCAGGCCGACGCCGCGCAGCACCCGAACGACGAAGCGTCGGGGCACCGCACCAGCGACGGCTCCGGCCGACGCTGACCCGCACCACCACGAACGACGATGCCCGCCCCGGGGAACCGGGGCGGGCATCGTCGTTCGTCAGGTGGTGGTGTCAGGCACCGCGTCGTGCACGGAGGACCTGCAGGCGCTCTTCGAGGAGCTCCTCGAGTTCCTCGCGCGAGCGACGCTCGAGCAGCATGTCCCAGTGGGTGCGGGGCGCCTTGACGTCCTCTGCTGCGACCTCGACGGGGATGCCGTCGTCACCGAGCAGGCGTCCTTCGCGGCCGGAGCGTGGCTCCGACCAGGTCTGGGGCACGTCTGCGTCAGCGGAGAAGACGATGTCGAAGGTCTCCCCCGAATCGGTCTGGTAGACCGCGCGCTTGCGGTCCGAGAGCTCGACGCCCTCTTCGCTCTGGAGGCTCTGACTCCCGAGCCGCATGCCGCGGAGACTCCGATCAGCCATGTGTGTGCTCCTCTCGCTCGTCTGCCCTCCACAACACTGTCCCACGCGCCGTCGTTCCCGACTGGGCGCATTCACAGTCCGTTCCCAGTGCGTGGCCCCGATGCACAGGATCACGGCCTCGGACGCACAGGGACGCGGCGGCGGATCAGGAGCGCTTGCGGCGCCCCCACGGTGCGCAGGCGAGCAGCACGAGGAGCCCGCCGAGCGACAGGAACAAGGCGATCGCCCCCGACGCGAGCGTCGCCGGGGTCGTCGAGGTACCGAGCGGCACGTCGGTCACCATCGAGGTCGCGGTGTACTCGGGGACCCGGTCGATGGTGCGTCCGGACGGGTCGATGACCTGCGAGGCGCCGACGGTCGAGATGTTGACGAGGGACCGACCGGTCTCGATCGCCCGCATCCGTGCGATCTCCAGCTGCTGCAGGTTCTCGTCGGTGCCGGAGAAGTCCGCGTTGTTCGTCTGCGCGAGGATCACCTGCGCTCCCCCGCGCACCATGTCGCGGGTCAGTCCGTCGTCGACGATGTCGAAGCAGATCGCGATGCCCGCCTCGATCCCCGCCACCGGCAGGACGTTCGGCTTCGTCCCCGGCGTGTAGTCGCGCTGCAGCAGGCCGATCAGGGACGGCGCGAGCTTCGAGAAGAACCACCGGTCCGGTACGTACTCGCCGAACGGCACCGGGCGCTTCTTGTCGTAGGACGACTGCCATCCGTCGGCGGTCCACACGAACGACGTGTTGTGCAGCACCCCGGACGGGGTCTGCGTGATGGCTCCGGCGACCAGCGGCGCACCGACCGAGTCGACGACGGCGTCGAGCGACGACGCGATCACGGGCTGCTGGCGCGGGTCGAACTCGGCGGAGGCCTCGGGCCAGACGACGAGGTCGACGCCCTTCGCCTCGACGTCGGTCGCCGCGACCTGCGCCGCCAGGACCTCGCCCGGCGCCGCACGGTCGAAGTACCCGGCCGGCCCGTTGCCCTGCACCGACTCGATCCGGATGGTGCCGGAGGTCGCGGTCGGCCAGGCCGGCACCGCCAGCACGGCGGCGACGAGCAACCCGGCCGTCGCGACCCGGACCGGCAGCCGCAGGGTCGCGCCCGGCACCCGCGGGGACACGAGGGCGAGCGACACGACCACCGCGACGCAGTAGACGACCACGAACGTCACCCCGAGGACGCCGACGTACGCGGCGAGGTGGGTGAACGGCCCCTGCGACTGCGACAGGCCGACGCGCCCCCAGGCGAAACCGCCGTACGGCCAGCTCCCCGAGAACCACTCGCGTCCGGTCCACAGTGCGGCGACCACGGCCGGGAGGCCCCACACGCGTCCGGCGGTCGAGGGCACCACGCGCGCGACCCAGCGGTACGCGAGGGTGATCGCGACGCTGCCGAGGGCGAAGAACGCCGCCTCCAACAACGCCAGTGCGAACCACGGGACGGGCCCCAGGTAGCGCCCAGCCCACGAGATGGCCGGGATCCAGAACGCGGCACCGGCCACGTAGCCGAGCCACGCGGCCCTGCGGGCACGCTGGCCCATCGCGGCGAGCAGCATGCACGCGAGCGCCGGGAAGGCCAGGAACCACCAACCGGGCGACGGGAACGCGAGCGCGAAGAGCAGCCCGCCGATGACGGCCAGGGGCAGCGCGCTGCCCAGCGGGAGCGCCGCGAACGGGCCGTCCGCGACCGCACCGCGGCCCACGCGCGCGGGCACCCCGCGCACACCGGTCTCCGGAACCCGCACCGTGCCTCCTGTCAGACCGCGGCGTAGGCGACGATGCCGCGGCGCACCGCGTCGGTCGCACGTCGGGCGGTCTGGGCGAGGTCGTCGTCACCGGCGTTCCGGATCTGGTCGAGCAGGTCGATGACCTGCTTCGACCAGCGGACGAAGTCGCCGGCGGGCAGGTCGAGGGTGCGGAGGACGTCGTCGAGGGCCGAGCCGGAGGCCCAGCGGAACATGCCGACCGCCATCGCCGGGGTGGGCGGCACCGAACCGGCCAGACGGGCGTCGCGCTCGATGTCGTCGAGGCGCGACCAGATCGTCAGGGTCTCGTCGAGCGCCGGACGGAACGCGCCGCGCGGCAACGCGTGCTCGGTGCCGGGGGCATCGTCGCGGCGGGGCTGGTAGATGATCGTGGCGGCCATCGCGGCGAGCTGCGCCGGGGTGAGGTCCTTCCAGACACCCGCCTCGAGGCACTCGGCGACGAGCAGGTCGCGGTCACCGTAGATGCGCTGCAGTCGGCGGCCGCCAGCGGCCACGGTGGCCTCGCCGTTGCCGGCGTCGACGAGGTAGCCGAGCTGCAGGAGCACGTCGGTGACCCGGTCGAACGTGGTCGCCACGGCACCGGTGCGGGACCGGATCTGCTGGAGCAGCTTGTCGTTGACGCGCTTGAGCTTCCACCAACGCTCCGCCCATCGAGCGTGCGCCTCGCGGTCGGGGCAGGCGTGGCAGGGGTGCCGCTGCATCTGGCGGCGGACCGCCGTGATCGCGGTCTGCCGTTCCTGCCGCGCGCCGTGCGAGGCCTCGCGTCCACCGGGCACGTTCGTGCGCTCGAGGTCGGAGAGCTCGCGGCGGAGCGTCGAGTACTCGGTGAAGTCGCCGAGGTGGCACTGCATGGCCTCGCGGTAGCCCTCGAGGGACTCCTGCTGCGAGCGGACCTTGCGGGCCAGGTCGACCACGGAGCGATCGGCCTGGAACTGCGCGAACGAGGTCTCGAGGACCTCACGCGTGCGCTGCCGCCCGAACTGGTCGATCAGGTTGACGGCCATGTTGTACGTCGGCTTGAAGGACGAGTTCAGCGGGTAGGTGCGTCGGCTGGCGAGCGAGGCGACGGCCTGGGGGTCGAGACCGTCGGTCCACTGGATGACCGAGTGCCCCTCGACGTCGATGCCACGGCGCCCGGCACGCCCGGTGAGCTGGGTGTACTCCCCCGGGGTGATCGGGACACGGGCCTCGCCGTTGAACTTCTCGAGCTTCTCGAGCACCACCGTGCGCGCGGGCATGTTCACACCGAGCGCCAGGGTCTCGGTGGCGAACACGACCTTGAGCAGCTTGCGCTGGAAGAGGTTCTCGACCACCTCCTTGAACGCGGGGAGCATGCCGGCGTGGTGCGCGGCGACACCGCGCTCCAGGCCCTCGAGGAACTCCCAGTAGCCGAGGACGGCGAGGTCCTCGTCCGGCAGGGTGCGGCAGTGGTACTCCGCGGTCTCGCGGATCTCGTTGCGCTCCGGGACCGTGGTGAGCGACAGGCCGGAGCGCAGGACGTTCCGGACGCCCTGGTCACACCCGGCGCGGCTGAACACGAAGAAGATCGCGGGCAGCAGCATCCGCTCGTCGAGCATGTGCGCGATGCGTTCGCGGTGCAGTTTCTCGGTACGCGGCCCACGGCGGTCGTGGTATCCCCCACGCCCTCGTCCGCCACGGTGGCCGCCGCCGTGCCGTTCGCTACGCGAGGCTCCACCGACCATGCGGAGCAGTTCCGGGTTGACGCGGTTCGTCGCCGCCGCACCGCTCGAGTCGAACAGGTCGACCATCTTCGAACCGACCAGGACGTGCTGCTCGAGCGGGACCGGGCGGTCTTCCGACACGATGACGTCGGTGTCCCCGCGGACGGCCTGCAGCCAGTCGCCGAACTCCTCCGCGTTGGAGACCGTGGCACTGAGGGACACCAGCCGGACCTCGGTCGGCAGGTGCAGGATCACTTCTTCCCACACCGCACCGCGGAACCGGTCGGCCAGGTAGTGGACCTCGTCGAGGACGACCCAGGCCAGGTCGTCGAGCAGGTCGGAATCGGCGTAGATCATGTTCCGCAGGACCTCGGTCGTCATCACGACGACCCGCGCCCGCGGGTTCACGTTCGTGTCACCGGTGAGCAGGCCCACCTCGGACTCGCCGTAGACCTCGACCAGCTCGGCGTACTTCTGGTTGCTCAGCGCCTTCATCGGCGTCGTGTAGAACACCTTCGCCGTCGGCTGCCGCATCGCCAGCCAGATCGCGAACTCGGCCACGATCGTCTTGCCGGCACCGGTCGGCGCGGCCACGAGGACGCTGCGGCCCTGGTCGAGCGCGTCGCACGAGGCGAACTGGAACGGGTCGAGGTCGAAGCGCAGGTCGGCGCGGAACAGCTCCAGGTTGCGGGAGCGGTTCCGGACCTTGGCGGCGGCGAAGCGCTCGGCCGCGCTGAGGTCCGCGCCCGTCACAGGCCGTACTCTTCGTCGAGCTTGGCCTGCTTCTTCGCCACCCTGCGGTCGTGGAACCACGCCACGACGCACGCGGCGATGTAGAGCACCACCATCGGGACGGCCAGCAGGAACATCGAGATAACGTCGGCGCTCGGCGTGACGATCGCGCAGAAGACCAGGATGCACAGGATCGCGATGCGCCAGGACTTGATGATCGCCGCCGCCGACAGGACGCCGACGAAGTTCAGCAGCACGATGAAGACCGGCAGCACGAACGCGATCCCGACCGCGACGATGAGCTTGATGACGAAGTCGTAGTACGCCTTCGCGTCGACGATCGAGGTGTCCTGGCTCGACACGAAGCTGCCGAGGATGCCCACCACGTGGGGCAGGATGTACCACCCGAAGTAGCACCCGGCGAAGAACAGCGGGATCGCGGTGCCGAGGAAGCCCCACACGTACTGCTTCTCGCGCCGCACCAGGGCGGGCACGATGAACGCCCAGATCTGGTAGAGCCAGACCGGGCTGGCGATGACGATGCCGATCGTGATCGCGATCTGCAGCTTGAGGTCGAACGCGCCCGTGATCATCGGGAAGTTCAGCTCGGCCGTGTGCCCGCCGACCTTGGCGAGCTCGGCCACCGGTGCCCGGAGCGAGTCCAGCACGAACGGGGTCAGGAACCATCCGCCGACCGCGGCGATGACCACGGCGATCACTGCGCGGAACAGGCGGTTGCGCAGCTCGATGAGGTGCTGCCCGAGCGACATGCGGCCTTCGGCGTCGTTGTCACGGCGCCCTTGCCGCCTCGCTCGCCCGCGCGCGGTCGTCGAAGCCATGGGTCGATCCTACGGGGTGGGGACCGACAGTTCGGCGCGCTCCGTGCGAACGCACATGCAGGAGCGGTCGGCGGCGGGGTTGCGACGTCAGCCGGCGGCGAGGGCGGCGGCCGCGAAGTCCCGCACCGCGTCCCGCGCCGCTGGCGGGTCGAGCACCACGGCACGGCCGGGCAGCCCAGCGACGAGCCGGACCACCCCGTCGAAGCCGTTCGACGCCGCGAGCCGGATGCGCACGCGCGCCTCGGCGTCAGGGGCGTCCGCGGTGTCGGCAAGGAAGTCGGCCACGAGCGGCAGCGACGACGAGTCGAGTTCGACGGTGACGATGACGTCCTCTGCCGACTGCTGGAACAGCGTGTCCGGGATCACCACCTGGTCCGCCGACTTCTCCACCGCACGGTCGTCGACGCGTGCACCGGACATCCGGTCGAGGCGGAAGGTCCGGAGCGCCTGCCGGTCGAGGTCCCAGGCGCGGAGGTACCAGTCGGTGTCGATCGACTCGACGCGGAGCGGGTCGACCCGGCGGGTGCCGCCCTGGGTGCGCGGACCGGCGTACTCGAAGGACAACCCGCGGCCGCCGGCCATCGCACGACGGATCGTTGCCAGGGCGACGTCGTGCAGGTCCTGCCCGACCGCGACCGTCGAGGCGGCACCGCCGGCACCGCGCGACAGCTTCGCCATGAGTGCTCGGATGGCGTCGCGGTCAGCGGCTTCGGGCAGCGCGGAGAGGTACTGCAGCCCGGCGATGAGCGCAGAAGCTTCTCGCGCGGACAGTCGGGGCGAGTCGTCGATGGCGACGAGGTTCGTCAGGACGATCATCTCGTTCTGGTCGAAGTCGTCCCAGGCGATGTCGAACAGGTCGCCGTGCTGGTACTGCATCGTCTCGCCGGGGACCCCCGACACCGCGATGAGCTCCACGGCGCGGCGGATGCGGGCCTCGGGGACACCGAAGTGGCGCGCGGCCTCGGCCACCGAGACGCGCTCGCGGTCGATCAGGTACGGCACCAGGGCGAGCAGGAAGGCGAGCTTGTCCTGCGCCTGCAGGGGTTGGGCGTCAGCCACGGGCGGACTCCTCTCCGTCGCTGTGGTCGCGCACGAGCGCACGGAGCCGCTCAACGACGCGCAGCCGCAGGTCCTCCGGCTCGAGCACCCGGACCTCGGGTCCGAAGGCGGCGAGTTCCTCGGCCAGGATCTGCGGGTCGACGTGGTGCAGCACGAGTGCGCCGTCGGCGTCGGTCTCGGTGTCACGACGACGGGCGAGCCGCCGCTCGGCGTCGGAGCCGGGGGTCACCGCGATGCGCGCCGTGCGGGCTGACCAGATCCGTTCGAGTTCGGCGAGCGTGCGCTCCCCCGCGCCCACCGGGGCGGTGTGCTGCCCGACGTCGTACTGCGTGACGGGTCCGACGATGCGTGAGAGCAGGTAGTTCTTGTCCGAGTCCGTGGCGAACTCGTGGGCGGCGAGCATCCAGCGGCCGCCGTGCTGCACCAGGGCGAGCGGGGCGAGCTCGCGACGACGGGCCTCGTGCTGGCCCGGGGTGATGTAGTCGAACCGGACGGCGGCACCGCGGTCGAGCGCGGAGCGGAGGGGCTCGAACGCCGCGTCGCGTGCTCGGAGCCGTGGGGCGTACGCGTCGACGCCGAGCTGGAGTGCGCCGTCGTCGTCCTCGGAACCCGCGGACCGGACCTTCAGCAGCCCGCGACGCGAGTCAGCGGACAGCGCGCCTTCGCGCCAGGCCATGGCGGCCAGCGACAGCAGGGCCGACTCGTCCGGCGTGAAGCGGACGTCGACGGGCAGGTCGTACTCGCCCTTCGGGATCCGGTACCGCAGCGTCTGGTTATTGCCGGCGGCACCCGGTGTCTCGATGGTCTCGAGCGGGATGCCGAGCTCGCGGACGTCGTCCTTGTCGCGCTCGAACTGCCGCTCGAGTGAGGCGTTGTCCCCACCCGGTGTGAACCGCTGGCGGTAGCCCTGCACGTTGGTCAGGATCTCCGCCTTGGTCAGCCCGGACTCCGTCGAGAGCAGCGCGAGCACGAGGCTGAACAGCCGCTCCTCTGCGGGCACACGGGGCACACGGGTCGCTGGCACGAGGCGATCCTACGGCAGCGCGGGTGCACCGGAGTGCACCCGCGCCGCGGTCGGTGGACGGTGTGGGAGCGTCAGCTCGACATCGCTCCGAGCACGTCGATGACGTACGCGTAGGCGGTGCCCTGCTGGTTCACGACGGCCAGGACCTGGTCGCCGACGTGGTGCCCGACGATGGCGTTCCGGACTCCCTCGTCGACCTGGCCCTTGGTGAGCGGCACGGTCTGCGCGCCCGAGCCGTCGGTCCAGCTGGAGCCGGCCACGGACGGGTCAGCGCCCCACGTCACGGCGGTGTACTTGATGACCGCGGTGTCCTTGGCGGTGAGCACGCGACCGGACCCCTTGCGGAGCAGGTGCGTCTCGTTCGACTTCGGCGCGTTCCACGACGGGATCGTGATGCCGGGGGCGCCGGACGGTGCGAGCACGACGGCGGGCATCTTGTCGCCGGCGAGCTGCGGAGTGCCGGTCGCGCGGGCGTCGAAGGCCCGCTTGACGTCGATGACGGCGATGACGGCGTCCTCGGTCTTCCCCGACGAGCCGCTGTCGGTGGTCGCGCTGGTGTCCGAGCTGCTGAGGGCGCTCTTCGGCAGTGCGACGGCCAGGCGGTCGCCGACCTGCGCGCACTCGAGCGACTCGCCGAGGGCGCCGTAGTTGCTCGCACCGGCGGTGATCGGGGCCGTCTGCCCGGAGTACCCGCTGGTCTGCGCGACCTCGCCGGTGGCGCCGTCGACGAGCGTGTACTCGATCAGGACGGGGGTGCCGTCGTCGATCGTGCGGCCGTCGCCCTGCTCCAGGACGGAGACCTGCGTGCCCTTCGTGGTGAGTCCGCTCGGGATCGACACCTTCGGCTCCTTGCCGAACGCGCCGGTGGCGGTCACCGCTTCGGACGCCGCACCGGGTGCGGCGCAGCTCGAGGGGGTGGTGCCGGCGCCGTTCGAGGCGCACGCCGTGAGCGACGCCACGAGACCGATGGTGACCAGGAGTGCGGGGATGGTGCGCACGGACCCTCTTTCCGTTCGATGCAGGACGGGCACGACCGTCAGCCTACCGTTCGCCGTCGGTCGGCTCGGACGCGTCGCTGACGGGTTCGGACCCCTCGGCAGCGGCTGCTGCGGACCCGGCCTCGGCAGCGGCGACCTTGCGGGCCTGCGCCGCCGACTGCCGCGCGACCTTGCGGAGCTTCTTGTCGCTCGTCGCGCGCTCGCCCACGGCGCCCGGGGTCCAGGCCTCGATGTCCTCGTCGGAGAACTCGACCTTGCCCGCGCGGCGCTTCAGGTTCGGCAGGACGGTGCCGTCGGCGAGACGACGGGCCGTGATGAGGAACCCGGTGTGCCCGACCATGCGGTGGTCCGGTCGGACGGCGAGCCCCTCGACGTGCCAGGTGCGCACCAGGGTCTCGCTCGGCATCGGGTCGGTGAAGCGGCCGGTGTCGCGCAGGGCCTCGGCCGTGCGGGACAGCTGGGTGACGGTCGCGACGTAGCAGACGATGAGTCCGCCGGGCACGAGGGCGTCGGCTGCGGCATCGACGCACTCCCACGGCGCGAGCATGTCGAGGACCACGCGGTCGACACTCTGCTCGTCGACGGCGCCGGGCAGCTCCTCGACCAGGTCGCCGACGGTCACCGACCAGTTGTCCGGGACGGCGCCGAGGAACGTGCCGACGTTGCCCTGTGCGATCGCGGCGAACTCCTCGCGACGCTCGAAGGACTGCAGCTGCCCCGTCGGACCGATCGCCCGCAGCAGGAACAGGGAGAGGGCACCGGAACCGACGCCCGCCTCGACCACCCGGGCGCCCGGGAAGACGTCCGCGAACGCCACGATCTGGGCGGCGTCCTTCGGGTAGACGATGGCGGCACCACGCGGCATCGACATCACGTAGTCGTTGAGCAGCGGACGGAGCGCGAGGTACTCGTCGCCCGTGCTGGCCCGGATCACCGAGCCGTCGGGCTGGCCGATGACGTCGTCGTGCCGGAGGACCCCGCGGTGCGTGTGGTACTCGCCGGTGGTCTCGAGGGACAGCGTCGTGAGCTTGCCCTTCGGGCCGGTGAGCTGCACGCGGTCGCCGGCCCGGAACGGGCCACGCGGCGGCGTGTGGGGTGCGCCACCGGCGGTGTGCGGCAGGGCCGGTGTCGGGTCGTCGGTGTGGCTCATCGGGTGGCTCCCTCGGTGTCCGCAGCGTGCGCCGGGTCAGGAGCCGGGCCTCCCGTCACGGCAGCGCGTGCGGCCAGCGCCGGCCCCGTCAACTCGACCAGGCGGTCGACGTCGACACCCGACAGGGTGGTCAGGTGCACGTCACCGCCGGCGATCTCGGACAGCGGGACGATGTGTTCCACGGCGACCGTGACGGCGCCGGAGGCGACGGCCGAGGCGACGCCGGTGGCGGAGTCCTCGATCGCGACGCACGCGGTCGGCTCGACGCCGAGCTGGGCGGCGGCGGAGAGGTAGGCGTCCGGGTACGGCTTCGGACGGTCGACGTCGTCACCGGCCACGACGACGCGGAACCCGCGCTCGCCCAGCGCCTCGGCGGCGACGAGTGCCATCTTGCGGCGGGACATCGTCACCAGTGCGGTGGGGATGCCGCGGGCGTGGAGCTCCTCGACGAGTTCGCGGGCACCCGGGCGCCACGGCAGCTCACCTGCGCGCAGGTGCTCCATCACGTATTCGGTCATCCACTGGATGATCTCCTCGACCTCCATGTCGACGCCCTTGGCGCGCAGGAGCTCGCCGGAGCGCTCGAGGCCGGAGCCGACCAGGGACAGGCCGTCCTCGTGGGTCCACTCGGCGCCGTAGCGGTTCGTCAGGTCGACCTGGGAGCGCTGCCAGATCGGCTCGGTGTCGATGATCGTGCCGTCCATGTCCCACAGCACGGCTGCGGGCGGGACGAGGGCAGGAGGATGCGCGGTCACGGGCGACGAGTCTACCGGGGCCGTGTGCCGCGGCGGGCGCGGGCCGTGCACACGGCGGGCGCGGCGCGGGCGCGGGCGGCCTGGCCGTTCCGCTGGGCGCGGACGCGCATGCCCGCGGGCGTCGCCGGGGCCTACAGTGGATGCCTGCATCGTGTCCGGCCGGGTGCCTCGTCGTGCCCGCCCCGCTCCGCTCCACCACCAGGAGGTCCGCTCCGTGCCACAGCACTCCCCCTTCAGCGACGGCCGGTTGCTCGTCGTCGCCTTCGAGGGCTGGAACGACGCCGGCGAAGCCGCGAGCGGACTCGCCCGCCGCATCGTCGAGTCCCTCGGGCTCGACGAGCTGCGCGAGCTCGACGGGGAGCGGTACGTCGACTACCAGTTCAACCGTCCGACCATGGGGTCCGACGAGACCGGCGCCCGTGGGGTGCAGTGGCCCCGCATCGTGCTGCACGGCCCCGGGGCCGAGGGCCGTCCGGTCATCGGCGCCACCGGCTCCCCGACCGACCGCGACGTGTTCGTCCTCGTCGGTCCGGAGCCCTCGCGCACCTGGCGCGGCTTCTGCGCCGAGATCATCGACCTCGCCGACGTGTACTCGATCGACGCCGTCGTCTTCGTCGGCGCGATGCTGGCCGACGTCCCGCACACCCGCCCGATCTCGGTCTTCGTCTCGAGCGAGAACGCCGGCGTCCGCACCGCGTTCGACGTCGACAAGTCCTCGTACGAGGGTCCGACCGGCATCCTCGGTGTCCTGGCCGACGCGATGGACAAGGCCGGGCTGACCACGCTGTCGCTCTGGGCCTCGGTCCCGCACTACGTGCACAACTCGCCGTCACCCAAGGCCACCCTCTCGCTGCTCGACAAGATCGAGGAGCTCACCGACGTCACCGTGCCCCGTGGCACCCTGCTCGACGACGCCACCGAGTGGGAGGACGGCATCGACGCCCTCGCCGCCGACGACGAGGACATGGCCTCGTACATCGGGCAGCTCGAGCAGGCCCGCGACACCGTCGACTCCCCCGAGGCCTCGGGCGACGCGATCGCGCAGGAGTTCGAGCAGTACCTGCGGCGCCGCGAGCACAAGGACGGCAAGGACGGCGGTACCGCTGGTGGCGAGGGGCCCTGGCGGCCCCCGCAGCAGTAGCCGACACCCCGCTCACTTCCGCCGAGCGGTCGCGGACTGTCGGCTGCCGCCAGCCTCGGCGACAGTTCGTGACCTGTCGCCGGCACGCACGCGACGTGTTGCGACCGCACAGCGGACGGGAGGCACGGGGCGGGTCCGCCACGGGCCTCCCGTCCGGGGGTCGCGAACGGTCACGGCACCCCGCTCACCTCCGCAAGGTGGTCGCGAACTGTCGGTTGCCGCCCGCCAACGCGACAGTTCCTGACCGACCGGCGGCCCGCACACGACGTGTCGTGACCTGTCGAGGCGGGCCGACAGCCAGCTCCCCAACCCCTCCCGAGCTCAGGCCAGACGGATGCCGAGCAGCGCGTCGATCAGGTCGGCGAGCTCCGGCGTGCACGCAGTGCCCCCGGCGATCGCAGTGTCGACCGCGGCGACCGCACCCGGCGTGTCGAGGTCGTCGGAGACCCGCGCCCGGATCCGGGACGCCACGTCGGCCGCATCGTCGGCGTGCCCGGCGGATGCACCCGATGCCCAGGCATCCCAGGTCGCCAGGCGCGTCGTGGCACTCGTGAGCTCGGCGTCGAACCACTCCCAGTCGTCGGAGTACTTGTGCGACAGCAGCGCGAGCCGGATCGCGCGGGGGTCCGCGCCGTCGTCGAGCAGCCCCCGCACGGTGACGAGGTTGCCGAGCGACTTCGAGATCTTCGTGCCCTGGTAGGCGATCATCCCGGTGTGCACGAACGCGTGTGCCAGGGGCTGGTGCGCCAGGGCCGCTGCGTGTCCGGCGCTCATCTCGTGGTGCGGGAAGACGAGGTCACTGCCGCCGCCCTGCACGCTGATCGGCAGGCCGAGGCGGTCGCCGGCGATGACGCTGCACTCGATGTGCCAGCCGGGCCGGCCGGGGCCGATCTCGGAGTCCCAGCTCGGCTCACCGTCTCTGGCCGCACGCCAGAGCAGCGGGTCGAGCGGGTCGCGCTTGCCGGGGCGCTCCGGGTCGCCGCCGCGCTCGGCAGCGAGCGTGAGCATGGTCTCGCGGTCCAGGCCGCTCTCGTCGCCGAGCGACCACGCGTCGGTGGGGTGGTTCACGTCGAAGTACAGGTCCTCGCCCTCGGCGTCCGGGGTGGGGACCTCGTAGGCGGAGCCGGTCTCCTGCAGGAACGCGACGGCCTCGGCGACGCGGTCGACCTCGTCGGTGACGGCCACGAAGTCGTCGGGCGGCAGGATCCGCAGCGACTCCATGTCGCGACGGAACAGGTCGATCTGCGACGCGGCGAGCTCGCGCCAGTCGACGCCGTCGCGGGTGGCGCGCTCGAGCAGCGGGTCGTCGACGTCGGTGACGTTCTGCGCGTACTCGACGTCGAGGCCGGCGTCGCGCCACGCGCGGCCGAGCGTGTCGAACGCCAGGTAGGTCGCCGCGTGCCCGAGGTGGGTGGCGTCGTACGGGGTGATCCCGCAGACGTACAGCGCAGCGCGCTCCTCGCCCTGCGTCGGGTCGACCGGATTGCCGGTGGCGGTGTCGTGCACGACGGGCCGCGGCGCTGCGCCGGGGACGTCGGGGACGGACGGGGCCTGCCAGGCCCTCACGGCTGGATCACTCCGAGCGACAACAACACGATGAGAACGATACCGAGTGCGATGCGGTACACGACGAACGGCATGAAGCTGCGCTTGCTGATGTAGTTCATGAACGCCGCGATCACCACGAACCCGACGACGAACGCCACCACCGTCGCGATGAGCGTGTCGGCGAGTCCGAACGGCGCTCCGTGGTCACCGAGGCTCGTCGCGGCCTCGTACAGACCGGACAGGAACACCGCGGGGACGGCCAACAGGAACGCGAACCGCGCCGAGGCCGGCCGCGTGTACCCGAGCGCGAGCCCCATCGACACGGTCGCGCCGGAGCGGGAGACCCCGGGGACGAGTGCGAGCACCTGGGCGAGCCCGATCAGGATGCCGCCACCGAAGGTCATGTGTTCGATCCGACGCTCCTTGCGGCCGACGACGTCGAGCACCCCGAGCACGATGCCGAAGACGATGAGCACGATCGCGACGATCCAGAGCGAGCGGAACGTGGTCTCGATGGAGTCCTTCAGCAGGAGTCCCGCGATGCCGATCGGGATGGTGCCGAGGATCACGAGCCACCCGAGGCGCACGTCGGGGTCGCCCTTCGGGACGTCGCGCCGGAACACGGAGCGGAACCACCGCCCGACGATCCGGGTGATGTCCTTCCAGAAGTAGATCAGCACCGCGGTCTCGGTGCCGAGCTGCGTCACCGCGGTGAAGGCCGCGCCCGGGTCCTTCGCGTCGGGCAGGAACAGCCCGACGATGCGCAGGTGCGCGCTGGAGGACACCGGCAGGAACTCGGTGAGCCCCTGGACGAAGCCGAGGAAGATCGCCTCGAGGATGTGCACGCACGGGCCTTTCGGGGGAGGTCGGTCAGGACACCGCCACGCAGGCGACCATGAACAATATCAGTACGTGGCCAGGAGGTCCCCGAGAACACGCCGACCGAAGGCCAGCGAGTCGAGCGGCACCCGCTCGTCGACACCGTGGAACATCGCCGGGAAGTCCACCCCGGCGGGCAGCTGCAGCGGCACGAAGCCGTACCCGGCGATCCCGAGCGTCGACAGCGCCTTGTTGTCCGTGCCGCCGGACAGCAGGTACGGCAGCACCGGGGCGCCCGGGTCGTGGCGGCCGAGGACGTCGCGGACGGCGTCGACGAGCGGTCCGCCGAAGTCCTGCTCGAGACCGATGTCACGGAAGGACATCACGACCTCGACCTCGTCACCGGCGAGCTCCCGCACACGCGCCAGCACGGACTCTTCGTCGCCGGGCAGGCACCGGATGTCGACGAGCGCCTCGGCCGTGTCCGGGATCACGTTGTGCTTGTAGCCCGCGGTCAGGACCGTCGGGTTCGTCGTGGTGTGCAGCGCGGCGTGGATGAACCGCGAGGCCGACCCGGTCGCGAGCGCGACCTCGTCCGGGCCCGTCACGGTCGGGTCGACGCCGAGGAACCGAGCGACCTCGGCGACCATCGCGTCCGTCGTGGCCGACAGGCGAACCGGCCACTCCTCGCTGCCGATCCGGGCGACCGCCGCGGCCAGCTTCGTCACGGCGTTGTCGCGGATGACGTGCGAGCCGTGCGCAGCGGTGCCGCGGGCGACGAGCTTGATCCACATCAGCGCCTTCTCGCCCGTCTGCAGCAGGTAGGCGCGACGGTCGCCGAGGGTGATCGAGTACCCGCCCACCTCGCTGATCGCGGCACTGGCCCCGGCGAAGACCTCGGGGTGGTGCTCGACGACGTGGTGCGAGCCGAGGACTCCCCCGGCTTCCTCGTCGGCGAAGTACGCGATCACGAGGTCCCGCTCGGGAGCCCCCTGCGCCGCGATGACGTCCGACAGCGACGTGAGCATCATCGCGTCCATGTTCTTCATGTCGACGGCGCCCCGCCCCCACAGCGAGCCGTCCTTGACGACACCGCCGAACGGGTCGACCGACCAGTTCGCCGGATCGGCCGGCACGACGTCGAGGTGCCCGTGCACCACCAGGGCCGGCTTGTCACGATCGCGGCCGGGCACCCGCGCGACGACACTGACGCGATCCGGCTCGGACTCGAACAACTGCGGCTCGAGGCCCAGCCCGCGCAACTTGTCCTCGACGTAGTGCGCCGCCTCGGTCTCGCCGCGCGACTTCCCCTCGCCCCAGTTCGTGGTGTCGATGCGGATGAGGTCGCGCGCGATCGCCGCGGTGGCCTCGAGCTCGGTCGCGGTCGGCTCCGGGTTCGTCATGCCACCACGGTATCGGTCCGCACCGACGCGCCCCGGCCCGGTGACGCCGCGGGACGCGCCGGGAACCCAGCCCTCTGGACGCGCCCGGGATGCGCGGCCGTGTTCATCGGGCGTTCAGACCCGTGCTAGTGTTTTCTCTCGGCAGGCACGCCGGGGAAACCCGGGGAAATCGCCACACATCCAGTCCGGATGGCGGAATTGGTAGACGCGCTAGCTTGAGGTGCTAGTGCCCGTATTAGGGCGTGGGGGTTCAAGTCCCCCTTCGGACACAGAAACATGCAGTGCCCCCTGACCTTTCGGTCCGGGGGCATTTTCTGTTGCGTCTC
Organism: Curtobacterium sp. VKM Ac-2887; assembly: GCF_015350935.1. Taxonomy (NCBI): domain Bacteria; kingdom Bacillati; phylum Actinomycetota; class Actinomycetes; order Micrococcales; family Microbacteriaceae; genus Curtobacterium; species Curtobacterium sp. VKM Ac-2887. The sequence continues at coordinate 413 of NZ_JADKSB010000011.1, read as the reverse complement.
CCGGCGAGTGCCGCCATCGCTGCGCTCAGGGCGTCACCGCCTCGGCCAGTTCGCTGCGCTCACGGTCACCGCCCGCCAGTTCGCTGCGCTCACGGCCACCGCCCGCCAGCTCGCTTCGCTCACGGCCGATGCGTGGGCAAGTTCCGACAGACCACCAGGGGAACGACGCGTGTGCTGTCGGAACATGCACACGCACTGGATGAGTGCGCATCTTCCGACGGACCACGCGTCGATCGACAAGTGGAGCGTCGGAAGATGCGCACGCATCCGGCAGCGAGCAAGACAGCGCACGCACGCACGGACGGGAGGCGCGGTGCCAGCTGTGAACTGGTCCCGGTTTGTTGGACCGTGAAGTCAGATTAGGCCGCGAGGGCGTGAGCTCGGTATTGAACCGGGCTCATGCCCTCGAGTCG
>NZ_JADKSB010000010.1:0-178320 GCF_015350935.1 Curtobacterium sp. VKM Ac-2887 | reverse complement strand
GGCCCGGTGCCGGTCCCGCAGACCGGCACCGGGCCTCCCGGATCACCACCACGGCCTCAGACGGCCGCCAGAGCGGACGTCGGTGGGATGCGCGCCGCGCGCGCTGCCGGGTACCACCCGGACGCACCGCCGATCACGACGGTCGCGCCGAGCCCGCCGCCGACGGCCCACAGCGGGATCGCCACCGGCCATCCCTGCGCCAGGGCGAAGGCGACCGTGACCCCGACCCCGATCACCACACCGGCCACCCCGCCCAGGAACGACAGCAGCAACGACTCGACGAGGAACTGGTCGCGGATGTTCCGCCGCCGCGCTCCGAGGGCTCGCCGCACCCCGACCTCGGCACGACGTTCCAGCACGGTGATCACCATCGTGTTCGCGACGCCGATGCCGCCGACGAGCAGGGCCACGCCGCCGATGCCGACGAGCAACCCGGTGAACGAGTCGTCGGTGGCGTCCTTCGCGGCGAGCGCGTCGGACGGCCGGGTCACGCCGACGTCCTGCGGGGACCCCGGGCTGATCGCATTCGCCAGGATGTCCCGTGCCGGTGCGACTCGCGACGGGTCGACGCGGGTGTAGACGGCGGTCGGCGCCCCGTCGAACCCGAGCTGCCGGGCGAGGCCGCGGGGGACGAACACCTGGCTGTCCAGGTCGTCGGCGAGCGCGATCGGCTCCAGGATCCCGACCACCTGCACCCACTGCCCGCCGATCCAGACGCGGCTGTCGGCACGGACCCGGTCGATGCCGAGTGCCGACGCGGCGGCCGCACCGAGCACCACCTGCGGCGGAGCCACGACCGAGTCATCGATCCAGCGCCCGGACCCGAGCTCGCCGCCGAGCACGCGCGGCACGTCGCCCCAAGCCGCCATCACGTCGATGCCCTTCGTCTCCGGCGGCGGGATGAACTCGTTGCGGTAGACGGCCGCGTCGACCACGGTGCCGACCGCGGCAGCCGACTGCACGTCGTCCTGGCGGAGTGCCGACTCGAGTGCGGTGGACGGCAACGGCGGCACGTCGCCGAACCCCTGGGCCTGCGTGGCGGTGAGCACGTTCGTGCCGAGGGCGTCGAGCACCTGGTCGAGCTTCGCCTTGCTCGACGACGAGATCCCGACGACGGCGATCATCGCGGCGATGCCGATCGCGATGCCGAGCGCCGACAGGACGACACGGCCGGGTCTGGTGCGCAGCCCGAACACCCCGAGCCGGAGCAGGTCAGCGGCACCCAAGCGTCCTCGCACGCCGGTCACCGGCCACCACCGATGGCGGCGGCGATGTCCGCAGCGGACTGGTGCGGCCCAGCCGGCCCGACCGCCGAGTCGTGCTCCACCAGACCGTCACGCATCCGGACCTGCCGCGGCAACGAGGCTGCGAGGCCCAGGTCGTGCGTGATGACGAGGACCGTGGTGCCGGTGGCGTTCAACGCACGCAGGAGCGTCACGATCGCCGTACCGGAGGCGGAGTCCAGCGCGCCGGTCGGCTCGTCGGCGAGCAGGATCGTGGGGTTCCCGACGATCGCGCGGGCGATGGCCACGCGCTGCTTCTCACCCCCGGAGAGCTGGGTCGGGCGGTGGTCGGTGCGGTGCCCGAGGCCGACTCGTTCCAGGGCCTCGTGGGCGCGTCGGCGCCGTTCACGTCGCCCGGTCGCCGAGTACAGGAGCCCGTCGGCGACGTTCTCCGCCGCGGTGGCACCGGCCTGCAGGTGGAACTGCTGGAACACGAAGCCGACGTGCTCGGCTCGCAGCGCGGACAAGGCGTTGTCGGACATGGTCGCGACGTCGTTCCCGGCGATCGACACCGAGCCCTGCGTGGGACGGTCGAGGGTCCCGACGATGTTGAGCATCGTGGACTTGCCGGACCCGGACGGACCGACGACCGCGACGAGCTCCCCGGCGGCGACGTCGAGCGTCACCCCGCGGAGCGCGCCGACGTCGCCGTAGGTCTTCGTGACCTCGCGCAGGGCGAGGACCGGCCCCGTGCCGCTCATCCCGGCACCACCACGCGGTCGCCTTCCGCGACCTTCCCGGTGATCGCGATCCGGCCGTCGGCGATGAACCCGGGGGTCACGGGAACCCGCTTCGTCGTGCCGTCGCGCCGCACCACGTCCACCGCGTACGCGCCGTTCCCCGTCGTCACGAGTGCCGCGACCGGCACGGAGAGGACGTCCTTCTCGGTGGCTCCCGCGGCGTCGATCTGCGCGGACGCCGCAGCTGGCAGCCGTCGCGAGCCGGGGTCGAACGCGACGGACACGTCGACCTTGGACCCGGCGTCGTCTCCCGAGCTCGGTTGGACGTCGGTGACCTCGCCCGTCATCGGTGCCCCGGCGCCGTTGATCCTGACCCGCACCTCCGTGCCGACCGCGAGCCGTTCGGCGTCGCGCTGTGAGACGGTGGCGACGACGATGCGCTTCGTGCTCGTGACGGAGAGCACGTCACCGCTCCCTCCCTCCGCCGGCTGGCCGAGCTTCCCGTCGACGGTCGCGACACGCACGTCCCCGTCGACGAACGCGATGTCCGCCGAGGTCAGCACGCCGGTGACCTCCTGCCCCCGGTCCTCCTGCCACTGCCGCACGGCGCGCTGCGTCCGCGGGCCGAAGGAGTCGTCCTGCGCGACGTCGTACCCGAGCGCGGCGAGGTTGTCGTTGAGCTGCTGCACATCGGTGCCCGTCAGCCCGCGTTCGAGCGAGCGCCACATCGGCACCGTGCCGTGCATCGCCCGCACCCCGCGCTCGTCGACCGCGTACAGGAACTCGTCGCTCCTGATGACCTGCCCGGGCGCGGGGAGCCAGGTCAGCGTGCCCGAGGCGGCGCCGGGGACCCCGGTGTCCGTGCCGTACCCGAGGGTCCCGGCGAACACCTTCGAGTCCGTCAGGTCGCCCTTCGTGACCGCGGCGGTCGGGTGCTGCTGCTTCCCGGACTCGGCTGCTGCCGAGGACGGCGCAGCCTGCAGGTCGATGAACGACCACGTGCCAGCGCCTGCGGCGAGCACCGCGACGAGGCACGCGCTCGTGACGAGCGCTCGACGCCTGGTCAGGACGGTGGTCACGGCTGCACCGTCGTGTTCGAACCGGAGCTGCCGCCCTTGCCCAGGACCTCGTCGAAGCACGTCGACGACGCGTCCTGGAATGCGTCCTGGTCGTCGGGCCGGTACGTGGACATCGCATCGTCACCATCGGGGAAGTCGGCGAACCCGTTCTCACGGATGCACTCCGCGATCTGCTTCCGCTGTTCCGGCGTCCCGGCGGGCTTCGCCGCCTGGAACCCCTCACCGGCTCCGGCGTCGCCCATGCACTCCTGCAGGTCCGCCTTCCACTGTTCGTCGTCGATGCCGTCGGGAGCCGACAGGGACAGGGTGTTCCCACCCGACGACGGATCCGGCATGTCGTACCCGTGGTCACGCATGCAGGACGCGAGCGAGGCCCCGGCCCCCTTGCCGCCGCCCGAGGCCGTGTCGGTCGAGTCGGTCGACGGCGCTCCGGAACAGCCGGCGAGGAGGCCGGGCAGGAGCACGACGGCTGCGGCGACGGCGACGATGGTGGTGGTGGTGGAGTGTTTCGTGGATGGCTTCATGGGACCAGCACAGCGGACCCGGTGTTTCGTCTCCGGTACGCGTGGGGTCACACCGACGAAACGTCGATGCGCAGGCCGCCCTCACGGCGCGCGGTGACGACGAGTCGCCACCCGTGCGCGTGCACGATGGACGCGACGATCGACAGGCCGAGGCCGCTGTGCCGGCCGCCGGAGGCGACCTCGGGGCAGCGTCGGAACGGTTCGACGAGCAGTGGCGCGACCTCGTCCGGCACGACCGGCCCGGAGTTCTCCACGACGAGGCCGTCACCGCGCGTGGTGACGCGGACGAAGCCGCCGGCTTCGTTGTACTCGACGGCGTTGCCGACGAGGTTGACGAGCAACTGCCGGACGAGCATCGGCTCACCGGTGATGGTGGGTCTGCCAGGAGGCGCGGCTCGGCCCTCGTGGGTGATGGTCACGCCCGCCTCGTGCGCACTCCGGGCGGCTCCCGCGACGACCTCGTCGGCGATGGCCACGAGGTCGATCGGCGTCCCGACGCCTGCGAGCCCTCGATCGGCCTCCGCGAGCACGAGCAAGGACTCGACGAGGTGCTCGGTGCGCCGGTTCTGCGCGAGCAGTTCCTCGCGCACCACTCGGACGTCATCGGCGCCGGCACCGTCGTGCAACCCGATCTGCATCGCGGCACGCTGGACCGCGAGCGGGGTCCGGAGTTCGTGCGACGCCTGCGCGACGAACCGTCGCTGGCTCTCGAACGCGGTCTGCAGCCGGTCGAGCAGGTCGTCGACGGTGCCGGACAACCGTCGGAGTTCGTCGTCCGGGCCCTCGAGTGCGATGCGTTCGTGCAGGTTCGACGCCGTGATCCGGTTCGCCGTCGCGGTGATCCGGTCGATCGGTCGGAGCATGCGCCTGCTCACCAGCCACCCGACGCCACCGGCGACGAGGCCCGCCCCGGCGATGCCGATCGCGGACCACTGCCACTGCTGCACGGCGACGAGCCGGACCACCGCGACCGTGGTGGAGGGTGGTGCGTCGTCCGCTGCCGAGCGCTCGCCGATCGGCACCGGCGAGGCGGTCACGAACGTCTCCGCCGGGGAGGCACCGCGGATCGCCGTCGTGTCGAGACCCGCACCGACCCCGGCCAGGGACATCACGTTCGAGAACACCACCACCCCGGTGGCGAGCGCCATCGCCGCGAGCGCGAACGTCAGCGCCGTGCGGGCCCGGATGCTCCAGGTCCGCCGGAGCCGTCTCACAGCGCGTAGCCCTCGCCCGGGACCGTCCGGATCGGATCGGGGCGGCCGAGCTTCTTGCGGAGCTTCGACATCGTCACCCGTACGGCAGCGGTGAACGGGTCGATGTTCATGTCCCAGACCTTCTCGAGCAGTTCCTCGGCGGAGACGATGCGACCGTCGGCTCGCAGGAGCGCCTCGAGCACCCCGAGTTCCTTCGAGGTCAGGTCGAGCGGTCGGCCGTCACGGGTGACCATCCGACGGTTCGTGTCGAGGACGATCCCGACGCGTTCGAGCACGGGCGCGACCGGGGCCACGCTGCGCCGACCGAGCGCGCGCACCCGGGCGACCAGTTCCGGGTACTCGAAGGGCTTCGCGAGGTAGTCGTCCGCGCCGAGTTCGAGCCCGTTGACGCGGTCGGTCAGGGTCGCCGCCGCGGTGAGCATGAGGATGCGGGTCAGGCTGCCGCGCGACGCCAGCCGACGTGCGACCTCGTCGCCGTGCACCCCCGGGACGTCACGGTCGAGCACCACGACGTCGTAGTCGTTCACCGCCAGCAGTTCGTCGGCGTGGTCGCCGCGGTAGGTGACGTCGACGGCCATGTCCTGCCGCGACAGGCCCTTCGCGACGAGGTCGGCGAGGGCTGCTTCGTCATCGACGACCAGGACCCGCACGGCCGGCTACGCGGCGGTGAGGTCGAGTGACACGACCCCCGCCGCCTCGTCGATGTGGACGATGAACTCGAGGCCGCCGCGGGCGGGAAGGCCGGTCAGGGGAACGGTGTCGGTACTGAGTCGATCCATGGGACGAGCATTCCACGTACCGCGTTTCGTCCACATAACGTTTCCGTATCAGTGGTCACGCGTCGAACGGCACCTCACCGTGGTCGCTCACGCCGGCACGCTGGCGGTACGCCAGGTGTCCGCCGAGGTACCCACCCACCCCCACGACGCCGAGCGCGGCGAACCCGAGCAGCTTGCCGGCGCCGTGGTTGCCGTTCTTGCGCTGCCACCACGACAGGCCGTACAGCGAGATGCCGACCCAGTTGACGGCCTGGTGCACCCATCCCGTGCGCAGCTGCTCGCGGTCGAGTTCGGACCAGTCCACGTACCCGGCGAGGCTCGCACTGCCGGACGACACCAGGCCGACGCCGACGAGGGTCTTCGCGGCCTTCGCGTTGCCCCTCCCGCCGAAGACGTCGAGCACGGCGGCCGAGATCCAGGCCCCGAGCGGTACCTGCACCATGAGCGGGTGCAGCGGGTGCCCGAACGGCACACCGTGCAGCAACTGCCGCAGGGCCTTCGGCCGGGCGAGGGCGTTCACGACCGAACGGTCGATGTCGACGGCCTTGTCGAGCACGCTCGAGTGCTCGACGGTGTCGGTGAGGCGACGGATCGCGCGGATCTCAGGCATGCCCTGCAGCCAACCCGGGAGGCCCGTGCCGGGTCCCAGGAACCGGCACCGGGCCTCCCGTCGGTCACCCCACCCACCGCGGCCGCCGCCTACTCCTCGACGACCTCCGCCAGCTGGAACGGCTCGACGGTCAGACCGTCGCCGTCCTCGGCGACGTCGACCCGGACGGTGTCGCCGTCTCGGACGTCACCGGACAGGATCGCGCGCGCCAGCTTGTCGTCGATCTGCCGCTGCATGAGGCGGCGGAGCGGCCGTGCGCCGTAGAGCGGGTCGTACCCGCGCTCGGCCAGCCACCCGCGCGCCTCGGGCGTGACCGCGAGTTCGAGCCGGCGGTCGGTCAGGCGTCGGGCGAGCCGGTCGACGTAGAGCGACACGATCTGACCGAGGTCGTCGGCCGTCAGGGCCTGGAACACCACGATGTCGTCGAGGCGGTTGATGAACTCCGGTCGGAACGCCTGCTGCACGAGCTCGCGCACGGCGTCGTCGCGCTGCTCGTCCGTCAGCGTCAGGTCGGTCATGAACTGCGAGCCGAGGTTCGACGTCAGCACGAGGATCGTGTTCCGGAAGTCGACCGTGCGCCCCTGCCCGTCCGTCAGCCGGCCGTCGTCGAGCACCTGGAGCAGCACGTCGAACACCTCGGGGTGCGCCTTCTCGATCTCGTCGAGCAGGATGACGGAGTACGGGCGACGCCGGACGGCCTCGGTGAGCTGCCCGCCGGACTCGTAGCCGACGTACCCGGGCGGGGCGCCGATCAGCCGCGAGACCGAGTGCTTCTCGCCGTACTCGCTCATGTCGATGCGGACGAGGGCCTTCTCGTCGTCGAACAGGAACTCCGCGAGTGCCTTGGCCAGCTCGGTCTTGCCGACGCCGGTCGGTCCGAGGAACAGGAACGATCCGGTCGGACGGTCAGGGTCGGAGATGCCGGCGCGGGTGCGACGGACGGCCTCGGACACGGTGTTCACGGCGGTGCGCTGCCCGATGATCCGGCGCCCGAGCTCGTTCTCCAGGTGCAGGAGCTTCTCGGTCTCGCCCTGCAGCAGCCGCCCGAGGGGGATGCCCGTCCACTGCGCGATCACGGCGGCGATGTCCTCGTCGGTGACGCTGTCGTTCACCATGCGGTCGGCGGACTCGGCCTGCTCGGCGGCCGCGAGCTCCGCTGCGATCCGGGGCTTCTCGGCGTACTCCAGGCGCGACACCGTCGCGTAGTCGGCTTCGCGCTGGGCACGCTGGCTGCGCATGTTCAGGTCGTCGAGCTGCTGCTTCAGCTCACCGATCCGGTTCAGGCTCGCCCGCTCGGCCTGCCAGCGCTGCTCGAGCTCGCCCAGTCGTTCCTCGCGCGTGCGGAGTTCGTTCCGCAGGGTCTCCAGCCGGGCCTTCGAGGCGTCGTCCTTCTCCTGCTTGAGCGCGAACTCCTCGACACGCAGCCGGTCGACGTTGCGCTTCAGTTCGTCGATCTCGACCGGGCTGGAGTCGATCTCCATGCGGAGCCGGCTGGCGGCCTCGTCGATCAGGTCGATCGCCTTGTCGGGCAGCTGGCGGCCGGAGATGTACCGGTTCGACAGGCTGGCCGCAGCGACGAGCGCCGAGTCGTTGATCGTCACCTTGTGGTGTGCCTCGTAGCGTTCCTTGAGCCCGCGGAGGATCGCCACGGCGTCCTCGACGCTGGGCTCGCCCACGTAGACCTGCTGGAAGCGTCGCTCGAGGGCGGCGTCCTTCTCGATGTACTCGCGGTACTCGTCGAGCGTCGTCGCCCCGATGAGCCGCAGTTCGCCGCGCGCGAGCATCGGCTTGAGCATGTTCGAGGCCGCGACGGACCCTTCGCCGCCGCCGGCGCCCATCAGGGTGTGCAACTCGTCGATGAACGTGATGACCTGGCCGTCGGAGTCGTTGATCTCCTTGAGCACGGCCTTGAGGCGCTCCTCGAACTCGCCGCGGTACTTCGCGCCCGCGATGAGCGAGGAGATGTCGAGCGAGACGAGCCGCTTGTCCTTCAGTGAGTCGGCGACGTCACCGGCGACGATGCGCTGCGCGAGCCCCTCGACGACGGCGGTCTTGCCGACGCCGGGCTCGCCGATGAGCACGGGGTTGTTCTTGGTACGGCGGGTGAGCACCTGGCTGACGCGTCGGATCTCGGAGTCGCGTCCGATGACCGGGTCGAGCTTGCCGCTGCGAGCGATCGCCGTCAGGTCGACGCCGTACTGCTCGAGGGCGGTCTTCTGTCGCTCTTGCGAGTCAGGAGCACCCTGGAGGTTCGCCATGCGTTCCGTCCTTTCGTTGCGGTGGTGTTGTACTTGAGTCTACTGCACTCAACTTACGTCGGCGCCGGGAGATTCCGGATCCCGACGGCGCTGACGACCGCGCCGGCCAGCAGGAGGACGGCCATCACGACGACCGCCCGGTGCAGGCCGGCGACGCTCATCTCGCCGCCGAGGACCACGCCCGCGAGCGCCACCATCACCAGGCCGGCGATCCGCGCGATCGCGTTGTTCACCGCCGACCCGACGCCGGCCTCGGACTGCGGCACCGACCCGAGCACGGCGCTGGTCAGCGGTGTCACCATGAGCGCGATCCCGAACCCGATGAGCACGAGCCCGGGGAACACCGCGATCCAGTACCCGTCCGGCTGCGCACCGACCAGCAGCATCAGGAGCGCACCGACCGCTGCCACCGCCGGGCCCGCGGCCATGAACCAGCGCGGCCCGAACCGTCCCGCCAGCCCGCCCACGGACGAGGACACCAGCAGCAGGACCACCGTCGGGGGCAGCGTCGCCAGGCCGGCGAGCCAGGCCGGGAACCCCCAGACCTCCTGCAGGAACAGGGTGACCACGAAGAAGACCATGCTCAGGGCGCCGTAGATCGACAGGGTGGCGAGGTTGCCCACCGCGAAGTTGCGGGCCCGGAACAGCGCGAGCGGCACCAGCGGCGAACCGGTCGTCCGGATCACGTGGAGTTCCCACGGCACGAAGGCCCCGAGTGCCAGGGCACCGAGCACGAGCGCGGTGACCACCACGGGCGCGCCCCACCCGAGCCGCTCCTGCTCGATGAGCCCGAGCACCGCCCCACCGACCCCGACGACCGCCAGCACGGCGCCGACCACGTCGATGCGCGGTCGGATCGCGGGGTGCACGTCACCGGTGATCCGCAGCACGAGCGGGATCGTCACCGCGATCGGGACGGCGGTCAGCACGAAGATCCACCGCCAGCCGACGCTGTCGACCACCAGCCCGCCGACCACGGGTCCGAGGATCGTCGACGCGCTCGACCAGGCGGTCCACGTGCCGATCGCCTTCGACTGCGCTGCCCCGCGGAACGCCGCCACGATGAGGGCGAGCGCGCTCGGGGTCACCAGGGCGCCGCCGACACCCTGGAACGCCCGCGAGACGATCAGGAACTCCCCCGTCGGGGCGATCGCACACGCGACCGAGGCGATCCCGAACACGACGAGCCCCCACGTGATGATGCGCACCCGGCCGAACACGTCCGACAGTGATCCGGCGACGAGGATGAGCGAGCCGAGCGTCACCAGGTACGCGTCGACGGTCCACTGCTGCACGACGAGTCCGCCGCCGAGCTCCTGTCGGATCGCGGGGAGCGCCACGTTGACCACGCTCGAGTCGAGCCCGACGACGAACGACGACAGGATCGCCACCACGAGCACGGTGCGCCGGTCGTCCCGGAGCGGCGCGGTCGCGCGGGGTGCAGCAGTGGTCATGTGCTCATCCTGCGCCCCCTCGGACCGCTGCGCGCCCCGCACGACGAAGCCCCCGCGACCGGAGTGGTCGCGGGGGCTGCCGACAGGACGGGGCTGGGTGTCCTGAGCTGGTGTTCTAGCGCCGGGAGTCGGTGTTCGGCTGCGCGCTCGGGCCGGGGTTCAGGATCGGACCGGCAGCGGGCTCGGCGGGAGCGTTCGGCACGGTGCTGGTCGGGGCCGCGGTGTTCTGCACCGTGGTGTCGCCTGCCTGAGCCTTCTTCTCGTCGTCGGTCATCTCCTTCTTGAAGATGTTGATCGACTGCCCGAGGCCCTTGGCGAGCGCCGGGAGCTTCGTCGCGCCGAACAGCAGGATGACGATCCCGAGGATGATCAGCAGGTGTACGCCGCCGAGGTTTCCGAGCATCATGACTCCTTGATCTGGAACTGGTCGCCGTCCGCAGGTCTTCTTCGACCCACGCGGCGGAAGTCCGTGTTCCCCCCATCGTAACTCTCCCGATCCCCGAAGCCCAGGCCGGGGACCGGAACGGACACCGTTCGCACAGGGAAGGCGCCGGGCCGATCCGCCGCAGCGCCCTCAGTACGCGCCGCGCGACCGGAGCACCGACGGCACCGTCCGGGCGAGGATCACCAGGTCGTGCAGGAACGACCAGTTCTCGACGTAGTGCAGGTCGAGCCGCACACCCTCGGCCCAGTCCAGATCCGACCGGCCGCTGACCTGCCACAGGCCGGTGATCCCCGGGGTGACCAGGAGTCGGCGGTCGGCGAAGTCCTGGTACAGGGCGACCTCGCGCGGGAGCGCCGGGCGGGGTCCGACCAGGCTCATCGCACCGGTGAGCACGTTCCACAACTGCGGCAGCTCGTCGAGCGACGTCTTCCGCAGGAACGCCCCGACCCGGGTGACGCGTGGGTCGTCCTTCATCTTGAAGAGCGGGCCCGCACCCTCGTTCGCTGCCTGCAGTGCGGCCATCCGCGCTTCGGCGTCCACGCACATCGTGCGGAACTTCAGGATCGAGAACTCCGCGCCCCCACGGCCCACACGGGTCTGGCGGAAGAACACCGGACCGCGGTCGTCGAGCCGGATGACGAGCGCGATCACCGCGAGCACGGGCGCCAGCAGCAGGAGACCGAAGCCGGCTCCGACGACGTCGAGCAGACGCTTGCCCGTGCGACGGCGGTAGTCGGGGGTCTCCACGTGCATCAAGGGCAGGCCGTCGACGGGACGCTCGTGCACGCGACCCGCGGCGATGTCCGCGAGGGGCGACGACACGACGAGCTCGACGCCGTGCTCCTCGAGTTGCCACCCGAGGCGGCGCAGTCGCTCGTGCCCGCCGCGTACGGCGCCGGCGACGACGACCGCCGAGACTCCCTCGGAACGAGCCAGCGCGAGGACGTCGTCGATCCCGCTGACCACCGGGACGGACGCCGAACCGAGGTCGATCGTCGCGCCCACCGGCTCGCAGTCGGTCACGACCGCGCGGACCCGGTACCCGGCGCTGGGCGTCGCGGCGATCCGTCGCCCGACGTAGCGGACGTCCTCGGTGTCACCGACGATCAGGACGTCCTGCAACCGTTGCCCGCGAGCACGACTGCGCGCCAGGACGGTGCGGACGGCCTTCCGCCCGACGGCGAGGAAGAGGAGCCCGAGCGGGAAGGCGATGGCCACGTACCCCCGGGCCAGGTCGAGCTGCGCGGCGTACGCCACGACCGCCACCACGGCGACGGCGACCAGACTCGCGGTGACGAGCCGGCGGTACTCGTCACTGCCGATGCCGGCGATGCGTGGGTCGCGGGTGCGGAACATCGACAGCAGGGCCATCCAGACCAGGATGATCACCGGAGCCGTCGCGAACTCGATCCAGCCAGCCTGGGGTCGCACGGCCGACAGCTCCCAGGGGAAGCGCACGACGTGGGCGACCGCGAACGCCAGGACCAGCAGTCCGACGTCCAGCAGGGCAACGGCGGGGGCGAAGCCTCGGCGACCACCCGCGGGTGCCGACGGCGGCGCGGTGGTCGGTGCGGCGGCGGGGGGAACGGTGATGGCAGCGGTGGGTGGGCGCATCGCGAGCGACATGGTGGGGTCCTCCTGTCGACCGGGCCGACGGGAGGTCGACCGGACGCCGGAGTCGTCGGGTCACGACAGCGAGCGGCGCACCACAAAATATATCACTGTGTCGTTCTGTATATCAATGTTCGAGCGCGCGGTCCAGGCTCCACAGGACGGGTTCGGCACGGAGCGCCGGGATGTCGGCCTCGGTCACACCGGTGAGCCGGAAGGTCACCCGCTCCCCGGGCAGCAGGGTCATGAACCCGCGGTCCACCACACCGGACGCGGTCACCCGGTCGGGCTGCACGAGCAGGTCGCGGACGAGCGTCTCGGCTTCGACGGTCAGGTCGAGCCCGCCGTCGACGGGTGTGAACGAGGTGCGGTACCGCGCGGGTTCCCACCGCACGTCGACGTCGGGGCCCGGTGTCCAGACCGCCCGACGCCAGTCCATGTCCGCCACGATGAGCTCCCGCGCGGGGTCGTCGACCACGCCGACGGACTCGGGCAGGGCGACGACGGCGACCCCGGCGGACGACAACCGGACGGGCAACGACGCCTCGGCCAGGATCGTGCCGGCCGTGGTGACCCGTCGCACGCGCACCACGCTGTCGTGGCCGCCGCGCGTGGACCGGACGGCGACCTCGACGGGCGAGGACCCGAACGCACCGGGCGAGACGCCGAGGGACAGGGTGTCCGCCACGTCGCCCAGATCAGCCGTCTCGCCGGCGGAGGCCGAGCGGCCGGGGTGATCCGGGCCTCCCGTCCGATCCGCACCGGACGCGACCGGCGAGGCGGGCGCGACCGCTCCGGAGACCGGTGAGACGGGCGACGACGCCGGCGAAGCAGCCGGCCCGGAGACGGCGGACGGCGCGACCGCCACCCGCGACACGGGACGGATCGTCAGCAGGACGTCGTCGTACAACCGACGCAGCTCGTGCGCGAGCGGCTTCAGCCGCCCCGCCGAGTCGATCGCCGACCACGACGACACCGGCCACAGGTCGTTGAGCTGCCACATGACCACACCCGTGTTGCGCGGCCAGTGCGTGCGCCAGTGCTCGACGCCCGTCGCGATGGCGCGGGCCTGCTGCAGCTGCGTCAGGTAGTGCCACGCATCGAACGAGAAGGGCCCCGTGCCGAACCGGGGCTCGATGCCGCGGGCCAGCTTGCCCATCCCGTCGGCAGCCTTCTGGTGGTGCACGACCCCGGGTGCGTCCTGCGAGAGCACCTCGTCCGCGACCCCGTCCCGCAGCGTCCGCCAGGCGGGCGGCGCCTGCCAGCCGAACTCGGACACGAACCGCGGCACGGATCCGCGGTAGGCGGTGTCCGGCAGGCGGTTCCAGGCGTCCCACGAGTGGTGCGTCTCGTGGTCGACGTCGTTCGCGGGCAGCGACTCGGCGCCCGACCACGGCGAGGCCACGGTGTAGAAGCGCGACGGGTCGACCGCGTCGACGATCGTCGGCAGCAGGTCGAGGTAGTAGTCGAGGCCCCAGCCGCGGTCACCGAGCGAGTCCGCCCAGCCGTCCACGTCGTGCAGCCAGATGTTCTCGTTGTTGCCGTTCCACAGCACCAGCGAGGGGTGCCGCGCGAGGCGGGCGACGTTGTCGCGGGCCTCGGCGATGACCTCGCTGCGGATCGGTTCGACCTCCGGGTACGCCGAGCACGCGAACGGGAAGTCCTGCCAGACGAGCAGGCCGAGTTCGTCGCAGACCTCGTAGAAGTCGCGCGACTCGTACACACCGCCGCCCCACACGCGCACGAGGTTCGTGCCGAGCGAGGCCGCCGCGGTCAGACGGGACTGCAGGCGCGCGCGGTCGACGCGGGAGACGATCACGTCGTCGGGGATCCAGTTCACCCCGCGCACGTCGATCAGCGTCCCGTTGACGTGGATGCCGAAGGGACGACCCATGTCGTCCACCTGCGTGTCGATCCGCGTCGACCGGAAGCCGGTGCGGAACGTGTCGCGGTCGAGCACCTCGCCGTCCACCGTCTGCAGCTCGACGACCACGTCGTACTGCGCCTGCGCGCCGTAGCCGCGGGGCCACCAGCGCAGCGCCTCGGGCACGCGCACGGTGACGACGGTCTCGTCGTCCTTCGGTGTCAGCTGCGCCCGCGACCGCTGCCGCGTCGGCGTGCCGTCCTCCTTCAGACCGCTCACGGTCACGACGAGCACCAGGTCGTCGTCCTCGCCGTCCTGGTCCAGGTCGTTGAGGCCGGAGCGCTCGACGGTGATGTGGGCGTCGAGCACGCCCTCGCCGGCCTCGACGTCGACGAGCGGGCGGATCTCGCGCAGCCGCGCGGTCGACCACCGCTCGATCGCGACCGGTCGCCAGGGACCGCTCGTGACGGCGGTGAGCCCCCAGTCCCAGCCGAAGTTCGAGGCGTTCTTGCGGATGTACGGGAACGGCTCGTCGTACGGGCCCGGCATGCTGCCGGCCTTCGCGGCGACCCGGCCGGCCTCGCGGTACGGCGACTCGAACAGGATCTCGAGGTCCTTCGTCGTCGCGCCGGACCCGGTCTGCACGCGCGCGTCGAAGCGGTAGCGGCGGTGCATGTTCCGGGTCGTGCCCACGACGACGCCGTCCAGGCTCAGTTCGGACACCGTGTCCAGGCCGTCGCAGACCAGGTCGACACGCTCGTGGCCGCGCGGGTCGACGTCGACCGCGGTCCGGTAGGCCCAGTCGGCCCGGCCGACCCACTTCGCCGCCTGCTCGTTCAGGTGGAAGGTCGGGTCCGGCAGCAGGCCCTCCCGCTCCAGGTCGGTGTGCACCTGCCCCGGCACCGTCGCCGGGATGCTGCGTCCCGCGACGCCGTCCGGCGCGCCGGTTCCTCCGGCCATGGTCACGGTCCAGCCGTCGCGGAGTTCCTCGCGTTCGAGGGTCATGCAGGTCCTTCTCTTCGGCGGACGGGGTGTCCGTCGCCTCGGTCGGGACGCCGGCCGGTGGCCCGCCCCGTGGCCGGTTGGTCGGCCTGGAGGCGCGGCACCGGTTGCCCGGGCGTCGTCACGTCGCGCGCGCGATCGGGTGGCGCTCGCGCGTGGGGGTGCTCGGCGATGCTAGTACGGGATGCTTTCGGCAACCTACGTGGTGACAGCGCGACTTCGTGGTGACAGCGCGGTCTCGCGCG
This sequence comes from Curtobacterium sp. VKM Ac-2887, assembly GCF_015350935.1. NCBI lineage: Bacteria > Bacillati > Actinomycetota > Actinomycetes > Micrococcales > Microbacteriaceae > Curtobacterium > Curtobacterium sp. VKM Ac-2887. The sequence goes on along the minus strand of NZ_JADKSB010000010.1, from coordinate 163,272 downwards.
TGCAGGGTGGGGAGGTGATCACCGTTGCACTCGCCAGGACCCTCCGCGACGCCGGCCTGCGCTGGCACCCCGAGACGGGCGACCGCTTCGTCATCGACAAGCCCGAGGTGGACGAGGACGTCTACACCGTGTCCGAGATGACCGTCGAACGACACGACTCCCCCACCGGCACGATCCTCGGCTTCAACGGGACGACCGAGTGGGCGCTCGACTCCGTGACCGCGTCGGAGTCGCTCTGGCTGCCGCGTGAGGACCAGTTGCGCGAGCTCCTCGGTCCGTCGTTCATCGGGTTGACCCGGGTGTCGGTGAACGGCCGGATCGTCTACACGGTCACCGCGACGATCGGCGGTGCTGACCGCAGCTTCGCGTCCGAGGTCCCCGCGATCGCCTACGGCCAGGCGCTGCAGGCGTACATCGCCGCTGCGCTGGAGTGACGGACCGCCCCTGTCCCTGGGCTGGGACAGGGGGCGGTCCGTGTTGGCTGCGCTGTGTCGTGCCGGCGCCGCTGCGCGTCAGACCTGGCGGTCGTCCGGGCGGCGCTGGCGGCGCCAGAGCAGCAGGACCGCTCCGGCGAGCAGGAGCACGATCGTCGCGGGGACGCCCATCGCGAGGACGGTCGATCCGGTGAACGCGAGTTCCACCGGCGCGGCGGAGGGCTTCTCGGCGGCGGGCACGGGCTGCGGCTCGGCGTGCAGCTTCGTGTGCACCTCGAGCGAGAACACCCAGACCGGCTTCGTCGACGCCGCGGCGGTGGTCACGCCGAACGTCGCTGGCGTCGCGGTCTGCCCCGTGCTCGCAGCACCCGGCTCCTCGGTCGTGGCACCGTCGGCGCGCGTGACCTGGCCGGCCACCTGACCGGTGATCGCGACCTCGCCGGTCGCTGCTTCTTCCTCGGTCACGACGTGCGCGTCGCTCTCGCACGTGGCACGCTGCCCCGGCTCGACCGTGGACTCCTCGCAGGTCACCGCGGGCATGCCCTCGGCCTGCTGCAGGTCGTGCACCGCGAGGTTGCCGGTGTTGAGCACCTCGTAGCGGACAGACACGCGGTCGCCCGGGCGCAGCACGTGGTCATCGGCGACGACCTTCGTGCTGCCGTCGGTTCCGTGCAGCACCGGCTCGGCGGACAGGTCGAGGGCGCTCTTCGCCGTCAGGCCGACCTGGACCTCGTCGCGCGAGGTGACGGAGTCTCCGGCGGGACCGGTCGCGTCGAGCACCGCTGCGACCGTCACTGTGCCGTGGTCGACGTCCGCCTGGGTGAGCACGTACTGCGGGGTCGTGCAGTCGATCGACGCACCCGGTGCGACACCCTCGCCGACGCACTCGACCGGTAGACCGGCGAGTTCGACGACCTCGGCGCGGGTCCCCGTCAGCGTGACGTTCCCCGCGTTGGTGGCGCGGATGCCCACGCTCACGTGGTCACCGGCGCGCGGCGCCTCGTGCTCGGACTCCGCCAGGTGCGCGGTGACCTGGACCTGCACGCCCGGGGCGCGCTCGATCGCAGTGCCGGCCTTCGCGCCGGCAGTCACGGTCTGGTCGTCCGGGCCGACGGCCGCTGCGGTGAGGGCGAACTGCACCTTGCCCGCGTCGACGTCGCCCTGGGTGAGCGCGTACTCCGCCGCTGCGCAGTCCGCCGAAGCACCGGGAGCGACCCGCTCGGCGGGGCAGGCGACCGTCGTGCCGGCCCGCTCGTCGACGATGCCGCTCAGGTCGTGCACCGTGACGTTGCCCGTGTTTGTGATCGACATGCGGACCGATGCCGTGTCGCCCGCGGTCGGGGCTCCGTGGTCGGTGTCGTCGAGCGCAGCCGTGGCCGTCGTCGTGATCGACGGCGCTCGCACGATCGAGAGTGTCGTGTCGGCACGGGCCTCGACGCGCTGACGGTCGGCACCGGTCGCTGCGCTCGACAGCACGAACCGGACGGCACCGCTGTCGACGTCGCTCTGGGTGAGGGTGTACTCGGACACCTCGCACGTCACCGCGGCGCCCGGGGCGAGATCGTCGTCCGGGCAGTCGACCTCGAGGCCCGCACGGTCTTCGACCTTGCCGCGGATGCCCGTGACCGTGACGTTGCCGGTGTTCCGGATCGTCATCGTGACCGTCGCGGTGTCGCCGGCCAGGGGGACCTCGTGCTCGTTCGCATCGAGGACGCTCGTCGCCGACACGGCGATGGCCGGCGCGCTGACGAGCTCGACCACCACGGTGTCCGATGCCTGGGCACGCGAACCGCCGGGGCCGTTCGCGTGGACCGTGAGCGCGAATTCGACGGCGCCGGCGTCGATCTCGTCCTGCGTCAGGACGTGGTCGCCGACGGAGCAGGTCGCCGCGGCGCCGGGGGCGAGCGCACCCTCGGCGCACTCCACGTCCAGGTCGCGGCCGTCCACCTCGGCAGCGAGGCCCCGCAGGGTGGTGTTGCCGGAGTTGCGCGCCGAGACGGACAGCTCGACGTGGTCACCGGCCTTCGGTACGCGGGACTCGTCGGCCAGGCCGGCGGTCGCGGTCGCGACGATGCCGTACTGGCGGTCGACGGTCACCGACGCAGAGTCCGAAGCAGTCACGCGACGGTCGTCGGGTGCGGTGGCGGTCGAGGTCACGGCGAACCCGACCGTGCCGGCGTCGATCTCCCGCTGGCTCAGGGTGTGGGCCGGAACGGTGCAGTCGACGCTCGCGCCGGGTGCGAGCGGGGAGGTCGGGCAGGAGACGGGCATGCCGTCGCGGTCCTCGACCTCGGCGGCGACGTCGCGGAGCGTGACGTTCCCGATGTTGCGTGCGGCGACGCTCAGCGTGACCTCGTCACCGGGAGCGGGGGTCTTGCCGGCGGTGTCGAGCGTCGGGGTGACGGTCGTGGCGAGCGCGGGGGCCTGGGCGACCGTGGTCTGTGCGGTCCGGGCGTCACCACGGACCGGCTGACCGGCGGCGTCGACTGCGGTCATCGTGGCGACGAACGTGACGGTGCCGCGGTCGACGTCGTGCTGCGAGACGGGGTGCGAGCCCTCGACGGCGCACTCGATGGACGCGCCGGGCGCGAGGCGGGTCGGCGGGCACGCGACGGTCATGCCGGGCTCGTCGGCCACGGTCACCGCGAGGTCGCGGATCGAGACGTTGCCCTCGTTGGTCACCGTCACCGTGAGCCCGATGTCGTCACCGACCGCGGGGGCACCGCCACGGACGACGGGCGTGATGGCGAGCAAGGCGCGCGAGGTGGTGGTCGAGGTGGGGACGGTGGCGGTTGCGCTGGCCGTCACGGCCTGGCCGGCGCGCGATCGTGCAGAGACCGTGGCGGTGTCGTCGATCGAGCCGTGGTCCAGGTCGTCCTGCGTGACCGGGCGGGGAGCGGTCGCGCACGCGGCGGATGCTCCGGGGGCGAGCTGCTGCACGTCGCAGTCCGCGTCGCCGTTCGGGCTGGTCAGCGTGACGTCCCGCACCAGGACGTTGCCGGTGTTGTCGACGGTCGTGCGGAACGAGACGGTCTCGCCGAGGTCGGCGACGGCGTCACCGTTGCCGCCGGACAAGACGGCCTGGTCGGTGACGCGCAGCTCGTTCACCTCGGGGGCGAAGGTGATGCTCGCCGAGCCGGTCGGCAGGTCGACGCCGGTGCGCTCGGTCACGGCGTCGGCACCGATCGTGTACGTGCCGGGAGCCGAGGCGCTGACGTCGAACGTCACCGTGCAGTCCGGTGCGTCGATGTCCAGGTCGCCCGACGCACCGATGGTCGTGGCATCTGCCTCGACGTCGAGGTCCGCCGCGGCGCAGGTGGTCGCGACCTTCGGGTCGGACGCGACGCTGAGGCCTTCGGGCAGCGTCTCGGCGAAGGACCAACCGGGCTTCGAACCGTGCTCGCTCGTGTTCACGACGCGCGCCGTCATGCGCGCGGTGTCCCCGACGATCGGGGCGCCGGAGAACTCGTTCGCCAGGGTCGGGGTCGAGTCGACGATCGTCACTCGGTCGATCGCGCCGTCGTTGCCGCTGTAGGACGACTGGGCGTTGCGGAGACGCCATCGCAGGGTGTCGCCGGAGAAGAGCACGCCGCCGTTCGAGACGAACTCGCCGCCCTTGTACGTGTTGCCGCCCGCGGTGAAGGTGCTCGAGCGAGGGTCGTTGCAAGGGTCGAGGGGACGCTCGGACACCGGGTGCTCGGCAGATCCGTCCACCAGCAGGAAGTCGAGCAGCGGGTGGTCGAACCCGACACAGCTTCCGGCGGCGGCGCTGACACCGAACGACACGAAGCGTCCGGTCTGCCCGAGCGAGAAGTCATCGCGCGACTCGATCTGAACGGCGTTCCGCGGCAGGTTGCGCGACGCGGTCCAAGCACTCACGACGTGGTTGGTCTCCGGGTCCTCGCCGGTGATCTGCCCGAGGACCGACCCGAGCTGCTTGAGCTGGGGGTTGGCGTCGCAGGATGCCATGTCGGAGCTGCTGGCGCTCGTGACGATGCCGTTGCACTCAGCGGCGTTGATCCACGCCGGGTCGGCCGTGTAGGTCTCACCGTTCGCGCCCTTGTACGCGTTCAACAGCACCGGCGTCGTCGTGACGCCGTTCTCGAAGTCCTCGACGAACAGGATCGTGGAGTCGGCGGCAGAGTCGGTCCGTGCGGATCCGGCGTCGGCCGCGGGGGCCGGGACTGCCGTGGCGGCGAGCGGGGTGGCGAGCGCGGCGACCAGGCCGGCCGCGGTCGCCACGGCGGCGACGCGCGGCGCGGTGCGCGCACGAGGGCGTCGTGAAGCGTGTCGGTTCATCGCGCCAGAATACCAATATTCTGCATTTGACTTGAACGGTCCTGGGAGCGAGCGGAATGCCTGGGAGCTGGTCGGGTGTTGTCTGGACTCATGACCGTTCCGAACATCACCCTGAACGACGGCAAGACCATCCCGCAGCTCGGCTTCGGCGTCTTCCAGATCGACCCCGCGTCGACCAAGGAAGCGACGCTCACAGCGCTCGAGGTCGGCTACCGCCACATCGACACCGCCGAGATGTACGGCAACGAGAAGGAGGTCGGCGAGGCCATCGCGTCGTCCGGCATCCCGCGTGACGAGATCTTCGTCACCTCGAAGCTCAACAACGGCTTCCACGACCCTTCGGCAGCTGCCGAGAACGGCAAGAAGTCAGCTGACCTGCTCGGCGGCTACACCGACCTGTTCCTCATCCACTGGCCGCTGCCCACCGTCTCGGACTTCGTGCCGACGTGGAAGGCGCTCGAGGAGCTCTACGCCGCCGGCACCTCCCGCTCGATCGGCGTCAGCAACTTCCAGGCCCACCACCTGCGCCGCCTGCGTGCCGAGACGGATGTCCCGCCGGCCGTGAACCAGATCGAGGTGCACCCGTACCTGACCCAGGACGAGCTCCGCGCCGTGAACAACGAGCTCGGCATCGCGACCGAGGCCTGGTCCCCGATCGCCCAGGGCCTCGTGCTCGACGACGAGACCATCACCCGCATCGCCGGCGCCACGGGCAAGAGCCCGGCGCAGGTCGTGCTCCGCTGGCACATCCAACGCGGCGACATCGTGTTCCCGAAGTCGGTCACGCGTGCCCGCGTCGAGGAGAACTTCGCGATCTTCGACTTCGAGCTCTCCGACGAGGACATGACGGACATCACGACTCTCGACAAGGGCCACCGAACGGGTCCGGACCCGGACACGTTCGACTACGTCCCGGCCTGATCGCTCGGAACACACGACGAAGCCGCCCGGGGAGACCCGGGCGGCTTCGTCGTCTCCGTCGCGTCCGGAGTCGTACCGGTGTGGATCAGGCGTCGGCGTCCGGGCCCACCTCGAGTCGGCGACGTCGAAGCGTCAGGAGCACGCCACCGGCGGCCGCGAGCCCCAGGCCGAGGACCGCTGCGACGAGCACCCCGTCGGAGCCCGTCCACGCGAGCCGGTCCGGTCCGCCGGACGACGGTCCGCCGACGGTCGACGCGTTCTGGGGACCGTCCCCGGGCCCAGCGGCGGAACCGGCACCCGGTACCGCGGTCGGATCGGCCGTCGGCCCCGCGGTCGGCGCCGTGGTCGGATCCGGCGTGGGTTCCGCCGTCGGCTCCGGCGTGGGCCCCGGCGTCGGGTCGACCGCACCGGCCTCGATCTCCACCCGGAGCTCGGCGGACGCGACCTGCCCGGCGTTCGACGTGATCTCGTACCGCACCGGCGACGCGACCCCGCTGAAGCCGTCCTCGGGCGTGAACGTCACCCGCCCGGCGTCGTCCACGACGTACGTGCCCTCGCCCGGAACGCGCAGCTGTTTGCCGTCGTCGGACAGCTCCGCACCGTCGAGTCCCTCGTCGGTGAGCCGCAGCGAGCCGAGGTCGGCACCGCCGCCGTCGAGCGCGTCGTTCCCCACGACGTCCACGACCACTGGTTCACCCTGCTGTCCGGTCGCAGCGTCATCCGAGGCGACGGCGTCCGGCAGCACGACGTCGAACGCGATCGTGTCCGTGTTGTTCGTCAGGTCGACGTCGCTCACCGAGCCGTCCCGCGCGACCGCGGCCCGCCCTTCGTCGAACCGGCCGGTGGTGAAGTCGGTGACACTCTCCACCGGCGCCGAGTACGTCCCGCTCCTCGTGGTCGCCGGCACGGTCCCGCGGGCCAGCAATTCGATCTGCCCTCCGGGCGGCGCCGTCCAGTCGGTCGCCACGACTCCTGCGCCCTGATCGGCACCGCACGACGCGCCGCCCGTGGCCTCGCACGACCAGGTGACGTCCTCGAGCGGGAGCGCATCGATCAGTGCCGTCGTCCGCGCCACTGCGTCGGTGGGCCCACCGATCGTGGCCGGCCCGTCGTTGACCGATCGGACGCGGAACGACACGTCGTCGCCTGAGGTCACCGGCCCCTCGGTGTCCACTGACGCCGTGGTCACGACGTCGGTCGGCTGTGTGGCCCGCACGTTGCGGATCTCGTGGAACTCGGCCCGCCCGCCGGTCGACGCGCTGAACCCCAAGCGCATCTGGCCAGGCAACGCCGTCGCCGGCAGGTCGGTCGAGATCAGGTGGTGCAGCTCCGCCGGCTCCGAGCCGACGGGGGTGGCGTCCGACATCGTGACGATGGCCGTGATGCCACCGGCGTCCCGGGGCACGACGTCGACCTTCACGTGCCGGTAGGTCGCCGTCTCGGCGTCGACGCCGCGGTCCTCGAGGAACCCGTCGCCGCGGTTGCCCGTCGTCGCCAGCACGGGGTAGCACTCAGCCTCGGCCCCGCGGACGGTGACGGCGTTCTGGATGAACTCCGGCAGCGCGAAGTTGCCGAACCGGTCGAACCCGACGCCGACGACACCGCCGTCCAGTCCTGCCGAGCAGGCGGACTTGCCGTCGAAGTAGCCGAGTCCGCCGCCCACGGGGCCGATGGAGTCGAGCGGCATCGCGGCGTCCTGCAGGAAGAACCCGATGCCGTCGGCGTACCCGGTGTCGGTGGGGCTCCACATCCGCTGGTCGAACTCGACGGTCAGTCCGTTGCTCGAGTCGTACGGCACCTCGTTGTACACCGCCGAGGCCATGTACTTGGCGTTGTCGGTCATCCGCAGCCACTTGCCCGCCGAGCCGTTCTCGACGATCGCGGCCTGCTGGTCGTTCGAGGCGATGCGAGCCCAACCCGACGGCATCGTGGTGCCGACGGGCAGGTCCACGAACGGATCGTGGACCGGGAACGGGTCGACGGCGTGGGCCGGTGGTGCATCTGCGACGACGCCCGCGCCGGCGACGAGCGCGCCCAGGGCGACCATCGGGACCAGCGCGACGGTGACGGCCGCGCGGGACGGACGGGCACGAGGCGGACGGGCCGGCGGTGGAAGAGCACGGGTGGAACGAGTGTGCATGGGAGTCCTCTCTGACGGTGCAGGAGACGACTGCGCACGGGCCGCGGAGTGGTCCTCAAGTATTATCCGTACGATATTCCGCGTTCGGTATGGCGGGCCTCAGTGCGGGGCAGCGACCGACGCCGTGACCGTGAACTTCGGGGTGCGCAGGACCTGCCGCGTCGGCCCGACCAGGCGCTCCAGTACCGGCCGGTAGCGCAGGTGCCCGTTCCACACGCACCACAGTTCGCCGCCGGGCTGCAGGACGGTGGCCGCGTTCCGGAACATCGCCTCGGCCGCGTCGGTGGTCACCGTGGTGTCCGCGTGGAACGGGGGGTTGCAGAGCACGAGCTGGGCGGACCCGACGGCGAGCTCGTCCCCGGCGTCGGTGCGCAGTGCCGTCACCCGGTCAGCGACGCCGTTCGCCTCGGCGGTCGCCCGTGTGGACGCCACCGCGATCCGGGACACATCGGTCGCGATCACCTTGACGTTCGGCCGCCGCAGTGCGATCGCCGCGGCGATGACACCGTTGCCGGACCCGAGGTCGACGACGGTCCGCGCGGTCGGCACCGCGGCGTCCATCGCCGCGAGCAGCACCCGGGTGCCCTGGTCGAGCGAGGTACCGGCGAACACCCCGCCGTGCGCGACGAGCGTCATGCCGAGGTCGTCGACGTGCACCGATCTGGGCCAGGGATTGGTCGCGGCCGCACGGTTCGCCTGGGCACGCAACGGGTCCTGCGCGATGAGCAGGCGCGACTTCCCCCGCCCCCGCGAAGCCGTGACCTCGCCGAACGAGCGGCGCAGCACGTCGTTCTGCGACAGGTTCATGTACTTGACGTTGCCGCCGCACAGCAGCACGACGTCGGGAGCGGCGAACCGCGCGACGGCCCGGGCGATCTCGTCGAGGCGGTCGTGTGACTTCGACAGCCGCAGCACGACGAGCCGGACGTCGCGGAAGGCGTCCTCGAGCGAGTCCGGATGGTGGAAGCCGCGGAGCCCGAACGTGCCAGCGTTGGCCTCGAGCGCGCGTTCCCCGACGAGCGAGTCCTGCACGACCCGGATGTCCGATGCGCCGTACTGCGTGATGAGCCCGAGGGTCAGGACTCCAAGACGGTCATCGACGACCGCCACCTCGCCGGGCTGCCGCAGGGCGTCCCCGTGCACGTGCGGCGCCTCGTCGATCAGGAACCGGTCGGTGCCGTCGATCGCGATGAGGTCCGGGGCGGTGTCGTCGCGGCGGCGGAAGAGGTCGGCGAAGTCTGGCACCGCGTCAGCGTACCCATCCCTTGACGGCGGACCTCGCAGCGGCGCGGACGACCGCGTCCAGTTCACGCGGACCAGCGTGCGACTGCACGTCGCCGCCCGAGCTCCACGACGGCAGGTCGGTCCGGGGGCGCTCCTCGTTGCAGGGGACTCAGCCGGTGGTGCCCTCCGCACGCAGCTCCAGCGACGAGTCGCCCGCGACCGCGTCGGCCGGGACACGGACGACCGGCTTCCAGCGAAGCGTCGAACCCGGGGGCATCGAGAACCCCGAACCCGTCTGCAGCGTGAACCGCATCGTCGTGCCGCCGTCGGCGAGCGTCCCGCCCCGCAGCACGAGGTTCGCGCTCGTCCGCCAGTCCTCGCCCGGCTTCCGGTACATGCCGGCGAGCGTCGACTGCCCGGGTGCGAAGGTCGTGCCGTCCGGACTGGTCAGCGTGATCGCCCCGGTGATCGTCGAGATCTGGGCGTGGACCTGCAACCCGGCCTCGACCTCGACGTCGGCGCCGCGGGTCAGGGCGGTCTTCGGGCCCTGCAGTCCGGACAGGGACTGCCACCCCGGGATCGCCTCGGGCGCGGTCAGGTGCAGTTTGCCGTCCGCGATCCGGAACGCCTGGGGCGCGCTCGAGTCCGAGATGAGCGAGTCGGAACGGTACGCGGCGAGGAGCGTCGGTTGCGCGTGCAGGACGAGCACGAACTCGCCGTCCGCGTACGGGCGGTCCCGGAAGGTCTCGTCGAGGACCTTGCCCGTCTGGTTGCCCTGCACCGTGCCCGTGGCGAGTACCGTGCCGTCCGCCGCGAAGTGCGTGACGGTCAGGTAGGCGTTCGATCCCCAGGACCAGTGCGCGTCGTAGGACGTGACCGCCCGCCACCGGAGTTCCTCGTTCCGCTGATCGAGCCACAGGTCGCCGACGACGCGGTTCGACGCCCCGCGCAGCACGATCGAGTCCCCGCCGACGGCCGCAGTCCTGACGACGATCGTGTCCTCGGCGCCGGTGTCGCTCCGGAGCCGCACGAGGAGCCGTCCGGTGTCGGTACCGACGGCATCGGCGACCGCTGCGGCGTCCACGGCGGTCGCGCTCCCTCGGCCGCTCGCGGTCCCGAGCCCGGTGACCGTCGGCGCGGCGACCACGTGCTCGCCGACTGGCACGGGCGACACTGCTCCGGTGACCACGCCGACCGGCGGGTCGTAGTCGGGGACGAGTCGTTCCACGATGCGGTGTCGTGAGTCGACGTTGTCCCAGATGGGCTCCCGCAGGTCGGGGAGCGCACCGATGACAGCGCGGGTCGCGTCCGACATCGGGAACCCGAGCTGGTCGTAGAACGGCGCGAGGTCGCGGTCGGCCACCCGCGAGGCGACCTCGACGAAGATCGCGTGCTTGTCGTCGATGGTCAGGGCGTTCACGTTCGTCTTCGCCGCCTCGGCACGCAGCGCCGCGAAGAACCTCGGCAGGTAGCCGTCGCCGAACGCGCGGCGCAGCTGTTCCCATGCCAGGAGCCGGACCCGGTCGTGGGCGCCTTCCCAGTCCCGGTCCGCGATCGGTGTGGTGAAGTACCGCTCGAGGAGCGGGATGCTCTCGTCCCACCGGCTCCCGAACCCGAGTCCGTCCTGCACGGCGAGCGCGGACAGGTTGGTGATGGTCTCCGCGGTACCCGGGAAGATGTTGATCGGTGCTTCGTAGGTGTGGCCGATCTCGTGCCACAGCCCCCACAGCCCACTCAACGGAAGCCGGAAGAGATCGGCGGCAGCACCGGTGCCGGTCTGGAACATGATGCGCGCGTTGCTCGCGTTGGCGTACCCGGCACCGGAGTCGGGTGAAGCGATGTGGATCCGGTGCGGGTACTTGTGCGAGGTCCCGACGGCACGCTCGTCGAGGCCGTACGTCTCGTTCGTGAGCTCGATCACCCGGTCCCAGTTCGCGGTGCGCTCCGCGAGGTCGGCACCGGCGATGGCCGTGCCGGTCTTCGGCTTCTGGAAGTCGCCGAACATCCGGTCCGACACCACCTCGACGAACGGTGCATCGGCGAACCGCCGGAGGTCCGCTGCGAACGAGTCGGCGGTCGATTGGCCCCGGACGTAGGTCGGGACGGCAACACCGCCGGCGATCGTGACCGTCGCTTCTCCGGTGTCCGCCGCGCTGACCATCGAGACCATCCCGTCGTGCGGAGCCGTGACACGGTTCACGCCAGCGGTCAGTCGCGTCTGCTGGTACCCGACATCGGCGCCCGAGTTGTGCGCCGCGTACGGGCCGATCAGCCCGATGGCGACGTCCATCGCCGGCGCACCGGTCGGTACCGACACGGTGACGACGTCGCCGGCGGCGACGAACCGTCCGGCAGGCTGCAGATCACTGTGCCGGAACCGCCGTCCCTCTGCTGTGGCCGCGGCCGCAGCATCACCGATGCCGTGCACCAGGACGCTCGTCGCGTCGCCGTTCGCCGAGTGCTCGATCACCGTCTCGTGGACGTCGACTCCGCCGGTTGCCGCTGCGGCGACCCCGCCACCGATGGCGAGTGCCGTGACGATGAGGACAGCAGGGAGGGCAGGAAACAATCGCATACAGATATTTTACATGCGGTATGGCGATTCGGGAAGGGTCAGCGCGGCCCGCGGTACAACACGATCTGCGTGTTCCGCTGCGGCCGCGCACCGGCCCGCAGCGACACCGCGGCACCCGTCGTCGTCGCCGCGAACACGCGCGCGCCGGGCCGGTTGATGAGCTGGTCGGCCAACGCGGTCTCGAGCTCGCGCACCCGGTCGCGCAGGTCCTTGTTCTCGTTCTCCAGGTCGAGCACCCGCCGGATCCCCTCCAGCGACACCCCCTCGGAGCCGAGGCGCGCGATCTCGCGCAGCTGCGCGACGTCGCGCATCGAGTAGCGGCGGGAACCGCCGCGAGTACGGCCGGGTACGACCAGGCCGAGCCGGTCGTACTGCCGCAGCGTCTGCGGGTGCATCTCGGACAGTTCCGCGGCGACCGCGATCGCGAAGACGGGCGAGTTCTCGTCCATGTCGGTCATGGCGTGCTCCTTCCGTCGTTCGCGTGGGGTGAAAACCAGCCTGGAGGCGCGGTGCGGCTTCCTGACGGAGCCGCGCCGCGCCTCCAGGCCGGGTCTACTGCATTCGGTGCGTGACGCTAGTCACGCGCCTGCGCGAGGATGTCCTCGCGCGGGTTCTCGTCGGGCAGGGTCGCCGCGAGTGCCTCGACGGCCTCGCGCTGCTTGTCCGACAGGTGCGACGGCACCGCGACCTGGACGGTCGCGAGCAGGTCGCCCGTGCCGTTCTTCGTCGCGACGCCACGGCCCTTGACGCGCAGGACGCGACCCGACGGCGTGCCGGGAGCGACCTTCAGCTTGACGGGCGAACCGCCGAGCGTCGGGACCTCGATCGTCGCGCCGAGCGCTGCCTCGACGAACGTCACGGGGACGTCCACGCGGAGGTTCAGCCCGTCGCGCTCGAACACCGGGTGCTTGCGGACCGAGACGGCGACCACCAGGTCACCGGCCTCGCCGCCGTCGGGCGAGGGTTCGCCCCGACCGCGGAGCCGGATCTTCTGGCCGTCCGCGACCCCCGCGGGGATGCGGACGTTCACCGGTCGACCGTTGCCCTGCGACAGCTTCACGGTGTCGCCGGCGATCGCGGTGGTGAAGTCGAGCGTCGTCGACGCCGTGACGTCGCGACCCTTCGTCGGTCCGCCGAAGCCGCGGTAGCCGCCGGACGTCTGGCCGAAGCCACCGCCGCCGCCGAACATCCCGCCGAGGATGTCCTCGAAGCCGCCGGCACCGCCCGGGCCGCCCTGGCCGAAGCGGACGCGCTGTCCGCCCCCGCCCTGCTGCTGCCCGAACATCCCGCCGAAGACGTCCTCGAAGCCACCACCCTGGCCTCCGCCGCCCGCCGTGAAGCGGGCGCCGGAGCCCATGGCACGGACCTGGTCGTACTCCTGGCGCTGCTCCTTGTCGGAGAGCACCGAGTAGGCCTCGCTGATCTCCTTGAAGCGGTTCTCCGCCGCGGCGTCACCCGGGTTGGAGTCCGGGTGGAACTGCCGGGCGAGCTTCCGGTAGGTCTTCTTCAGCTCGGCCTCCGACGCGTCCTTCGACACTCCGAGGACCTTGTAGAAGTCCTTGTCGAACCAGTCCTGACTGGCCACTGGTACCTACCTTCCGTTCCGGCTCAGGCCGGGACCGCCACCGCGACCTTGGCCGCACGCAGGACGCGCTCACCGAGCTTGTAGCCCGGCTCGACGACGTCCGCCACGGTCTGGCCGGTGGCACCCGGGGTCGGGAGCTGGACGATCGCCTCGTGGATGTTCGGGTCGAAGGCTTCACCCTTCTCGCCGATCTGCACGAGCTTGAACTTGTCGAAGCCCCCGCGGATCTTCTGGCCGATGACCTGCATCGGACCCTCGGCGAGGTCACCGTGGGCCTCGGCCCGGGTGAGGTCGTCGAGTGCCGGCAGCAGGGCCCGCACCACTTCGGCGATGGCGACCTCGCGGTTGGCCTCACGGTCGCGCTCGACGCGCTTCCGGAAGTTCACCAGCTCGGCCTGCGCACGGAGCATGTCCGCACGCATCTCGGCGACGAGGTCGCGGTCCGTGTCGGACAGCTTGTCCTCCTGGATACCGCGGGCTGCGTCGTCGAGCAGGGCCTGGTCTTCCGGGGAGAGGTCGTTCGCCGCGTCCGTTGCCGGACCGCCGGCGGCGGGGCCGTCGGTCGGTACTTCGACGTCGGGCCCCTCCGCCTCGATGAGGTCCTCGGGCTCGGCCGCGTTCGTGGCGTCGCCCTCGACCTGGGGTTCGTCTTCGTTGGGCGCGTTGCCCTTGGGGTCCGTCATCGTTACTTCTTGTCCTTGTCGTCCTCGTCGTCCACGACCTCGGCGTCGACGATGTCCTCGTCGTCCGCCGGCTGCTCACCCGCGGGCTGCTCGCCACCGGGTGCGCCGGCTGCTGCGTCCTGCTGGGAGTAGATGGCCTGGCCGAGCTTGCCCTGCGACTCGTTGAGCTTGTCGAATGCCGTCTTCACGGCGTCCTCGTCCTCGCCCGCGAGCGCCGACTTGAGCGCGTCGACGTCGGCCTGCACCTCGGACTTGACGTCCTCGGGGAGCTTGTCGTCGTTCTCCTTGATGAGCTTCTCGATCGAGTAGACGAGCTGCTCGGCCTGGTTGCGACGCTCGTTGGCCTCGCGACGGGCCTTGTCCTCGGCCGCGTGCTCCTCGGCTTCGCGGACCATGCGCTCGATGTCCTCCTTCGGCAGCGACGAGCCGCCGGAGATGACCATCGACTGCTCCTTGCCGGTGCCCTTGTCCTTGGCGGACACGTGCACGATGCCGTTGGCGTCGATGTCGAAGGTGACCTCGACCTGTGGGACGCCACGGGGAGCCGGCGCGATGCCGGTGAGCTCGAACGTGCCGAGCGGCTTGTTGTCGCGGGTGAACTCGCGCTCGCCCTGGAAGACCTGGATCGCGACCGACGGCTGGTTGTCGTCAGCGGTCGTGAAGGTCTCGCTCCGCTTGGTCGGGATCGCGGTGTTGCGGTCGATGAGCTTCGTCATCAGGCCGCCCTTGGTCTCGATGCCGAGCGACAGCGGCGTGACGTCGATGAGCAGGACGTCCTTGCGCTCACCCTTCAGCACACCGGCCTGCAGTGCCGCGCCGACGGCGACGACCTCGTCCGGGTTGACGCCCTGGTTCGGGGACTTGCCACCGGTGAGCTGCTTGACGACCTCGGCCACGGCGGGCATGCGGGTCGAGCCACCGACGAGCACCACGTGCGCGATGTCGTTGACCGAGACACCGGCTTCCTTGATGACGTCGTTGAACGGCTTCTTGGTGCGGTCGAGCAGGTCGGAGGTCATCTGCTCGAACTGTGCGCGCGAGATGGTCTCGTCGAGGTTGAGCGGGCCCTCGGCCGTGAGCGTCAGGTACGGCAGCTGGATGTTCGCCGACATCTGCGACGACAGCTCCTTCTTGGCCTGCTCAGCGGCTTCCTTCAGGCGCTGCTTGGCGATCTTGTCCGTGGACAGGTCGACGCCGTGCTCGTCCTTGAACTTCTTGATCAGGTAGTCGACGATGCGCTGGTCCCAGTCGTCGCCACCGAGGCGGTTGTCACCGGAGGTCGCACGGACCTGGATCGTCGAGAAGTCGTCGTCCTTGCCCACCTCGAGCAGGGAGACGTCGAACGTGCCGCCACCGAGGTCGAAGACCAGGATGAGCTCGTCTTCCTTGCCCTTGTCGAGGCCGTAGGCCAGAGCGGCCGCGGTCGGCTCGTTGATGATGCGGAGGACGTTGAGGCCGGCGATCTCACCGGCGTCCTTCGTGGCCTGGCGCTCGGCGTCGTTGAAGTACGCCGGCACGGTGATGACCGCGTCGGTGACGTCTTCACCGAGGTACTGCTCGGCGTCGCGCTTGAGCTTGCCGAGGGTACGGGCGGAGATCTCCTGCGGCGTGTACTTCTTGCCGTCGATCTCGGTGGTCCAGTCGGTGCCGACGTGACGCTTGACCGACGCGATGGTGCGGTCGACGTTCGTCACCGCCTGGCGCTTGGCGGTCTCGCCGACCAGGACCTCGCCGTCCTTGGTGAAGGCGACGATCGACGGCGTGGTGCGGAGGCCCTCGGCGTTCGCGATGACGGTGGGCTCGCCACCCTCGAGAACGCTGACGACCGAGTTGGTGGTTCCGAGGTCGATGCCTACTGCACGTCCCATGTGTGGTGCTCCTTCTTGCTCGAGGTAAGTCGTTGGACTTGCGTCCGATGGACTCAAGTCTACTCAGACCCCGGCTCGCGTCAACTCAGGGCGGCCGAAGTTGCGTCGATCCCACTCAACTCCCAGCCAACAGCGCGCCATGCAATGTTTCGCATGTCATATGCCATGTGATATTCTGGGCTTGCAGGCTGGCCGAGAGGTCCTGGACTGCGATCCCCCACCGTGCCGCGGATTCCCGGCGGCCCTCCCCGAAAGAACGTCACATGTCTCGAAAGAAGAGGGCAACGGCCCTCAAGTCCTTCGGCGCGGCAGGTCTCGCCGCAGCCACGCTCGTCTCCGGCTTGTCCTTCGGTCCGGCCGCCTCCGCCGCTTCCGCGGCCCCGTCCCCCACCGCATCGGGTGATCGCCTGACCGGCAAGATCGTCTTCAAATACCCTTTCAACGAGCAGTACGCCGCTGTTGATAAGAACTTCGGCTCCAAGTGGTATTCGACGTACGAAGCGGCACTGCAGAACGCCGCTCCAGGATGGGAGATCCCCGCCAAGGGATCAACAGGCATCATCAAGAACAGCGACGGTCGCTGCGTACAGAATCCTGGCTGGGACTTCGGCGGACGGCTGTTCTTCATGGGAGCCTGCGACTCGGTTCAAGCTCAGAGTGGCACTTACTACTCCACCGGTCAGCTGACGATGGCCCCGTGGGCGATGTGGCACAACGGTTCAGGCTTGTCGACTGGCAACCAGTCGAGCCTTGAACTTGCGAGCGGCAAGGACATGCGCCCCGCGCAGTCCCCACTCGTTGCGAAGGTCGACTCCGTGGACAACGTCGCGAAGACTGCCGTCGTCTCCGGCACCGCCACCCCCGGCGCCGCGATCACTGTCAGCGGCACCTCGTTCGCGACCACCGCAGACGGCACCGGCAAGTGGTCCCTCACCGTCCGCGACCTCCCCGTCGGTGCGAACGGCCGCACCATCATCCAGAAGGTGAACGGCACCGAGGTCGACCGCGTCAACGTCACGATCACCATCGGCGCGCCCTCGACGACGCTCGGGACGTACAACCTCACCGGGAAGCCCAACACCGGCGACGCCTTCGCCAACGGCACCCAGGGCACTGTCTCCTGGAACGCACGAGCCAAGACCGGCGAGACCGGCGTCGACATGGAGAGCGGAACCTCGTACTCCTGGCTGTTCACCATGCCCCGCGGCTACGAGGTCTACGACCTCCCCGCCGGGACGAACAACGGCGTGTGGAAGGACGAGTGGATCACCGGAACCAACTCGAACGGCCTCCAGACGCTGATCTACAAGGCCACCAACGTCTCCGCGGTCACGCAGAAGAACGTCGCCAAGGGCGTCGCCACCCGCACCTTCAAGATCCGTGCGACCACGCAGCCGACAGCCGACGCCACCCTGTCCGCCGTGTTCACGGCACCTCCGGGATACACCTCCACCACGCCCCAGGCCTCCACCATCCTCAAGGCCGGCGTCGGGAACAGCGTCGTGGTCCCGGAGACGACTCCCCCGGTCGCACTCAACCGCGGCGCGACGACGACCGTCCCGGTCACCGTCAAGACCACCGGCGCACGCTCGGGCGTCAACGCCACGATCGTCCTCTCTGCGCCCGCCGGCACTACCTTCGCCAACGCCGACACGCGTGCCGTGCAGTACAAGACGCCGGACGGCAACTGGACTGACTCGTCGTACCTCGGGATGCGCAACGGTGTCCGCTCCGACAGCAACACGAAGCTCACATACGCCGTCAACGGCTCCGGCTTCGATGTCCCCGCCGGCACGCTCATGCGGTTCAACACCCTGGTGTCCACGCCCGCCCAGGCCGCTGGCGGCAACAGCACCGTCGGCTACGTGTTCGCTGGCACGAGCACCCAGGGTGCCTTCAGCGCGACGGGGTCGACGGTCACCACGCTCACCGCTGCCGCCACGAGCCCGATCACGGCGAAGGTCGATTCCGTCGACAACGCCGCGAAGACCGCCGTCGTCTCCGGCACCGCCACCCCCGGCGCCGCGATCTCCGTCAGCGGCACCTCGTTCGCGACCACCGCGGACGGCACCGGCAAGTGGTCCCTCACCGTCCGCGACCTCCCCGTCGGTGCGAACCCCCGCACCATCATCCAGAAGGTCGGCGGCGTCGAGATCGACCGCACCAGCGTCACGATCACCATCGTCGAGAACGGCCCCATCATCGGCGTGCCCCAGCCGAACGTGACCCTCAGCCGCACCACACCCACCAACGTGCCGTTCGTGGTCGAGAACCAGGCGACCCGCACCGGCATGGAGGGGACCGTCACGGTTGCCGCTCCAGCCGGCACCACCTTCGCGCCCGGCCAGACCACGGTCACCGGACAGTGGCGCAACGGCTCCAGCGGCGCGTGGGCGAACTCCGAGGTTCTCAACCTCAAGAACGGCCGCCTGTTCGACAACAACCGCCAGATGGAGTTCAACTTCGGCAAGACCGGCGGCTCGCAGAGCGCCGGCCAGCAGTTCCGCTGGAACCTCAAGGTCGACGCCTCGAACGCCACGACGACCTCGAGCCAGATGAACTACCTGTTCATGGGCACCAGCTCCATCGGCAGCTACCGGGTCAACGGCTCGACCCCGACGACCCTCGAAGAAGCCCCGGCGAACCCGGCACCGCTCATCGTCCAGACCCCGACCAACGGGTCCACCGTCACCACCAAGCGCCCGGTGTTCTCCGGCACCGGCGACGAAGGCGCAACCATCGAGGTGAAGGGCAACGCCGGCCAGATCATCGCCACCGCAACCGTCAAGGACGGCAAGTGGTCTGCCCCCTCGGACATCGACCTCACGAACGGCGCCTACGACCTCACCGTCACCCAGACGCCCGTCCGCGGCGACACCTCGAACGCACGCGTCAACTTCACCGTCGAGGCGGCTCCGGAGTCGACCACCCTCGGCATCCACAACCTGGGTGCGGCACCGGACTCGGGCGAGGTGTTCACGAAGGACACGACCGGCAAGGTGCGGTGGAATCCGCAGGTATCGGCGAATCCCACCGGCATCGACATCGAGAACGGCAAGTCCTACTCGTGGACGTTCACCCTGCCGGTCGGCTACGAAGCCGTCAACCTTCCCGATCCGTCGACCTGGTACGGGTGGCACGTGGAGTGGTTGAAGGGCACCACCTCCGACGGCCAGCAAACCGTCACCTACAAGAACACGAACGTCTCCGGCGAGACGATGAAGAACGAAACCACCGACATGGGCGAGCGCTCGTTCAGCATCCGTGCCACCGAAAAGCCGACCGCGGACAGCACCCTCACCGCCTCGTTCACGCCGCCACCGTCGTACACTTCCTCGTCTCCCAAGGGATCGGCGACGCTGAAGGCTGCCGCCGCGCTGACCGCCACGGTCGGGACCGTCGACAACGTCGCGAAGACCGCCGTCGTCTCCGGCACCGCCACCCCCGGCGCCGCGATCTCCGTCAGCGGCACCTCGTTCGCGACCACCGCGGACGGCACCGGCAAGTGGTCCCTCACCGTCCGCGACCTCCCCGTCGGTGCGAACCCCCGCACCATCATCCAGAAGGTCGGCGGCGTCGAGATCGACCGCACCAGCGTCACGATCACCATCGTCGAGAACGGCCCCATCATCGGCGTGCCCCAGCCGAACGTGACCCTCAGCCGCACCACACCCACCAACGTGCCGTTCGTGGTCGAGAACCAGGCGACCCGCACCGGCATGGAGGGGACCGTCACGGTTGCCGCTCCAGCCGGCACCACCTTCGCGCCCGGCCAGACCACGGTCACCGGACAGTGGCGCAACGGCTCCAGCGGCGCGTGGGCGAACTCCGAGGTTCTCAACCTCAAGAACGGCCGCCTGTTCGACAACAACCGCCAGATGGAGTTCAACTTCGGCAAGACCGGCGGCTCGCAGAGCGCCGGCCAGCAGTTCCGCTGGAACCTCAAGGTCGACGCCTCGAACGCCACGACGACCTCGAGCCAGATGAACTACCTGTTCATGGGCACCAGCTCCATCGGCAGCTACCGGGTCAACGGCTCGACCCCGACGACCCTCGAAGAAGCCCCGGCGAACCCGGCACCGCTCATCGTCCAGACCCCGACCAACGGGTCCACCGTCACCACCAAGCGCCCGGTGTTCTCCGGCACCGGCGACGAAGGCGCAACCATCGAGGTGAAGGGCAACGCCGGCCAGATCATCGCCACCGCAACCGTCAAGGACGGCAAGTGGTCTGCCCCCTCGGACATCGACCTCACGAACGGCGCCTACGACCTCACCGTCACCCAGACGCCCGTCCGCGGCGACACCTCGAACGCACGCGTCAACTTCACCGTCGAGGCGGCTCCGGAGTCGACCACCCTCGGGACGTACAACCTCACCGGGAAGCCCAACACCGGCGACGCCTTCGCCAACGGCACCCAGGGCACTGTCTCCTGGAACGCACGAGCCAAGACCGGCGAGACCGGCGTCGACATGGAGAGCGGAACCTCGTACTCCTGGCTGTTCACCATGCCCCGCGGCTACGAGGTCTACGACCTCCCCGCCGGGACGAACAACGGCGTGTGGAAGGACGAGTGGATCACCGGAACCAACTCGAACGGCCTCCAGACGCTGATCTACAAGGCCACCAACGTCTCCGCGGTCACGCAGAAGAACGTCGCCAAGGGCGTCGCCACCCGCACCTTCAAGATCCGTGCGACCACGCAGCCGACAGCCGACGCCACCCTGTTCACCGTGTTCACGGCACCTCCGGGATACACCTCCACCACGCCCGTCGCGATCACGACGCTCAAGGCAGCCGAGATCCCGGCCGACCCGGCACCGCTCGTCGTCCAGACTCCGGCCAACGGCTCGGTCGTGGACACCAAGCGTCCGACGTTCTCCGGTACCGGTGACGAAGGCGCGACCATCGAGGTCAAGGGCAACTCCGGCCGTGTCGTCGCCTCGGCGACGGTCAAGGACGGCAAGTGGTCCGCTCCGGCGGACTTCGACCTCGGCGAGGGCTTCTACGACCTCGGCGTGACCCAGACCCCACTCACGGGCTCCGCCGAGACGAAGCGCGTGAACTTCACGATCCGCACCGAGGCCCCGGCGAACCCGGCCCCGCTCGTCGTCCAGACCCCGGCGAACGGCTCCACGGTCGACCAGAAGCGTCCGGTGTTCTCCGGTACGGGTGACAAGGGCGCACGTGTCGAGGTCAAGGGCACGTCCGGCCGCGTCGTGGCCGCTGCAGTGGTCGATGACAACGGCAACTGGTCCGCCCCGGCGACGTTCGACCTCGGCAACGGTGTCTACGACCTCACCGCGACGCAGACCCCGGTCCGTGGCAACGCCGACTCGAAGCCCGTCTCGTTCACGATCAACGCCTCGGAGTTCTCCACGGCGCTGACCGCCACGGGCGCCTTCGACCAGGACGTCACCAAGCCCGCGACGATCTCGGGCGCGGCGACCACCGGCGCGACCGTCGTCGTCAAGGACAGCCTCGGCAACGAGATCGGCCGCGTCGTCGCAAGCGACGGCCGCTACACGATCCCGGTCCCGGCGAACCGCGCACAGTTCGGCGTGAACGAGTTCAGCGTCACCCAGACGCTGAACGGCAAGACCTCCGCAGCCGTGAACGTCTCGCTCGACTACGGCACGCCGACGCCGATCAACATCACCTCGCCGGCGAACGGCGCGACCGTCAACAAGGAGGGCCTGACCTTCACCGGCACCGGTCAGACCGGCGCGAAGGTCACCGTCCGTGGCACCGTGAACGCGATCGCCAGCGGCGACGTCGTGAACGGCGAGTGGACCGCCAAGGTCGACTTCCCGCTGACGAGCAACCTCTACAACCTGTGGGCGGTGCAGACCACCAAGGGCGGTCTGACCACCCAGCAGGCGATCACCGTGACGGTCACGGACGAGCAGGCGGTCACCCCGCTCACCGCAACGGCGGCGTTCAACACCACCGACGAGAACCTGCCGGCGACGATCTCCGGCGCGGCCCAGATGGACGCGACGGTCACCGTGAAGGCTGCTGACGGCTCGATCGTCGGTACCGCGAAGGCGACCGGCGGTCGGTACACGATCACGATCCCGCCGGCCAAGGCCGCGTTCGGTGTCAACACGTTCACGGTCACCCAGACCGTCAACGGCGCCGTGTCCGCCCCGTTGAACCGCTCGCTCGACTACGGCAACCCCGTCGCCCCGGTGATCTCCACCCCGGCGAACGGCGCCACCGTGACGAACGGCCAGATCCGCTTCACGGGCACCGGCGCCACCGGCGCCAAGCTCGACATGCGCGGCAAGACCTCGTCGATCGGTGACACGAAGGTCGCCAACGGTGCCTGGACGGTCGACGTCTCCCGGCAGCTCACCCCCAACCTCTACGAGCTGCACGCGCTCCAGACGAGCAAGGGCGGGCTGACGAAGCAGGCCGAGATCACCGTCACGGTGCAGGACAAGCGGGTCACGGAGCTCACCGCGGCCGGCTCGTTCCAGGCCGACGTCGAGAAGCAGGCCACGATCAGCGGCAACGCCCAGACCGGCGCGACTGTCGTGGTCCGCGAGGGCAGCACCGTCATCGGCACCACCACCGGCGCCGACGGCAAGTACTCGCTCTCGATCCCGGCCACCGTCGCGGGCGTCCGCACCTTCACCGTCACCCAGACGGTCGACGGTGAGGTCTCCCCCGCCAAGACGGCGACGCTCGACTACGGCACGGCGACCCAGGTCGTCGTGAACACCCCGGCCGAGGGCGCACAGGTCCCCGGAACCGGCATCACGTTCACCGGTACCGGCCAGGCTGGCTCGAAGGTCGTCCTCGGCGGCACCACGAGCCGACTCGGCGAGGCCACGGTCAACTCCGAAGGCGAGTGGTCCACCACGATCAGCCGCACGCTGACCCCGCAGGTCTACGTGCTTTACACGAAGCAGATCACGAAGGGCAACCTGATCGGCGACGCGGTGGTCACGACCATCAACGTCACCCAGTAACACCCCAGCAGGACCCGACGGCCCGACCCCACCCAGGGGTCGGGCCGTTCGGCGTCCCCGGCACCTGCGCAACGCGCAACGCCACCGGCACCGGCACCGGCACCGGCACCGGCACGACAACCCAGCAACCGCAACCGCAACCGCACCGGCCCACCACCCACCGCCCACCGCCGACCGCCCTGCCACAGCCCACAGCCCACAGCCCACAGCCCACAGCCCACAGCCCACGTTCACCAACGACGAAGGCCGCTCAGCGGCGGACTGCGATCAGAAGGCGGCGATGCGGTGCCGCACGGAGCCTGCGAACCGGCCGCAGGCGGCGCCGACGCGCGAGGCGGCGGTGATCCGGGCCTCCTGGCCGGTGCCGGCGAGCAGAACGGCTTTGACCGTCGATGCGAGCTCACGGACCCCGTCGACCGCGCGCCACCGTGCACCGGCGGCGCGGTATGCCCGCAGGAGGCGCGCATCGTCGACGCCGTAGCGGTACGCCTGGTGGAACGCACCGCGGGCCGCGCTGCGCAAGCGGTACTGGACGACCGCCTGCGGGACGAAGACGATGGGCGAACCAGCCGCAGCCACCCGCCAGCAGAAGTCGATGTCCTCGCCGCAGTGCAAGGACTCGTCGAAGCCGTCGACGGCCTCGAGCAGCGCGCGGGTCACGCCGAGCGCACAGCTCGGCGTGTAGGGCAGGTGCCGGAACTTGACGGGCAGCTCCGTCGTCGACGCGGTCACCCGGGCCGCGAGCGCGGGTGCGTTGAGCAGGTCGTACGCCAGTCGGCCGCCGCCGATGCCGTGTTGCTGCACGGCCGCAGCCATCGCCGAGATCCATCCGGGTTCGAGCACGTCGTCCGCGTCGCAGAACAGCACGATGTCGTGTCGTACGGCGCGCCAGCCGACGTTGCGAGCGTGGCTCGGCCCACGGACGTCTGTCGCGTCGACGACGCGCACGGCCCAGCCGGATGGCCACTCCGTGGCGTCGACGAACGGGCGCAGGACGCTGGGCCTGACGCCGTTGGCAGCGAGGACGACTTCGACGTCGCCCTCGTGCTGTTGCACGGCGATCGCCCCGAGCTGCGCGCTCAGGGCGGTGTCGGGTCGACCGACCGGGACGACGACGGAGACGGGCACGGCGGAGACGGGCACGGCGGACTCGCTCTCTCAGGGTGTGGTTGCGGTGGTGCGCCCGAACTGGGCGGGCACGACGTGGCGCGCCATCGCGATGACGTCGCGGCGGATGCCCGGCAGCACGACGGCAAGGGCGAGCACGACGAGCGCAGAAGCGCCGCCGACCGTGATCGCGAGCCAGGGGCCGAGGTCGAGCAGCCGGGTCAGGAGCGTGACACCACCCACCGCCACGGCCACGATGCCGGGGCGGACGATCGGCGTGACGAGGTCACGGAGCCCGAGCCCTGGGCGTCGACCAGCGACCACGAAGCCGGGGACGACGAGGACGAGCGAGCTGACGGAGAACGCCCACGCCATCCCGGTGACGCCCCACGGCAGGCCGACGAAGAACGAGGCGAGGACGAGTGGACGGCTGACGAGCGCCCAGATGGTCTGACGAGCGCCCTGGCCGGTCGCGACGAACACCCAGACGGTGACGTAGCCGAGGGTCTGCGCGATGCCAGCGAGCACCAGCACGCGGAAGATCGGTACCGAGCCCGCCCACGCGGGGCCGAACAGCACGGTGACGACGGCGTCGGCGAGCACTGCCAGCACCGCGAAGGTCGGCCACAGCACGTACCCGGTCAGGGCTGTGAGGTGCCGGTAGTAGCGCCGGAAGCGCTCGCGGTCGTCGGCGACCTTGGCGAGCACGGGGACCGCGACGCGCTGGAGCGGCCCGTTGACCTGCTCCAGCGGGATCGTGAGCAGCTGCCCGGCCTGTGCGTACAAGCCGGCGGCGAGCGGGCCGAACGACGCCCCGACGATCACCTTGTCGAGGTTGCGGGCCGCGAAGTTGAGGACCTGGACCGCGGTGACGTTCGCTGCGAAGCCGAGTTCCGGCCGGACGGCGGACCACCGCGCGGGGCGGGTCGGGCGCCAGGGACACACGGCGATCGAACCGATGCCGAGCACGAGCGAGAAGAGGAGCGCCTGGGCGACGAGCGCCGATGAGCCCGCACCGGCGATCGCGAGCACGAGCGCCAGGGCGGCGCCGGAGACCATCGACGCGACCTCGAGCAGGGCGAGGGCACGGAAGCGGAGGTTGCGGGCGAGCAGCGCCGTGGGGACCGCGCTGGCCCCGGCCACCACGAAGGGAACCGCGAGCAGCATCACGGACCTGCCGGACGCTGGGAAGCCGAGGACGACCGCGAGTGCCGGCGCCGACAGGGCCAGCGCAGCGCCGACAGCGAGTCCGGCTGCGGCGCTGAGGAGGTGGAGCGAGGAGGCGACGCCGGCGGACAGGCGCGGCGCACGGGTGACGAGGGCTCCGATGCCACCGATGCGGAGGAGCTCGGCGAGACCGCTGAGCAGGAGCACGACGACCGCGAACCCGTACTCGGCGGGGCCGAGGATCCTGGCAATCACCACGACGGTGACGAGCTGCACGAGGAACCGGGTCGCGGTGCCGGCGGCGGTGACGATGCCGCCACGGGCTGCCGCGGTCGCGAGCGGAGCGGAGGACTGCCAGTCCG
The DNA here is from genome assembly GCF_015350935.1 of Curtobacterium sp. VKM Ac-2887. Lineage (NCBI taxonomy): Bacteria > Bacillati > Actinomycetota > Actinomycetes > Micrococcales > Microbacteriaceae > Curtobacterium > Curtobacterium sp. VKM Ac-2887. Next base: position 137,930 of record NZ_JADKSB010000010.1, on the reverse strand, counting down.
GCAGGGTCGTGCGGGTCATGGCAGTCCTCCGTTCGGGTCGGGTCGGACTCAGCGGGTGACGAACAGGTTCTCGGCGCCCTTGTCCGTGACCTTCGGCTTGCCGTCCGTGGTGACCCGGTTGCCGTTGCCGCTGACCGTGACCTTGCCGATCTCCTTGGCGTCGACGTCGTTGATGGTGCCGCTCATGACGAGCGCGTCGACCTTGCCGAGGTGGACGACCGCGTTGCTCGCGGTGATCTCGACCGAGGCGCAGTCGCCCACGGTGACGTCCTTGTTGCTCTGGTCGATGACGACCTTGCCGTCGGCGCACTCCGCCGTCGGCTTCTTGGTGGGTTCGTCGCCGCCGGTGCCGGAGCACGCCGTGACGACGGTGAGGATCCCGATCGCAGCCAGGGTCGTGGCGGCGATGCGGGCGGTGCGGGAGGTGTGACGCATGTCGGGTTCCGTTCTGGGATCGCGGCGAGGCGGATGACGCTTGGCACTGTCGCCCCGGTGACGTTTCAATGTCACGCTCTATAGAATACTGGTATTCTAGATGCATGACAACCCGGAACCTCCCGCTCGTCGCCATGCTCACCCACAGCGCAGCACTGTCCGGGGCGGAGCTCCTCGTGGCGCGGGTGGCCGCCGCCCGGGTCGAGACCGAGGTGATCGTCGTCCTCGGTGAACACGGGCCACTCGAGTCCCTGCTCTCCGGGCTCGGCGTCGAGCACGAGGTCGTCGCGCTCGACCCGTCCGTGACCGAGCACGCAGCCGATGCGGGTGGGGGCCTCCTCGCGAAGGGAGTGTCGACGCTCCGCTCCACGCGGGCCCTCGCGCGACGGCTCCGCGACGTCGGCGCCGACGTGGTCGTCACACACTCGGCGAAAGCGCACGTGTACGGCGGACTGGCCGGCCGGCTCGCACGCATCCCCGTCGTGGCGTACGTCCACGACGTCGTCGGAGCGGCCGGTGCCTCCCGCGCGAACACCCTGGTACTCCGCGCGGCGCTGACGACGCTCCCCGCAGCCAGAATCGCCAACTCACGGACGACGGCCCGCTCCCTCGGCCGGTCCGGTCCGGCACCCGCGGTGATCGGCTGCCCCGTGGACCTCCCGGACCAGGCCGCCCCGTCGGCACCCGGCCCGTTCACCATCGGCATGGTCGGGCGGCTCACCCGTTGGAAGGGGCAGGACATCGCGGTCCGCGCCTTCGCCGCGGCCCGCGCGCTCGGTCTCGACCCCGATGCGCGGCTCCGGCTGATCGGCGCGGCGCACTTCGGGACCGACGACCACCACGCCGCCGAGTTGCACACCCTGGTCACGGAGCTGGACCTGACGGCGGTGGTCGAGTTCCGGGGACACCGGCAGGACGTCGATGCCGAGATCAGCGCGTGCGATCTGCTCGTGCACGCCAGCCGCCGCCCGGAGCCGTTCGGGCAGGTGGTCACCGAGGCGATGGCGCTCGGTCGACCGGTCATCGCCGCGGACGCTGGCGGCCCTGCCGAGGTGCTCACGCACGGCGAGGACGGGCTCCTCGTCCGTCCAGGCGACGTCGATGCCCTCGCGCACGCGATCCTCCGGTTGGCCGGTGACGAGCAGGAACGGAACCGACTCGCCCGCAACGGGCGCCACTCCGCCGCGCGCTACGCGACGCCGCACATCGTGGCGCAGATCGAGCGCGTCCTGGTGAGCGCAGCCAGGTAGCGACCGACTGGAGGCCCGGTGCAGGTCCGACGGACCGGCACCGGGCCTCCAGGTGGTCCGGTCCACCCCCGCGGACCTTCAGCCGGTCCGGCCCCCCACCGGGATGCCGGTCCACTCCGCGATCTCGCGCTGGAACCGCTCGGTCGAGAACGCGGCGGCGCGCGCACGACAGGCCGCTGGGTCGAGTCGCACGGCACCGTCGACCGCTGCGGCCAGGGTCGAATCCGCGAGGTCGTGGAGGAGCGTGCCGCTCGTTCCTTCCTGCACCGAGTCGCGAGCCCCGCCCTCGGCGTTCGCGACCACCGGCGTGCCGAGGGCCAGCGCCTCGACGGGCAGGATCCCGAAGTCCTCGACGGGAGGGAACACGTAGACCGCGGCACGCTGCAGGAGCGCCGCGAGCATCGCGTCGGAGGGCGTGCAGACGAAGTGCACCTCGACCCTCGACTCGGCAGCCAGCGCGCGCAGCCGCTCGGCATCCGGACCGTCGCCGGCGAGCACCACCGGACGCCCGGACGCCCGACCGGCATCGATGACGACGTCGAGGCGCTTGTACGGAACGAACCGCGAGGCACCGAGGACGAAGTCGGCAGGCAGCGCCTCGAGGACAGCGCGGTCGCGCTCGTCGAGCACGGACGCCCAGTCGGCGACCGCAGCGAGCCGCTCCACGCCGACCGGCGGGTTGATCACCTGAGCGTCGATGCCCCAGGTGTCGCGGATGCGCTGCTGCACGAAGCGACTGTTCGCGGCGACGTGACGGAGCCCCTGGGCGCGACGGCGGTCGACGGAGCGGAGTACCGGCGAACCCGCGCGGGCGAGCATGGTCGATCCGCGGGCATCGAGTTCCGGGTTCCAGAGGTACCGGGCCGGCGTGTGCACGTAGGTGAACTGCCGGTCCGGGGCGACCCCGGTCACACGGGCCTGGTGGGCGAACAGGTGCGAGCTCACGATCGCCCAGTCGTACTCGCCGACGGTGCGCAGGCCGTGACTCCACAGGGCCGGGAGGAACGGCATCGACAGCGCCTTCCTGCCGCGGAGGGGCGACCGCGCCAGGACGCTCTCGACCACCCGCCGATCCGCGTATCGCCCGGGGGCGTCGTTCCACAGCCCGAACACGTCGGCGGCAGGATAGGCATCGGCGAATGCGTCGACGACACGCTCGGCGCCGCCCACCGCCTCGATCCACTCATGGACGAGCAGTCCGCGCACGGTCGGCTCCGTTCTGGTCGGTGGCGGCGCGTTCCGCGCACGCCGCGAGGGTCGCGATGGCGGAGATCGCCCGCTCGCGCATGGTCAGGAAGTCGTGCTCGTCGCCGCGTACCGGGTCGGCGACGTCGTCGAGCGCCGGGTCGGTCGGGGCCGTCGCGACCCGGAAGCGGGACACGAGGCGCGGGAGTTCCGCCCAGAACCGCTCGTCGACGGCATCGGCGTCCAGCAGGGGGCGGACGAGGCGGTCGAACTCCGCCATCGTGAAGGTCCGCCGCAGGAGGTGCGGCGCGAGGTCGAGGACCTGCGCTCGGTGCGCGCGCTCGAGCGTGAGCACGAGGTCCCTGTCGCGCAGCACCGCGGCGGTCAGCGGCGTCGAGACGAACGCGTCCGGGTCGCCGCCGTCCTGTCCGACAGCGGTGGCGGAACGCGGGAACATCGGCGTACCCGCTGTCGCAGCGGTGCCGGCGCTGTCCACGCGGAAGACTCCGGGCAGCACTGCGTCGAGGCGCGCCCGGAGGACGCGTTCGACGTACGGCGAACGGCAGATGTTGCCCTCGCAGACGATGAGGATCGAGATCACTGATGGGCTCCTGTCAGGGTGACGGGTCGTGCACCGGCGGCGTCCGGTCCCGGTTCCGGCGGCTCGGCGACGGGGCGCCAGACGCTCGAGGCACATGCGGCGAGGAGCAGCCAGAGGATCGGCGTCGAGAGGTCCGGGGTGCCGACGAGCTTCGCGACGAGCACCGCGGCGAGCGCGACCGAGGCCGGGACGGTCGCCGGTGACCGCGCCGCGCGCACGAGCACGCCGAGCGCGAAGACGGCGAACGCGATCGTGCCCGGGATCCCGACGCAGGTCAGCAGCGTCATCCCGAAGGACGACGGCCGGTTCGCGCCGAGCCCGGCGCCGATGCCGAGGGTGTCGGCGAGGACCCCCCAGCTGAAGCCGTCCGCGCCGGTCCGGGAGTCGTACGACTGACTGCCGACCTTGTCGTCCACGATCGCCTCGACCGGTGCGGCGAGCTGCGGGCCGGCCGCGAGCAGCACGATCGCGATCGTCAGCCCCCCGAGGACGAACCAGACGGTGCCGCGTCCACCCCGGACGACGTACCGCACGGCGACCACGAGCAGGCCGACGGCGATCACGACGGCGGAGGCGACGACAGCGGTGCCGGACGCCGCCTGCAGGAGGTTCGCGCACGACAGCGCACTCGCCGCGGCCCAGATCATCCGCTGCCCGCCGGACGACCGCAGTGCCGTGACGGCGAAGTACGCGGCGGCCGGGAGAGCGAACGCTGCGAGCTCGCTCGGTTCGCTGAAGACCCCCCGCAACCGCTCCCCCGGGAGCGCCCACGCGTAGGCGACCCCCGGCAGCGTGTCCATCAGGGGTGCCAGCACGTCCGCACCTGCCTGCACGAGCACCCCGCGCACGGTGGTCACGACCGTGCCGACGACCAGCGCGATCCGGAGCGCGGTCTCTGCCGCCCCGACGCGGACGAGGTACAGCAACGCGCACACCGCGAGCAAGAGGTACCCGAGCTGCGCGAGGTTGCTGATCGAGTAGGTGAGGTACCCGGGGTCCAGCACCTGACCGTCCACACCGCCACGTGGGACGAGGACACGGACGCCGGCGAACATCCAGGGGGCGACGGCGGTGGCGATGGTCGCCCACGCGACGAAGGCTGCGAGCGCGTTCGCCGACCAGTGCGTGGTGCGCAGCGGGCGGGTCCCGAGGAGCGCGATGCCCGACGCGAGCGCCGCAGCCGAGAACAGGGGCACGCCGTTCCCTCCGGCGACGACGGCAGCCGTGTACGGCAGGCCGCCGGCGACGCCGATCACCGCGGGGAGCCACGTCCGACGGGCGATCAGCGCAACGGCGAGCACAGCCGTGAACACGGCTCCGAGGACCGGCATGATCCCCCTCCATTCCACTGTCGCTTGCGGTGGTATTTCATATCATCTACGATAAGTATCACACATCCGATCGCCTCCCGGAAGGCCCCCAGTGACGCTCTCGCAGTTCCTCGAAGTGATCAGACGGCGATGGATCTCCGCGCTCGCGCTGGTCCTCCTCGCCACGTCGGCTGCCGTCGGCGTCACCCTCGTGCAGGCGCCGGAGTACCGCGCCTCGAGCGAGGTCTTCGTCTCGGTCGCCGCCGGCTCGTCGGTCACCGACCTCAGTCAGGGCAACAACTTCTCGGCGGCGCGCGTGAAGTCGTACACGGCGCTGGCACTGACCCCGCGCGTCCTCGGCGCCGCGGCGAAGCAGCTCGGACTCCCGGCCGGCACCGACCTCTCGAAGGTCGTGACGGCGTCCTCCACCGACGAGACCGTGATCATCTCGCTCAGCGCGACGTCCACGTCCCCGGCCCGTGCGGCGGCGATCGCCAACGCGGTCACCACGCAGCTCGTCGCCGTCGTGGACGAGGTCGAGCGCTCATCGCAGCAGAGCGACCTCGTCCACCTGAGCGTGTTCCAGCAGGCGAAGGCACCGACGATGCCGTTCGCTCCGCGGATCCCGGTCAACATCGCGATCGGGGTCCTCGCGGGCCTCGCACTCGGTGTTGCGCAGGCAGTCCTCCGCGAGGTCCTCGACACCCGGCTGCGGTCGTTCGACGCGCTCCGGCGCCTCACCACGGCGAGTGTGCTCGGCGAGTTCGGGGTGGACGACACCATCGCGAAACACCCCCTCGTCGCCGTCGACAACCGCTACAGCACCCGGGCCGAGAGCTTCCGGCAGCTGCGGACGCACCTGACGTACACGAACCTCGACGGCGGTCCGCAGAGCATCGTCGTGACGAGCGCGACCCCGGGCGAGGGCAAGTCCTCGACCGCCGTGAACCTCGCGCTCATGCTGGCGCAGAACGGGTCGCGGGTCCTGCTCGTCGACGCCGACCTGCGACGCCCGACGACCGGGACGTACTTGGGGATCGAGAGCCGCGTCGGCCTGTCCACCGTGCTCACCCGACAGGTCGCGCTCGACGATGCCATCCAGGAGGTCGGTGGGGACAACCCCCTGCACGTCCTCGCTGCGGGGCGGGTGCCGCCGAACCCGAGCGAACTCCTGAGCTCCAGCCGGATGGCGGACCTCGTCCGCGAGCTCGAATCCCGCTACGACGTCGTGATCGTCGACGCCCCGCCGCTCCTCCCGGTGACCGACCCCGCCGTCCTCGGCGCCATCTGCTCCGGGGTCCTGCTCGTCGTGAGCGTCAACGGACAGACACGGCGCGCCGACTTCGTCGCGGCCGAGCAGACCCTGCGGCAGGTGGGCGCACGACTGCTCGGGCTCGTGGTGAACCGCCTCCCAGCCCAGCGACGCATGAAGACCTACTACAACTACGAGCCCTCGGCGCCGGTGAGCGAGAGCCCTCGCCGCTCGTCACGCGCACGCAACGACTCGACCGCCACCACCGAACAGAAGGAAACCCGATGACCCGCAGCACACCGCCCCGATCGTTCGTCTACCTCGGCTGGCAGGGGTACGGCAACTTCGGCGACGACCTCCTGCACGAGACCTGGCGTGCCGCGCTCCGTCACCCCTTGGACGTCGAGGCGCCCCTGACCCGGCGGGACTACGCTCGCCGCTCACCGCGCTTCGTTCGCGACCGCGCCCGGCTGATCGGCCGCGAGCGGCTCGTGCTGCTCGGTGGCGGCACGACCGTCGGGTTCGCGTCCTGGGCCGGACACGTCGACCGTGCGACCCGGTACTTCGGCGCGACCGGCACCATCGGACTCGGTCTCGGGGCAGCTGCCGCCGACGACAGCTACTCGCTCGGGACACAACCGCAGCAGTGGGACGCCTGGCGTTCGCTCGACCGGTTCGCGCTGCACGGTGTCCGTGGGCCGCTCACCGAACACGAGGTCACCACGAACCTGTGCCCGGTCGACGTCGTGGGCGATCCGGCGCTGCTCTACCCCGAGCTCGTCCACGTCCAACGCACCGTCCGGCCCGACGGCCGGATCGGCGTCAGCATCGGATCTGATCCGACCACGAGGTTCGACGTCGACACGATCGCCGAGGCGGTCGACCGGCACGCGGCCGCGACCGGCACCACCGAGGTCGTCGCGTTCGCGCTGTCCGGGGCCGACCGCATGGCGGCGCACGGGTTGGCCGCCCGCCTGCGCACACCGGCGGTCGTGCACGAGTACGTCGACGTCCCGACGACGATGGCCGCCATCGCGGGATGCGACCTGGTCGTGTCCGAACGACTCCACGGCGCCATCGCGGCGATTTCGCTCGACGTGTCCACTGTCCCGCTGTCGTACGCGTCGAAGTGTGACGACTTCTGGCGCAGTGTCACGGACGGCCCCGCGCCGCTCACGGTGGGCCACGACGTCGACGAGCTCGTCCACGAGATGCAGATCGCCACCCGACACCGTGACGGGATCCGCGCCCGGACGGCCGAGCTCCGGGAGCGGCTGGGCTCCGTCCAGCAGCGCCTCCTCGACTGGCAGACCGCAGGCTCGCCGACAGCCGAGCTCTTCGCCCGCACGAAGGCCCACGCGTGAACGCCGACCACCGCTTCCACCTCGTCGTCTCGACGATCCGGACGCCGGACCACCTCGCCCGCTGCCTCGAGACGATCGAGCGCGCCGGGGTGTCGGTGTTCGTCACCGTCGTCGAGCAGCGACCGACTCCGGATGCACTGGCCGTGCTGCAGCCGCTCATCGACGCCGGGCACGCCGAACACGTGCACCAGCCGGACGTCCGTGGCGTCAGCCGGGGCAGGAACGCCGGGATGACTCGACTCCGCGGTGAGGTGATCGCGTTCCCGGACGACGACTGCTGGTACCCCGACGGCGTCCTGGCGACGATCTCGCACCGGTTCGCGACGCAGGGGCTCGACGCGGCCTCGATCCCCTCCCGCGGAAGCGACGAGCAGGGCACGATGCTCCGCTGGCGCCGGCGCCCGGGTGACGTCACGAGTTGGCGGGTGCCGCGGACCGTCGTGAGCTCGGGGATCTTCATGCGTCGCGACGTCCTCGAACGCCTCGGCGATTTCGACGAGGACCTCGGTACGGGCTCCGGAACGCCCTTCGGGGCCGGCGAGGAGACCGACATGGTCCTCCGCGCCCTCGCCTCCGGTGCGCGGATGCGCTACATGCCGGACCTTTCGGTGCGGCACCCGGACTTCCGTGACGCCGGTATGACGACCGAGACCCTCGCGAAGGTCCGCCGGTACAACCGCGGCTTCGGTCGGGTCCTCCGCAAGCACGGTCTGTACGGGCAGGCCGCGTACTGGATCGGTCGCGGCCTGGTCGGGACCGTCGTCCGGACCGTCCGTGGCGACCGCGACGGAGCGCGCTTCCAGCACACGCAGATGAGCGCTCGGTTGCAGGGATGGCGGGGCCGGGACGACGAGGGCCGGGTGTACCCGGCCTGTGGAACCGTGGTATTTCGTCCACAACATACCGAGAAGTAGGATCCCGACGAGATGCGCCACGACACTGGCCCGATGCACCATCGATTCCACTTGATCATCGCCACGAACCGGCCGCCCGAGTACCTCGACCGAGCGATCCGGTCGATCCAAGCCGAGCCGTACCGGGTCTTCCTCTCGGTCGTCGCGCAGCGCCCGGTCCCCGAAGTACCCGACCGGCTCGCGGCGATGATCCGGGACGGCGACGGTGAGTACATCCACCAGCCCGGCGCCAGCGGTGTGAGTACCGCCCGGAACGCTGGGATGCGAACGCTCCGCGCTGACCTCGTCGGGTTCCCGGACGACGACTGCTGGTACCCGACCGGCGTGCTGTCCGCGATCGATGCCCGGTTCAGCAGGGTGGACGAAGAACCCCGGCTCGGCGGTTTGTGCATCCCGACGAAGGACGCGACCGGCCGAGGCACCATGCTCCGGTGGCTCGGGCGATCCCGACGGATCCGGGTGCGGGACGTCCCGCGCACCGTCATCTGCTCCGGGGTGTTCTTCCGGCGAGAGGTCCTCGACGACATCGGGGACTTCGACGACACGCTCGGGTCGGGTGTGGAGCCCTTCGGCTCCGGCGAGGAGAACGACCTGGTCATGCGCGCGGTCGAGGCCGGGGTGCGTGTCGACTTCGACGCGGACCTGTACGTGCACCACGGCGACTTCCGCGACGACGGACCCACCACCGCGGTCCTCGCAAAGGTCAGGCGGTACAACCGCGGGTTCGGGCGAGTGCTCCGGAAGCACGGTTGCTGGGGGCAGGCGAGCTACTGGGTCAGCCGATCGGTGGTCGCGCTCGTGATCGCTCGCGTCCGGCGCGACGCCGCCGCGGTCGAGCAACAGCACGCCCAGCTCGCCGGGCGGTGGCAGGGGTGGTTCGGCCGCGATGACGCCGGGCACCGTCACCCCGTGCCCCCACGCACGCGCTGAGGTGCGCCGGCCACGGGACGGGTCGTGGGGTGTCTGCCCCACGACCGTGTCGCGCGGAGCACCGGCCGCTCGAGCAGGTACCACGATGCCGAGGCCACACCGATGCCCACCAGCGCGAGCCCCAGGCGCACCACACCGGTGGACGGGTCACCCCCGGGCTCGATTCGGAGCAGCGGGTAGTGCCACAAGTAGAGCCCGTACGAGATGGTCCCGAACCAGCGAGCGATCGCCAGGTCGAGCGCGGGAGCACCACCGAGCGCCCCTGCGACGACGACGAGCGCTGCGACCGCCACCGCTGCCGTCTCGACCCAGCGAGCCGCACCGGGCAGGGACCCGACCGTGATCGGCAGCGTGCACACCGACAGCACCACGAGCAGTGTCGCGCCCACGCCGCCGACCCCGAGCACGACGGCGCTCGGACGTCCGGTCCGCAAGTCGATCTGACCGAGACCGCGGAGACTGCCCGTGCGCAGGGCGAACGCGGCGAGCGCACCCACGAGCAGGGCGGCGGCGCTCGTGTCGAGCCCGTACGCCAGGCGGTCGTACGGCAGCACGACCGTGCCGACGACCCGCCAGGTGACCGCAGCACCGACGAGTCCGCAGAGCGCGACCGCGGCAGTGCGGGGCCGAGTGCGGGCGAGGACGCCGAGCAGGATGAGGACGAGGGGCCAGACGAGGTAGAACTGCTCTTCGACGGCGAGCGACCAGGTGTGCTCGAACGGTCCGAGCTCGACGCCGAGCACCCGGGCGTGGTTGCCCGTGTAGGACCCGACGGTGGCGAGGACGCGGGGCAGGTCACCGCGGATCGGGTCTGCCAGCACGATCACCGCGACGGTCACCACCACCAGGACGGCCGTCCACGCCGGGAGCAGCCGTGCCGCGCGGCGGAGCCAGAACCGGCCGAGGTGGATCCGCCCGGCACGCTCGGCCTCGTCGAGGAGCGCCCGGGTGATCACGAAGCCGGAGAGCACGAAGAAGGTCGTCACCCCGACGACCCCGCCGTAGGGGACGACCGACTCTGCGGTGTGCGATGCGACGACGAGCAGGACCGCGAGGCCGCGGAGCCCGTCGAGTTGCGTGAGGCGGTCCGCCGGTTCACCCATTCCAGACCACGAACCGGGGCTTCCACGTCGCCGACATCGCGAGCTTGCCACCGGTTCCCCGGACGGCTTTCGTGCCCCCGTAGGCGTCGACGATGGTGCCGTCGCCGGGCAGACCCACACTGATGGGCAGTTCGTCGAAGCGGTCAGCGGTCTGCCACACGACCCGCACCGAGCGTGTGCCGTCGGCCGAGACGAACCGGGCTTCGCGCACGGCACCCGTCACGAACTGGCCGGCGAACCGCATGCCGGCGAGCTGGCGCTGCATCGTCGCGTACGCAGCGGCAGCGGGCTTCGGCTCGTACGCGCGGCTCGGCGCGTCGACGAGCCCGAAGGTCCTGGCACTGCCGTCCGGATCAGGTTGGTCCGGGGCGGCCATCTCGAACGAGAACACCCGCTCGACGCCGTACTGCGCGGCGAGCACGTGGGTCCGGACCAGGAACGCCGCCTGATCGTCCTCGGAGACCCAGCCTGGCCTGCCGTTCGGGGTCGGCCATCCGACCTCGGTGATCCAGATCGGCAACGGTTCGCCGTTCGCACGGGGGTACTTCGCCGCTTTGTCCCGGAGCCAACGAAGCGCGTTCTCGATGCACGGGTTCGTCGCGACACAGTGCTCCGGCGCGTACGGCTGGTTGTACGGGTGCACGCTGATCGCATCGATGTGGTCGGCACCACCGAGCCGGAACCACTCGTCGAGCCAGCGGAGTTCGCCCGACGACACGGCGTTCTCGGCCGGCCCGACGATCCGTGCATCCGGGTCGACGCTCCTGATCGTCGCGGCCGTGACCCGTGACAGCGCGATGTACGCGGCAGGGTCGGCGGAACGGGTGCCGTGGGTGTTCGTCCACTCGTTCCAGATCTCGAACGAGCGGTCGGCGTCCGGGTACCGGTCGCGCACGTGCGTCACCGCCTCGGACACGAACCGGCGCCAGGCTGCTGTCTGCGCCGGGTCCGAGACGTCCGGCGGGGTCATCGCGCCGCCGGTGTACGCCATGTGACCGTAGTCGAGGACGAACAGCGGAGCGACGCCACGGTCGCGCACGATGGGGTCCACTCGCGCATCAGTGCTACGGAAGTCGAACACGCCCGGCACCTTCTCGACGGTGGACCACTGCAGGTCCTGGCGGAAGCCCGCGGCGCCCAGCCCGTCGAGTGTCGGGAGCGCCGCGGCGACCGGCCCGGGCGAGCCGTTCATCGTGACGTTGAAGAAGGCGTCACGGTGCTCGACGCCCGGCGTCCGGACGAACCGGAAGGACGTCTCGGGCAGAGCGGGGCCGTGCGCCGTCACGCGGTACGTGCCCGCGTTGAGACGTCGAGTCGGACGGATCTCCGCTCGTCCGGAGGAACCGACGACGGCGTCGCCGGCTTCGACGAGCACGCCTCTGGCGTCGGTGATCCGCCAGCCCACGTCCGCGAGCGCCGGTGTCCCCGCGGCACCGACTGCGAACGTGACCGGTTGATCCGGTGCGAAGAGACCGTTGGCCGACATCGGCTGGATCGTCGGTCGAGCGGTCGCCGTCGATGCTCCGGCGGCGTGGGCCGGCTGCCGCACAGTCGCTTCGGCGAACAGCAGCAGGGTCGTCGCCGCGGCGAGGACGACGACGCCGGAGGCTCTCCTGCGGGGACGGGTCGCGGGAGGTCGGGAGTCGGACGGGACGTGGGTCGATGGCATCCCACCACGCTCGCCCGGTGCCGGTACCGACGCCAAACATGTTGAATGACGCCGAGTTCGGAAGTGGCGTCAACTAGTCTCGGGCCGTGCGATGGAGTCGAGTGAACTGGCCGTCCGTGGGCTACGTCTCCCTCGAGGACTTCGACGGGCAGCGGGAACACGTCGCCCGCGTGCTCGAGGACGCTCCCCCGGCCGTCGCCGCACTCCTGACCGTCAAGTGGACGGACTCCCGCATCGCACGATGGGACGTCGAGCACCCGGATCTCGCGCACCCGGACCCCGCGCACCCGGACGACGAGGACGACGACGACACCGGGACGGCGGTCGACCTGCCGGGCCACGGCGTCCCCGACCCGGTCGTCGTGCACACCGAGGTCATCGTCCGCAACGACGAGGTGCTCGACACCCCCGACGGCCTGTGGCGCCGGTGGAACCACGCCAGGGTCACGCTCCGACTCCGCGACGCGGTGGTGGACCCACCCCACACCGACCCCGCGGCACTGCTCGCCGGGGACGCCCACGTCGTGCGCGGTGAGCTCGAGTACCTGCACGAGCTCGACCAGTGGGAGCTCCGCCTGCTCGTCTCCCCCGTCGGCGAGGTCGCGATCCGCTTCCGGGGCGTCCGGGTCGCGATCCGCAGCGTGCCCGAGTCCGTCTACACGGAGCTCGACGCACGGCCAGCGCGCGGCTGGCACGGTCCGGTGCCGGACGGCTGGGTCGAGTACGCCACCGAGGTGGTGCGTGCCGCCGCGTACGGCGACCTGGGCGGACTGCACCTGGCGGACGACGCGAGTGACGTCGACGACGTCGACCCGCGCTGGGGCTTCGCCCCGCTGCACGCCGCCGCGTGGTTCGACCGGCCCGAGATGCTCGAGGAACTCCTGCGCCGCGGCGCGTCGCTGCAGCTCACCGACACCGAGGGGCGGACGCCGCTGACGCTGGCGATCGACCGCGACGCACGTCGGGCGATCGACGTGCTCGTGGCTGCGGGCGCCGACCTGGAGGCCCGGGACACCGACGGCAACACCCCGATCGTCCGCGCCGCCTGGGGTGGCCACGCCGCGATCGTGCGTTCGCTCGCCGCCGCGGGTGCGGACACCAGGGCGCTCGGCTCACGGGGCGCGTCCCTGCTGATCGCCGCGGTCGACTCCGGTGACCTGGACACGGTGCGGTCCGTGCTCGCCCTGGACGTCGACGTGAACGCCGAGGACGACGAGGGCTCGACCGCCACCGCTCGCGCAGAACTGCTCCGCGACCGAGCGGTCGCGGAGCAGTTGGCGCACTACTACTCGGGGAGCTGATCGAGCCGGCGGGCTACTCCGCCGTCTCGATGGCGTTCGCCTGGGCGACCTTCCCGTACCAGTGCGCGGACGGCTTCGGGGTGCGCTCGAAGGTCTCCGGGTCCCACGACACCAGGCCGAAGGTCGGACGGAAGCCGGACGCCCACTCGTAGTTGTCCAGGAGCGACCAGTGCTGGTAGCCGAGGACCTCGATGCCGTCGTCGATGCAGCGGTGGATGCCCTCGAGCGCGCCCTGCGTGTACGCCTGTCGACGGGTGTCGTCGGCGGTGGCGATGCCGTTCTCGGTGATCATCAGCGGGACACCGCCGGACAGCTCCCACGCGCTGCGCAGCCCGTCGGCCGAGGCCTCGGGGTAGAACTCCCAGCCGGTGAGGGTCGTCTCGACGTCGTCCGCCACGGGCAACGGACCGGAAGCGCCGATGAAGGTCCGGGTGTACGCCTGCACGCCGAGGAAGTCGTCGCCGGCGGCGTTCTCGAGGTACCAGTCGTCGCGCGGGTACCCGTACTCGCGGAGCATCGCGTCCGCGCCGGGCTCCCCGTTGGACTTGAACGCCTGGGTCGCGATGGTCCAGCCGCTCTGGATGCCATCCACCTGGGAGAGCACCTCCCGCGAACGCTTGTGGGACTCGAGCAGGGCGTCGGCGACGCCCAGGTCCGGGTTCGGCAGGCCGTAGGCCACGAGGTTCGACGCGTCCTCGCCGCCGGCGAGCATCGCGGCGATGTTCGGCTCGTTGATCGTGCAGACGTACCGGACCCCGTCGGACACCACGGGCAGCGCGGCTTCGGTGTAGCGGGCGAACAGGTCGGCAGCGTCGGGTGCGCGCCAGAAGCCGTCGCGTTCGAACCAGCGGGGCACCGTGAAGTGCATGAGCGTGACGATCGGCTCGATGCCGAACTCGTGGCAGGCGTCGACCATGCGGCGGTAGTGGTCGATCTCGGCGCGGCTGACGAACCCGCGTTCCGGCTCGATGCGCGCCCACTCGATGCTGAACCGGTACGAGTTCAGGCCGAGCTCGGCGGCGATCCGGATGTCCTCGCGGTAGCGGTGGTAGCTGTCCGCGGCGTCGCCGGACGGCTCGACGATGGTGGTGTCCGGCTCGTGCTCGTGCACCCACCAGTTCGAGTTGACGTTGTTGCCCTCGATCTGGTGCGCGGCGGTGGCGGCGCCCCAGAGGAAGCCCTTCGGGAAGTCGAGCGTGCTGATGACGGGGTCCTTTCAGTGGGCGTTCATGAACGCATCGAAGACGGCGACCGTGCCGAGCGGGTTCTCGATCTGGGGGCCGTGGTAGCTCTCGGCGATCACCTCGTACGACGCACCGAGACGCGACGCCATGTCCGCCTGCCACGGGATCGGCCAGGCGCCGTCCCAGACGCCGTGCGCCACGAGCACCGGCAGTCCGGTCGCGCGGAGTTCCTCGGTGGTGTCGGCGCGGTCCTCGAGGATCGCCGCGCCGCCGAGGACGCTGAGGACGCTCGTGTGGTCGAAGCGTTCGCGGACCATCCGGGCGTCGTCGGGGAGTTCGGCGTCGGGGCGGCCGGCCCAGAGCGGGTTCTGCGCGTCGAACAGCGCACGGTTGGAGCACGTGTCGGCGACGATCGTCTTCTCGGCGGCCTTGCGGTACGACCAGCCGTGCGGGCCGGAGCAGAACATCGTCACGTCGCGGAACGACGTCGGCGAGGCGATCGCTGCGGCGCGGACGATCACGCCGCCGAGCGAGTGGCCGACGAGGTGGACCGGAGCGCCGTCGTCGAGCAGTCCGGCGACGCGGACGACGTCGGCGGCCTCCTGCTCGAGCGTGTACGCCGTGCGGTCGTCGGGCGAGACCGAGTCGGCCTGTCCACGGCGGCTGATCGCCACCGCCGACCACCCGGCGTCGCGGAGGAGTGGCAGGAACGTGCGCCAGTCCTCCTTGGAGCCGGTGTAGCCCGGGACGATGAGCACGACGCCCTTCGACACCCCGGACGGCACGATCCGGTACGCCGTGAGGCGGCCGATCGGCAGGTCGATGCCGACGACGTCGACACCGTCCGGCGTCGGCAGGTGGCCGAACGCCGGCACCGCCGGGAAGTCGTGCAGCGTGGTCACAGCCGGCCCTCCGCGAGGGCGCGTCGGGGGTTCGGCACGGCGTCGAGCAGGGCGATCGTGTACGGGTCCTGCGGGTTCTGCAGCACCTCGGCGGTCCGTCCCCGCTCGACCACGGCACCCTCGTGGAGCACCATGATGTCGTCGGTGATGAGCCGCGCGCTGAGCAGGTCGTGCGTGATGTAGAGGAGCGAGACGCCCCACTGCTCGCGCAGGTCCTCGAGCAGGGCGAGCACGCCGGCGCGCAACGTCACGTCGAGCATCGAGACCGGCTCGTCGGCGATGATCACCTGCGGGTCGGACGCGAGTGCCCGGGCGATGACGACGCGCTGCCGCTGCCCACCGGAGAGCTGGTGCGGGAGCTTCTGCGCGAACTGCTCGACCGGGGTCAGGCCCACGGTCTCGAGGAGCTCGAGCACGCGGCGACGGGCGTCCTGCCCCGTCAGGTCCGTGTAGTTCGCGATCGGGCGGGACAGCGTGTACTCCACGGTGTGCAGCGGGTTGAGCGCCGCGTACGGGTCCTGGAACACCATCTGCACCTCGGAGCGGAGGTCCCGCAGGCCGCGCTTGCCCAGGCGTGCGACGTCGAGGTCGCCGAACCGGACGGTGCCGGTCGTCGGCTTCTCGACCCCGGTCAGGAGCTTCGCGATGGTCGACTTGCCCGAACCGGACTGGCCGACCAGGGCGAGCGACTGCCCCGGCTCGAGGGTGAACGACACGTCGCGCACGGCCTGCACGGGCTGCTCGCCGCGGCGCGGCGCCGGGTAGGTCTTCACGATGTTCGAGACGACGATCGGGTTCTTCGCCGCCGAGCGCTCACGCGACCCGACGGTGCTGAACGACGACGTGGCCTCCTGCCGCTTCTCGCCGGACGTCGCACGCTGCGACCGGTCCGGGAACCCGGGCAGGGACACGATCTCGGCCCGCGGGTCGGCGTAGTGCGACAGCAGCATCTGCGTGTACTCGTCCTGCGGGTTGCGCAGGAGCTCCTTCGAGCCGCCGTCCTCGACGATGCGGCCCTCGTGCATGACGAGCACGCGCTCGGTGGCCTCGAGCACGATGCCGAGGTCGTGGCTGATCAGGATCGCCGTGAAGCCCTCGGCCTGCTGCAGCTCGATGATCGTGTCCATGACGGCGTGCTGCACGAGCACGTCGAGTGCCGTGGTCGGTTCGTCGAACACCATGAGCTGCGGTTCGAGCGACAGGGCCAGGGCGATCGAGACACGCTGCCGCATGCCGCCGGAGAGCTCCCCGGGGAACCGGGCGAGCATCGACGTCGGCAGCTTCACCTTCTCGATGAGCTCCTTCATCCGGGCGTCCCACCGGTCGCGCGACACGTGGCCGTGCGCCTTGAAGATGTCGATGAAGTGGTTCCGGACGGTGCGCACCGGGTTGAGCGCGTTCATGCCGGACTGCAGCACCATCGCGAAGCCGCCCTGGCGCTGCTGCCGGAGCGCTTCCTCGTCGAGGTCACGGATGTCGTGACCGTTGAAGACGATGCTGCCGCCGTTCGTCCGCGCCGGCGGCTTCTGCAGACGCGTCAGCGCGTAGCCGAGCGTCGACTTGCCCGAACCGGACTCGCCGACGAGGCCGACGAACTCGCCCTTCCGCAAGCTGAACGACACGTGGTCGACCGCCTGGACGGCCGTCTGGCCGGCCGATTCGTACACGACCGACAGGTCGCGGACGTCCAGCAGGACGCTCTGGGCGTCACCACCGTCGGACGGGAGGCCCGTGGCGGCGCCGTCCCGCGCCTCCAGGCCGTCTGCTGGTTGCGTCGTACGCGAGCCGCTCATGCGGTCGCCTCCTTGCGCTTCGGGCGCGCGCCTTCGCGCAGCCGCGGGTTGGACACGGCGTCGACGCCGAAGTTGATCAGGGTGAGGCTCATCGCGAGCAGCGCGATGCAGAGGCCGGGGGCGAAGAGCAGGATCCACTGGCCGGTGAGCAGCGCGTTGGAGTTCTGCGCCCAGTAGAGGATCGTGCCCCAGCTGACGATCGACGAGTCGCCGAGCCCGAGGAACTCGAGGCCCGCCTCGGCCAGGATCGCGCTCGTGGCCGCTCCGAAGAACGAGCCGACGATGAGCGAGGTCATGTTCGGCAGGATCTCGCGGAACACGATGCGGGTCGCACCGTCACCGGAGAACTGCGCGGCCGTCACGAAGTCGCGACCACGCAGGGACTGCGTCTGGCTGCGCAGGACGCGAGCGCCCCAGGCCCAGCCGGTGACGACGATCACCGCGATGATGACGGCGATGCCGCCGTTCTGCAGGTACGCCGCGATGACGATCATCAGGGGCAGGCCCGGGATGACCAGGAACAGGTTCACGATGAAGCCGATGACCTCGCCGATCCACCCGCGGACGTAGCCCCAGCTGAGGCCGATCGCCACGGCGACGAGCGTCGACAGGATGCCGGCGACGGCACCCACCATCACGGAGATCCGTGCGCCGTAGATGATCTGGGACAGGACGTCCTCGCCGGCGGCGGTGGTGCCCATCCAGTGGTCGGCGGTCGCGTCGGCGGACCGGGCGAAGCCGTTCTGGCTGGCACCGTACGGGGCCAGGAGCGGCGCGAAGATCGCGACCAGCACGAACACCGCGAGGATGATGATGCCGATCCGGGCCTTCGAGTTCGACCAGACGACGCCGAACTGGCGGGCGATGCTCTTCCACTTGGAAGGAGCCTGTTGTTCGTCGGTGTCCTGGGTCCGGACAGCGACAGTGGCGTTGTTGGTCATCGGCGCGTCCTCGGGTCCAGGACGCCGTACATGACGTCCACGATGAAGTTGGCGATGAGCACCGACACGGTGATCATCAGGAAGAGGGCCTGCATCAGCGGGTAGTCCTGCCCGATGACGGCGTTGAACAGCAGGTAGCCGATGCCGGGGTAGCCGAAGACCTGCTCGACCAGCACCGAACCGCCGACCACGCCACCGAGTGCCAGACCGAAGCCGGTCAGGTTCGGCAGGATCGCGTTCCGCGCCGCGTACCGGACGGCCACGGTGCGGCCGCGCAGACCGTTCGCCTCGGCGAAGGTCACGTAGTCGTCACCGAGCGTGTTGATCATCGCGTTGCGCATGCCGATGATCCAGCCGCCGAGGCTCGTCACGAGGATCGTCACCGCGGGCAGCACCGCGTGCTGCAGGGCATCGGCCGCGAACGCTCCGTTGAGCCCCGGGGTGGTGGTCGCCGAGTAGGCGCCCGTGGTCGGGAACCAGTGCAGCACGTAGCCGAGGAAGAACAGCAGGAGCAGGGCGGTCCAGAAGTACGGGAACGTCGACATGAACGACCCCGACAGCGTCGGGAGCGAGTCCAGCCAGGTGCCGCGCTTCCACGCCGCCGCGACGCCGATCAGGGTGCCGAGGACGAACGCGAGGATCGTCACGACGCCGACCAGGATGAGCGTGTACGGCAGGGCCTTCGACACGAGGTCGCCGACCGGCTGCGGGTAGAACGTGTAGCTCACCCCGAAGTCGAGCGTGACGACCTGGTGCAGGTAGTTGACGTACTGGTCCCACAGGTTGCCCGTGGGGACGCCGAGCTGGGCCTCGATGGCCTTCTTGGTGGCTTCGGTGACGGGGCCGTTCTGGCTGAGCTTCGCCAGCGCGGCGTCCGACGGGCTGCCCGGCATGAGGCGCGGGAGCACGAAGTTCAGCGTGACCGCGGCCCAGAGGGTCAGGACGAAGAGGACGAGTTTCTGGAGGATGTACTTCACTTCTGGTCCTCTTGCTGCTTCAGGATCTCCTGGCCGGCTGCGCTGTCCCGGAGCCGGAGCTTCGAGAAGATGAGCAGCGGTGCGGAGTCGTAGTTCTGCGGGGCCATGTACGGGTCCTCGGCGCTGGGCCAACCGACGAACTTGCCGGTGTTGAACAGCCCCCAGAGCCCGCCGTAGTACATGCCGATCACGGGCAGTTCGTCGTAGACGATCTCCTGCAGCTGGTTCAGGATCTCCTGCTGCTTCGCCGTGTCCGTCGTCGCCTTGTACTCGTCGAGGAGCTTCTGGGTGTCGGCGTTCTTGTAGCGCTCGTAGTTGTTCACCGTCGACTTGCCGACCGGCTGGTAGAAGTCGCTGCTGAGCAGGGAGTTGAACGCCTGGTAGACGTCACCGTTGCCCATGCCGCCCATCGCCATGTCGAACGTGCCGTTGTTGATGTTCTGCTGGTAGCCGGCGGGCTGTGGTGCCTGGATCGTCACCTTCACGCCGATGGCCGTCAGGTCGCGACGGACCTCCTGCGCGGCACGGAGCCAGTCCGAGTAGCCGTTCGCGGTCATGATGGTGATGGACAGCTGCTTGCCGTCCTTCATGATCTTCCCGCCCTGCTCGGTCCAGCCGGACTTCGCGAACGCGGCCTTCGCAGCGTCGACGTCCTGCGTGATCATGCCCTTGTCCGGGATGTCCGGGTTGAGGTACTTCTCCTGGTTCGGCAGGATCAGGCCGGTCTGGCCCGCTGCCGCCAGGTTGCCCTCGGACGCGGTCTCGGCGATGTCGTCACGGTTCAGCGCGAGCGAGATGCCCTTGCGGACGTTGACGTCGTTGTACGGGGCCTTCGTCAGGTTCGGGATGAGGCCGATCACGCCACCGGCCGGGAACCACCACTGGTTCGTCTTCGACGCGGCGCCCCAGGTGCCCTTGACGTCCGAGATGAACGAGTACGCCCAGTCGTAGCCGCGGGTGACGGTGTCGAGCTGCGTGTTCGTCGCCGGCAGGATGAGGTGCTTGATGGCGATCTTGTCGGCCTGCCAGTACGTCGGGTTCTTGTCCATCGAGTACTGCTGGTCGGTGTAGTTGCCGAGCACGAACGGGCCGGTGCCGACCGGGTTCGGGTCGCGGAACGTCGTGGGGTCCTTCACGCCGCCCCAGTGCTGCTCACCGAGGATGTACGTCGCGCCGATGATGTTCAGGCTCGGCACGTCGTCGCTCTTCAGGTGGAAGACGACGTGGTCGCCGTCCACCTCGATGCTCTTGATGTGCTGCCAGGCGCCCTTGACGTCCATCGCCGGGAACTTCTTCAGCAGGTCGAACGTGAAGACGACGTCCTTCGCCGAGAACGGCGAGCCGTCGGACCACTCGACGCCCTGGCGGATCGTCATGTCGATCGTGCTGGCGTCCGGCTGGCTCCACTTGCTGGCCAGCCACGGGGTGCCCTTGCCGTCGAGGGGGTTGATCTCGATGAGCGGCTCGTACATCCACTTGGAGGCCGTGCGGGCGTTCGCGATGTACGGGTTGAAGTTGCGGTCGAACAGCGGGTTGCCGTGGTCCGCGTTGATGAGCATCGTGTCCTTGCCGATCGTGGGATCGGGTTCGGACCGGACCTGGATGCTGCAGCCGGTGGCCATGAGGGCCACGGCTGCGAGCCCGGCGATCGCCGCGACGAGGCGTCCGCGTCGTCGGGTGCTGCCGGGGCGCGTTCCGGGAGCGCGGGTCCCGGGGTCGCGCTTGCCGCGCGTGCGCTGTGGGGGAAGCGTCATTGCTCGGTCGACCTCCGTGTCGAATCGGTACTGGGTCAATGTATGCGCTTACATCGCGTCGCGCAACACCGGGGTTCCGTGCCGGGGTGGTACGTAGGCGCGGGCGGCGGCAGCGAGGGTCGGAGCGAGGGTCGGAGCGGGGGTCGCTGCGCACGGTGCGCGTTCCGTCGCCGGGTGCGAGGCTGCCCGCTCCGTGCGCGGTTACAGGCCCGCACCGGGCGGTCAACGCCGCACGCGATGACCAAAGCCGCACGGTGCGGACGCACCGCCGCGCCGCTCGCAGCACCGCTCGCCGCGCCGCTCGCAGCACCGCTCGTCACAGCGCCGGCGGGCAGCTCTCGCGCAGCAGCACCTCGACCGGCAGCCGGACGGCGCGCGGCGGTCCCTCGCGGTGGTCCAGCCGGTCGACGATCGCCCGCACCGCCGCACGCCCGAGCTCCCCCATCGGCTGGTGCACGGTGGTGAGCCGCGGCGACGAGAAGCGCCCGGCGTCGATGCCGTCGAAGCCGGTGACGACGACGTCCTCGGGCACGCGCAGGCCCCGGGCCGTGGCGGCGTCGAGCACGCCGAGCGCCGACTGGTCGTTCGAGCACACGATGGCCCGGGGCACCTCGTCCGCCAGCAGCGTCGCCGCCAGCTCCCGCGCTCGCGCCCGGCCGAAGTCGCCGTGCACCACCCGGACCGACGACGCCGGCACCCCGTGGTCCGCCAACGCCGACCGGAAGCCCGTCGAGCGCTCCATGTCGTCCGGCGAGTCGATCGGGCCCGCGACGTACGCGAGCGACCGGATGCCGAGCCGCCCGATCACGTGCGATGCGAGCGTCCGCATGCCGGCGCTGTTGTCCACGCTCACGGAGTCGAACCCGTGCGACCGCCGGTCGTCGGCGAGCACCACGACCGGGATCCGACGGGCGACGTGCTCGAGCAGGTCGTCCGGCACGGTCTGCGCGAGCACGGCGAGGCCGTCCACCCGGCCGGCGACGTCGTTGACGATCACGTCGCGCGACGACCCCCGACCGGCGGCGACCATGAGCGCGAGTCCGCGCTGCCAGGCCTCGGTCTCGGCGCCGCGCAGGACCTCGTCGAAGTACAGGTTCGAGGAGAACGGCTGGGTCACGTGGCGGCGGTCGTCGACCACGCGGACGCCCCCGTCGGTGACCAGGTCCGGCCGTTCGTCGGGTACCACGTCGAACCCGGGCAGCAGCAGTCCGACGACGCCGGTGCGCTTGCCGGCGAGGGCTCGGGCGTTGCCGGAGGGGACGTAGCCGAGGCTGCGGATCGCCGCCTGGACGCGGTCCCGGGTGCCCTCGCGGACGGCGTCCGGCGTGCGGAGCACGCGCGAGACGGTCGCGATCGAGACGTTCGCGGCACTGGCGACGTCGTAGACCGTGGGAGGTGCGGTACGTGGTGCAGCCAAGCCGTGCCTCCCGTCCGACGTCCGCTGGTGCGCACCGGGGCGGCGCGGCCGCACCATCCTAGGCACGGTCCGTGACGGCACTTCTCCACATGTGACGAAAGCCCTTGCGGCGGCCGGAGCGACCGCGCGACACTGTCACGACCTCAGTACGTCCCGTGAGGAAGCGCACCGGCGGGCAGGATGCCCGCGCACACCACGATGCCCACACGCAGGGGAAGGACACCGACATGTCACAGGCGACACGATCCGGAAGCAAGCTGGCGAACCGCGCGAGCCACGACGAGGCCGAGGTGCGCGACGCGCTGCTCGAGCGCACCGACGGCGGCGGTTCGACGTTCGACCAGCTCGACGCGACAGAGGAGCGTGCGGACCGCCCGTAGCGGGTCACGTTCGGCGTCGACCGGGCGCCGGTTAGGAGGCGCGGACCGACAGCTGCTGTCGGGTCGCGTCTCCAGCACGGTCGCGTCCAGTGCCCAGCTCGCCCGGCAGATCGGGTCACGCTCCACGCTCCACGCGTGCCGTCAGGTCACGCGGTTCGCGTCAGCGCTCGGTCGCCCCGACGATCGTCATGCCCGCGCCGCGCAGTCGGCGGCGCTCCTGCGCGATCCAACCGAGCAACCGGTCGTTCGTCCCGGCGACGTGCGCTGCGACGAGCCCGGCCGCACGGTCGGCGTCGCCGTCGCGCACGGCGTCGATGATGGCGCTGTGCTCGTCCCACGCGGCGTCGCGGGCCTCGGGCGTGCGGACCTCGATCCACCGGGTGCGCTCGAGACGGGTCAGGGCATCGGCGATCGCGTCGGTGATGAACCGGTTGCCGCCGAGCGCCGCCAGGTCGAGGTGGAACGTCGAGCCCATCCGGATGCCGGCTTCCTGGTCGGGCGTCGGGCGCAGGGCGTCGAGGTGCCCGCGGACCTCGGCGAGCTGTTCGGCGCTCGCCCGCTCGACCGCGAGTCGGGTGGCGGCGGGTTCGAGCACGCCCCGGAGTTCGGCGAGCGAGGCGATCTCGTCGAGGTCGATCGGAGTGACCGTCCACGAGCGCCCCTCGTGCAGGATGAGGCCCTCGCGCTCGAGCCGCGACAGTGCGGCACGGACGGGGGTCCGCGAGGCGTGGAACCGCGCTTCGAGACCGCGCTCCGAGATGCGCTCACCCGGCGCGATGTCGAGCGTCAGGATCGCGGCACGCAGGTTGTCGTAGAGCTGGGCCGTCTGCGACACCGGGGTTCCATCGGTCGTGTCGGTCACGGCCAACAACTCTAGCGGGGACACCGTCGGAATGGTATACCGTTGTGGTATACCAATTGCTTCCGACATGAAACGATGCGAGCCACCACGATGACCGCGACCGCCGCACCCCCGACGCCCACCACGATCGGCCGCCGAGCGTGGACGATGCTCGCGCTCGGGGTCGCCGCGCAGGCCGCCGGGACCCTGGTGGTGACGGCTCCCGCTCTGCTCATCCCGTACCTGCACGCGAACGGTACGTCCCTGACCGTGGCGGGCGTGCTCGCCGCTGCACCGACGTTCGGCATGGTCCTGACGCTCATCGCCTGGGGCGCCATCACCGACCGGATCGGCGAACGGATCGTGATCGCCGGCGGACTCGTGCTGACGACCCTCGCGGTGGTCGGGGCATGGCTCGCCGCGGGCGACCCGGTCCTGCTCGGGCTGGCCTTCCTGCTGGGCGGCATGACGAGCGCGTCGACGAACGCCGCGAGCGGCCGGGTCGTCGTGGGGTGGTTCCCGAAGGAGCGGCGCGGGCTCGCGATGGGCATCCGGCAGATGTCGCAGCCGCTCGGGGTGACGCTCGCGGCCGTCACCGTGCCGCAGCTCGCCGAGGGGTCCGGGATCCGCGCGGCCCTCGTCCTGCCGATCGTCCTCTGCGCCGTGCTCGCGGTGCTCTGCGCCATCGGCATCCAGAACCCGCCACGACCGGCCCGGCACACGGCACCGGCCGACGCGACCGCGAACCCGTACCGGGCGAGCGGGTTCCTCTGGCGGATCCACGCGGTGTCGATCCTGCTCGTGGTGCCGCAGTTCACCCTGTCGACCTACGGGCTGGTGTGGCTGGTCGGACTGGGCTGGTCGACGGCCGCGGCAGGGCTGCTCGTCGGGGCGTCGCAGTTCGTCGGGGCGATCGGTCGGATCCTGGTCGGGGTGTGGAGCGACCGGGCCGGCTCACGCGTCGGACCGCTGCGGATCGTCGTCGTGAGCGCCGCCGTCGTGATGGGGCTCCTCGCGCTCGTCGACGTCACGCACCTGGCTGCCGGCGCCGTGTTCCTGGTGATCGCGACGAGCGTCACCGTGGCGGACAACGGGCTGGCCTACACGTCGGTCGCCGAGGCGGCCGGGCCGTTCTGGTCCGGTCGGGCCCTCGGGACGCAGAACACCGGGCAGTTCATCGCGGCGAGCGCCGTCGGCCCGGGCATCGGCGCGTTGGTGACGGCGCTCGGGTTCGCGGCGTCGTTCGGCATCGTGGCCGTGCTGCCGCTGCTGGCTCTGCCGCTGGTCCCGCGCGCGGACCGGTCGCACGACTGAACCGCGCGATGCACTGTAGGAACGGGCGTACCTGGTCGAAAGAACTGACCAGGTACGCCCGTTTCGATAAGGTACGCGCGCGGCTCGCTAGGCGGGGACGACCGGGCCCACGGGCCAGCGCAGCAGCGCGGCGGCGGGAGCGCCACCGGGCAGCGACGCGGCGTTGACGAGCACGAGCTCGGCGTCGGTCAGCACCGCGGCCCGCACCAGCGCGCACACCGCCGGCACCGCCCCGATGACCGGCGTCCCCGCGGCCTGCTCCGGTGCGGTGGCGACCCACGGCGCCCCGGCGAGCGCGAGCAGCGTCCGGTCGCCGATGGCCACGGCGTCGAGGGCAACGGTCGCACCCTGGGCCTGCTGCAGCGCCTCGACGACGGGTCCGAGGCCGGTGACGACCTGGTTGTCGCCACGCCCGACGTGCGTGCGGAGCGAGTCCTCGAGGTCGTGACGGCGGGTGGCGACGACGCGGGCGAGTGCGGTCTCGACGTGCTCGACGAACGCCTGCTTCGAACCGGCGTCGGCTCGCGGGTCGCCCGGGAACACCGAGACGAGTGCACGGGTCTCGGACGAGAGTGCCTTCACCAGCAGCT
This sequence comes from Curtobacterium sp. VKM Ac-2887, assembly GCF_015350935.1. Classification (NCBI taxonomy): domain Bacteria; kingdom Bacillati; phylum Actinomycetota; class Actinomycetes; order Micrococcales; family Microbacteriaceae; genus Curtobacterium; species Curtobacterium sp. VKM Ac-2887. The sequence goes on along the minus strand of NZ_JADKSB010000010.1, from coordinate 112,523 downwards.
CGCGGGCGGTGACGTCACCGGCGACGACGACGAGTCCGGGGCGGATCGTCCGAACGGCCTCGTCCACGGCGGCAGCGGTCTCCGAGGAGTTCTGCTTCCAGATCTCCTCGGTGTGCTGCTGCCAGTGCGGCTGCTTCCACCCGGTGCCGGCCTTGGCGTAGTGCAGGGTGTCGTTCCGGCCTGCCACCTGCTGCTCGGACGCGTCGGCCGCGACCGGGGCGTGCCCGAGGCGGTAGGCGCGGAAGGCCCCGCCCTCCTTGCCGGCGTGGACCACCAGGAACGGCAGGTCGACGGGACGGTGGGCGACGAGCGGCACCAGGTCGGGCACGGCTCCGACGCCGACGGACTCCGATCCGTGCAGCGGCCCGGGCAGGACCTCGCTCAGCACGACCTCGCCGTCGTGCACGAGCACGTACCGGGTGACGGGCGAGGGGACGCCGGGCTCCTGCTCGAACTCGGTGGCGACGGCGTCGACGACCTCGTCGGACGCACCCTGTGCCCGGAGCCCCTCCTCGACACCGCGGAGCTTGAGCGCCGCCTGTCGTCGGGGATCCTCGACGTTGCCGGAGACGTCGGCGTAGGCCCAGGCCCAGGTGCCGCCGCCCTCCAGTCGCTCTCCCAGGATCCGGTGCAGTTCGCTCGTCGCGTTGGTCGACGTCATGGCAGCTCCTCTCGGACGGTTGCCGGAGCCGATGAGCCCCGGCGCTCTCACGTGCGACCACACTCCACCTCGCCGCCACCGGGCGTCCACAGTCGGGAGCGAACACCCAGGCGCGAATCTGCAACGACGCTCGGTTTTGTGGTTGGCTGACCTGGACCCCGAATCGACGACGAACCGGAGTGCGGCAATGACGCCACGACCACGACCCATCTCCAGACGACAACTCCTGGGCTTCGGCATCGGCACGGCGGCGGCAGGGCTGCTCGCCGGCTGCGCGGTCCCCGGTTCCACCAACGTGAACAAGGCCGCCCTCGTGCCGGCCGCCGCGTCGGGCGAGACCGTCCAGCTCACCTACTGGGCCTGGTTGAAGGACCTGCAGAAGGTCTGCGACGTCTGGAACAAGACGCACCCGAACATCCAGGTGTCGGCGAACTGGATCCCCGGTGGCAACAGCGGCGGGTACCAGAAGATGTACTCCGCGCTGGCGGCCGGCGGCGGTCCGGACATCGGTCAGGTCGAGCTCCGGCAGATCCCCGAGTTCATGCTCGCCAACGGTCTCGTCGACCTCGCCCGCTACGGCGCGAAGGACTTCGAGTCGAAGTACGACGAGGCGGCGTGGGCGCAGGTGTCGTTCGTCGACGGCATCTACGGCATCCCGCAGGACACCGGCCCCATGGGCTTCTACTACCAGACCGCCCTGCTCGAGCAGGCCGGCGGCGAGCCCCCGACGACGTGGGACGAGTGGCGCGACCTGGCCGAGAAGGTCCGGAAGACGGGCAAGCAGAACTACCTCGAGGTGTTCCCGGTCTCGGACGCGTCGCCGTTCGCCGCGTACGCGCAGCAGGCCGGCGCCCGCTGGTTCAAGGTCGACGGTGACGAGTGGGTCGTCGACATGACCGACGACAAGACCCTGATGGTCGCGGACTTCTTCGACGGGGTCATCGACGACAAGCTCGTCGACACCAGTGCCGGTGCGTACTCCCCCGGCTGGTACGCCTCGGCCGCGAGCGGCAAGATCGCCGCGGTCACGAGCGCGAGCTGGGGTGACGCCCTGATCGAGTCCGTGCAGGGCGGCGAGGGCAAGTGGAAGGTCGCCCCGATGCAGAAGTGGGGCGCCGACGGCTTCGGCTCGAGCGCCATCGGTGGTTCGACGGCGGCGGTCCTGGCGAACGCGAAGCACCCGAGGGAGGCGCTCGAGTTCATCACGTGGATGACCACCTCGAAGGAGGGCATCGACGCGATGATCAAGCACTGCGGCATCGGCTGGTCGCCCGCGGTCGACTACATCGGCAAGCAGCGTGAGCAGCCGTCGAAGTGGTTCTCCGGCCAGAACTACAACGAGGACGTCTTCGTGCCGGCCTCGAAGGAACAGAACATCGACTGGTCGTGGTCCCCCGTGACCCAGTCGGCGTTCACGAGCCTGCAGAACCAGTTCCGCCGCAAGCTCACCTCCGGCCTCAAGCTCTCCGACGCGGTGGAACTCGCGCAGCGGGAGATCGTCCAGTCCTTCAAGGACAAGGGCCTCAGCGTCAGGACGGCACGATGAGCCAGCAGACCAGCACGCGACCCGCCTTCCGCACGAGCACGAAGGCCACGAGTGCGCAGAAGCGTGCCCCGTGGATCCTGCTCGCGCCGTTCCTGGCACTGTTCCTGCTGACGTTCATCATCCCGATCATCAGCGCCCTGTTCCAGTCGTTCACGACCGTCGACCGCGAGGGCCTGTTCGGCGAGGACGGCGTCGTCGGCAAGTTCGCCGGCTTCGACAACTACGCGATCGCCCTGCAGGACTCCGGCTTCGTCGCCTCGATCGGCCGCATGCTGCTCTTCGGCATCGTGCAGGTCCCGGTGATGATCATCGCCTGCACGATCCTGGCGCTGCTGCTCGAGTCGGCGAGCGCCCGCTGGCCGGGCTTCTTCCGGGCGATCTACTTCATGCCGTACGGCGTCCCCGGCGTCATCGCGACGATCCTGTGGTCGTTCCTGTACGTGCCCGGCCTGTCGCCGATCGTGTCGCTGCTGCAGTCGATGGGGCTGCAGCCGGACTTCCTCGGCGCGAACAGCGTGCTGTGGTCGATCGCGAACATCGTCACGTGGACCTACACGGGCTACAACATGCTCATCATCGTGGCCCAGCTGAAGTCGATCCCCGGCGAGGTCTACGAGGCCGCCAAGATGGACGGTGCCGGCCCGTTCCAGGTCGCGTGGCGGATCCAGATCCCGCTCATCGCGCCGGCCCTGGTGCTCACCACGGTGTTCTCGATCATCGGCACGCTGCAGCTCTTCGCCGAGCCGCAGATCCTGTCCACGGTCGCCCCGGCGATCGACACCGAGTACACGCCGAACTACGCCGCGTACACGAACGCGTTCGCGTTCAACGAGTACGGCGTCGCGAGTGCGCAGGCGGTCATCATCGCGCTGGCCGCGTTCATCCTGTCGTTCGCGTTCCTCGCGTTGACGAACCGCGCGCCGAAGGACGAACGCGACCGGCGCAAGCGCGCCAAGCGTGACGGCCTGGAGGCCCGTACCGCGCTCCAGACGCGCGCTGCGGCGGGCAGCACCGGTACTTCCCAAGCCGCACCGGGCCTCCAGGCCAGGTCCGGTCTGCAGAACGGAACGAAGGGGGCGGACGCATGACCAGCGAAGCCATCGAAGCGCCGGCCACGGCGAAGACCGCCGTCCCTGTGGACACCACGTCGATCTCGGCGCACCAGCGCCGCAAGCTCGACCGGTCCCCGCGCTCGCAGATCGTCGTGACGGGCATCCTCGTCATCGTCGCGCTGTACTTCCTCGTCCCGCTGTACTGGGTCGTCATCGCCGCGACGAAGACGACCGGCGCGCTGTTCTCGACGAACGGGTTCTGGTTCGGCGGCGAGTTCGCACTGTGGAGCAACCTGCAGCAGGTGTTCACCTACGACGGCGGCATCTTCGTCCGGTGGATCGCGAACAGCATCCTGTACTCCGGCGTCGGTGCGGTCCTGGCGACCTACTTCGCCGCGGCCGGCGGGTACGCCCTGGCGAAGTACGACTTCAAGGGTCGGCAGTTCGTGTTCGGCACGATCCTCGGCGGAGTGCTCGTGCCCGGGACCGCGACGGCGCTGCCGCTGTTCCTGCTGTTCTCGACGCTGGGCCTGACCGACACGTACTGGAGCGTGCTCATCCCGAGCCTCGTCTCCCCGTTCGGCCTGTTCCTGTGCCGGGTGTACGCAGCGGCGTCGGTGGACACCACGCTGCTCGAACAAGCACGCATCGACGGTGCCAGCGAGCTCCGGATCTTCCACACCGTCGTGCTCCGGCAGATGACCCCGGCCCTGGTGACCGTGTTCCTGTTCCAGGTCGTCGGCATCTGGAACAACTTCTTCCTGCCGCTCATCATGCTGGCAGACCAGAAGCTGTACCCGATCACACTGGGGTTGAACAACTGGCGCTCGCAGGTCGACCGCCTGCCGGAGTTCTACCAGCTCACCACCGGCGGGGTGCTCGTCTCGGTCATCCCGCTCGTCATCGCCATCATCGTCCTGCAGCGCTTCTGGCGCGGGGGCCTCACGGAAGGATCGGTCAAGGGTTGACCAACTCCGCACTCGACGACCTCCACTCGACCTCGCCGGGTTCGGCATCACGGCTCCCTCCGCGGGCCGCGCTCCACACCGACGCACCCTCGCTGTCACTGAACGGCGACTGGCGCTTCCGGTGGTCGCCGGTCGCATCGGTGTCCGACGCGTTCGCGACCGACGCCGCCGTGGAGGACGACCCCGCGTGGGGCGAGCTCCCGGTGCCGTCGCACTGGGTGCTGCACGGGCACGGGTCGCCGAGCTACACGAACCTGCAGTACCCGTTCCCGATCGACCCGCCACACCCGCCGGACGAGAACCCCACCGGCGATCACCGGCGCACGTTCGAGCTGCCGGCGTCGTTCGCGGCCGCCGGTCGGGTGCTGCTGCGGTTCGACGGGGTCGAGTCGCACTTCCGGGTGTGGCTGAACGGCACGCTCGTGGGCTGGTCGACCGGGTCCCGCCTGGCGACCGAGTTCGACGTCACGCAGCTGCTCCGTCCGGGGTCGAACGACCTGGCCGTGCGGGTGCACCAGTGGTCGGCGGCCTCGTACCTGGAGGACCAGGACCAGTGGTGGCTGCCGGGGATCTTCCGCGACGTCACGCTGCTCGCCCGTCCGACGGCGCCGATCGACGACGTGTTCGTCAGGGCTTCCTGGGCGCCCACGTTGGGCAGTGCCGCGACGGCCGGGACCGCTGCGTCCGGACGCCCGGCGACCGGCAGCGGGACCATCACGTTCCCGACGCTGGACGCTGGCTTCCCGGTGCGGTTCGCGGTGCCCGACCTCGGCGTCGACGTGACGTGGGCGACGGCCGACGAGGTCACGCCGATCGAGGTCGAGGGCGTCGAGCCGTGGAGCGCGGAGCTGCCGAAGCTGTACGACGCGACGGTGTCGACCGGCACCGACGCCGGCGGTGCCGCCGGTGGTGAGACCGTCTCGTTGCGGCTCGGCTTCCGCACCGTGTCGATCGAGGGCGACCGGTTCCTGGTGAACGGCGAGCGCGTGGTGTTCCACGGCGTGAACCGCCACGAGACCCACCCCGTCCGCGGCCGCGTCTTCGACGAGGAGCACGCCCGCGCGGACATGGCGCTCATGAAGCGCAACAACGTCAACGCGATCCGCACCTCGCACTACCCGCCGCACCCCCGCGTGCTGGACCTCGCCGACGAGCTCGGCTTCTGGGTGATCCTCGAGACCGACCTCGAGACCCACGGGTTCATCTTCACCGGCTGGGTCGGCAACCCGTCGGACGACCCGGCCTGGGCGGACGCCTACCTCGACCGCGTCGCACGGACCGTCGAGCGGGACAAGAACCACCCGTCCATCGTGATGTGGTCGCTCGGCAACGAGTCCGGCACCGGCCGGAACCTGGCGGCGATGTCCCAGTGGGTGCACGACCGCGACGCCGAGCGGCCCGTGCACTACGAGGGCGACTACACGGGCGAGTACACCGACGTGTACTCGCGGATGTACCCGTCGCTGCAGGAGACCGAGTCCATCGGTGGCGGCACCCCGACGCCCCTGCTCGGCTGCGGCCCGGCCGAGGCCGCACGGCAGCGCTCGAAGCCGTTCATCCACTGCGAGTACGTCCACGCGATGGGCAACGGCCCCGGCCAGATCGCCGAGTACGAGGCCCTGGTCGACCGGTACCCGCGCCTGCACGGCGGGTTCGTGTGGGAGTGGCGCGACCACGGACTCCTGGCGCAGACGGCGTCCGGCCAGGACTACTACGCCTACGGCGGCGACTTCCACGAGGTCGTGCACGACGGCAACTTCGTGATGGACGGCCTGGTGCTGCCCGACGACTCCCCGACCCCGGGGCTCGCCGAGTTCGCGGCCGTGGTCGCGCCGATCCGCCTGGCGGTGTCGGACACCACGATCCTGGTCGAGAACCGGTACCACTCGGCCTCGACCGCCGGGCTGCGGTTCTGCTGGACCCTGTCGCGGAACGGCGTCGTCGAGGCCTCCGGTCGGTTCGCCGCCGGTGTGGTGGCCGCCCGCGAGTCGGCGACCGTCCCGGTGCCGTCCGAGGTGCTCGACGCGGCCACCGCCGAACTCGCACCCGGCGACGAACTCTGGCTCGACCTGACCGCCGAACTGGCGGGCCCGACCGCGTGGGCGGACACCGGCCACGTCGTCGCACGCACCCAGCGGCTCGTCGCGAGCCGTGTGGCGGACGCACCACGGGCCTCCCGGCAGGGGTGGGACGGCGACCGTCTCGGCGACGGGACGTTCTCGGACCGCGGCGACCTGGTGTCCTGGAAGGGACACGAGGTCGCAGGACCCCGCCTGGAGCTCTGGCGCGCCCCGACCGACAACGACCGCTTGGCGTCGCAGGGCGGCTACGAGACGGCGGACCCGGTGCTGACGCACGGTGTCGGTGACCCGGACGCTCCCCCGTCGGCCTCGCGCTGGCGGGACCGTGGACTGGACCGGCTGAGCCACCGCCTGGTGTCGGTGGCACGGACCGACTCCGGCCTGGAACAGCGGGTGCGGGTGGCGGCGGCGAACAGCGGGTGGGGCCTCGAGGTCACGCACCGCTGGACCCTGACGTCCGACGGGCTCGTGCTGCAGACCGACGCGGTGCCGTTCGGGGCGTGGGACGTCACCTGGCCGCGGATCGGGGTGCGGTTCGACCTGCCGGCCGGGTTGGCCGACGAGACGGCCACGTGGTTCGGCACCGGACCGCTCGAGTCGTACGCCGACTCGTCGCACGCTGCCCGGGTCGGTCGGTTCACCGCTCCGGTGCGGTCGCTCGGGGTCGAGTACTCGCGGCCGCAGGAGACCGGGCACCGGCCTGCGCTGCGCTCGTTGTCCGTCGGGCCGTTCACGGTGTCGACCGTGGGGTCGCACCGTGCGGGCTTCACCCTGTCGCCGTGGACCGCGCAGCAGATCGACCGCGCCGAACACCCGTACGAGCTGCCGACGTCGGACCACCTGTACCTGTACCTCGACGCGGCACAGCACGGGCTCGGCTCCCGCGCGTGCGGCCTCGACGTGCTGCCCGAACACCAGCTCTGGCCGCAGGCGTTCAGTTGGAGCGTGGCGCTGGCGTAGGGCGCGGCGGCCTGCGTCCGGCTCGTCCGCGCCCCGCTGGCGTCATCGCGCCCCGTCTCTTCGGGGCGCGATGACCGCCACGGGGCGCGAGTCGTCGGCCGCGCGCCGCGCGCCGCGCTACGCGCCGGCGGTCAGGGCGCGCAGGGCCTCGGGGTCGCTCGCGTTCAGGAAGTCGGTCAGGCGCTCGGGCTCGCCGGGCTCGTCGATCGCCTCGGCCGCACGGCGCAGCGCGAACAGGGCACGGAGCACGCCCCGGTTCGGCTCGTGCGACCACGGCACCGGACCGGCACCGCGCCACCCGGCCTTGCGCAGGGCGTCGAGCCCGCGGTGGTACCCGACACGGGCGTAGGCGTACGACTCGAGCGCCGCGCCACGCTCCCAGGCCTCGTCGGCGAGCAGGGCCCACGCCAGGCTCGACGACGGGTGCGACACCACCACGCTGGCGACGGGGGCGTCGGCGGCGAGTGCCGCGGTCACCTCGGGTTCGGCGCGCAGCAGGGTCTCGGGGTTCGTCGACGGGTTCGGCAACAGGTTCTCCGGCATGCCCCCAGCCTGTCATCCCTTGCGCGTCCCCGTGGCCGGGATTACCGTGGGAGGCACCTCGTCGTCATCACGAGGCCCCCGGGGCGGGAGACCGACCGGCGGCACGGATGGCGGACACGGGGGTCCCCGACGGAAGAAGACGGATTGCTGTCGATCACCGGTTCTGCTCAGCCCACGCGCTGACACCGTGATCGCGCGCCCCGTCGGGCGCTCCACCGCACAGCGGTGGGTTCGGTGTCGTGCGCCCAGCATCGACACCGGGAGGCATCCCCATGCCCAGCAGTCCATCCGTCGTCCTGCACGACGTCACCTTCGCCTGGCCCGACGGCACCGTCGCGCTCGACCACCTCACCGCCGCCTTCGGGCGTGGCCGGACCGGCCTGGTCGGGAGGAACGGGGCCGGCAAGTCCACGCTGGTCCGGCTCGCGACCGGTCGGCTCCACCCCACGTCGGGTACCATCTCGACGTCCGGCCCCGTCGACCACCTGCCGCAGCGCCTCGCAACGGGGATCGACGACGCCGTCGCCGACCTGCTCGGCATCCGGTCGACGCTCACCGCACTCCGGGCCGTCCTGTCCGGTGACGCGTCCCCCGAGCACTTCGAGGCGGTCGGCGACGAGTGGGACCTCGAGGAACGGGCCGCCGCCGCGATCGCGAGCGTCGGACTCGACGGCGCCGACCTGGAACGCCCGGTGTCGACGCTGTCCGGCGGGCAGTCCGTGCTCGTCGCCGTCGCCGGGGTGCGGTTGCGCGGCCGTCCGATCGCGTTCCTCGACGAACCGACGAACAACCTCGACCGTCGGGCACGAGGGCTCCTGCTCGACCTGGTCGACGACTGGCGCGGCACCCTCGTGGTGGTCAGTCACGACCGGGAGCTCCTCGAGCACGTCGACGAGACGTGCGAGCTCCGCGCCGGTGCGATGACCGTGTTCGGCGGGACGTTCAGTGCGTTCGAGGAGCACGTGGCCGTGCAGCAGGCGGCCGTCGAACGGGAGGTCCGGGTCGCCGAACAGCGACACCGCACCGAGAAGCGGCAGCGCATCGAGGCCGAGACGAAGATCGCCCGGCGAGCGCGCGCCGGGGTGAAGGCCGTCGAGAACATGCCGAAGGGCTACGCGAACGAGCTGCGGAAGAAGGGCGAGCAGACCGCCGGCCGACTGCGCGTCGGGTACGCGGACGACGAGGCCGCTGCCCTCGAGACGAAGCGGGAGGCACAGCTCCGGCTGCGCGACGACGAGTCCATCCACGTGACCCTGCCCGACCCGGACGTGCCGGCGTCACGGCAGATCGCGACCGTCACGGTTCGCGGGCGGGACGTGATCGTGCAGGGGCCGGAGCGGATCGCCGTCACCGGGGACAACGGCGTCGGCAAGTCCACCCTGCTCGAACAGCTCGTCGGTGCGCCGGAGGCCCGGGAGCACCCGCTCCCCGACACCGGTGCCGTCGCCCACGTCGAGCGGATCGCGTACCTGCCGCAGCGGAAGGACACCCTCGACGACTCCGCCACGGTGCTCGACAACGTGCGACGGGACGCCCCGCACGTCGCCGTCGCCGAGGTGCGGAACCGCCTCGCGAAGTTCCTGGTGCGCGGCGACACCGTCGACCGGCTCGCCGGGGCGCTGTCCGGCGGGGAGCGCTTCCGGGTGGCGTTGGCGAGCCTGGTGCTGGCCGACCCGCCGCCGCAGTTGCTGGTGCTCGACGAGCCGACGAACGACCTCGACCTGACGAGCGTCGACCAGCTCGTCGACGCGCTGCGGGCCTACCGCGGCGCGCTCGTCGTGGTCAGCCACGACGAGACGTTCCTCGACCGACTCGAGCTCGACGCGCGCATCGAGCTGTCGTAGCCCGCTGTCAGCGCCGTCGGGTCGGTCGGATCGCGAGCGACTCGACGGTGCCGCGCTCCGGCAGGTCGACGACCGTCCGGACGGCGGCGGCCACGTCCTCCGGCGCCAGGTAGTACGCGGTGTCGTAGTCCTCGCCGAGCTTCTCGGTCAGCGCCCGCTGCATGTCCGAGTCCGTCCGGCCCGGGTGCACGCTCGAGACCCGGACGCCGTTCGCCCGTTCTTCTTCGCGCAGGGCATCGGCGAAGGCCCGCAGTGCGAACTTCGACGCCGCGTACACACCACCGCCGGGGCCGGAGTGGAACCCGGAACCGCTGTTGATCGGCACGACGATGCCCCGAGCCGCCCGGAGTGCCGGCAGCGCCACCCGGGTGAGCTCGGCGACCGCGAACAGGTTCGTGGCGAAGACCTGCTCCCACACGGCACGCGGGGTGTCGGCGATGGTCGTGCCCTGCTCGACACCGGCGGAGTGCGCGAGCACGTCGAGCCGGTCGGGCAGCGGCGGCAGGTCCCCCGCGCCGAGGTCACCGACGAACGGCACGGCGCTCGGCAGCTCGGCGACGAGGGCGTCCACTGCCTCGGCGTTCCGCCCGCCGACGAACACGTGGTGGGTGCGACCGAGGTCGGTCGCGATCGCGCGGCCGATGCCGCGGGTGGCACCGGTGACCAGGGCGACCGGACGGTTCTGGAGCTGTTCTGTCGTCACGTGGGCCAGCCTACGGAAGCCGGGCCGGGCCTCCTGTCCGGTTCCGCGATCTGTGGAGAACCGTCACCGCGACGACCATCGCGACCACCAGGACGGCCACCGCCGCGATGCCCCAGGGCGAGCCGGCCAGCGCGGCGACGACCGCCCAGAACACCGCGAGCCCGACGGTGGCGTAGAGGAAGGCCCACGCGACGCACCCCGGCACCATCGCGATCGTGTACCGCCACCACGCCACGCGGGCGAGCCCCGCGGCCGCGTTCATCACCGTCTGCAGCCCGACCACCACGAAGCTCACCGTCACCACCGGCAGGCCCCAGCGTTCGAGGAGCACTGAGCCGCGGCGGACCGCCGGCGAGTGCAGCCAACGACCCCAGCGGGAGCGCGAGGCACCCGTCACTGCGAGACGCGCGACCCAGTACGTGGCCTGCGCACGGCAGAACACGATCACGAAGAGCGCGAGGACGAGCTGCCAGAACGGCAGCCCGTCGAGGAAGGCGGGCACGGTCGCACCGTAGCGCGCCGACCCCCGCGGACGCCTGGAGTAGACGCGCCGCGTGCTCGAGGACCCGGTGGCACATGACAGCCGTCGTTCGCAGTGGGCGCAGATCGCCGACCTCGTGGCGTACACGGTGAACATCCACCTCAATCGGCACCCACGCAACGCGTTCGGATGGGATTGGTACGACCAGCACCTGCGACCCCTGGACCGAAACGGTGCGCCGTTGCACGTGCCCGGAGAAACAGCTAGACCCGCCTGATCCACGAGAGTGGGGCGGGTCCGCTGCACCAGTTTACCGGATTCGGTCAGTCGCCGTCGGCGCCCTGCCGGATCCTGATCCCCTCGAGCACGTCCTGCGCCCGCTTCTCGTCCTGCTTCTCGATCTGGCGGGTGTCGCGCTCGGGGAGCTGGATGTCCTCCTCCGCACGGATGCCGGCCTGCAGCTGCCGGCCGCGCTCGAGCTCGGCGTCGAACTCGGCACCGAACAGCAGCGCGTTGTTCGTGATCCAGATCCACAGCAGGAACACGATGACCCCACCGAGGGAGCCGTACGTGGCGTTGTAGTTCGAGAAGTTGCCGACGTAGAACCCGAACCCGACGCTCGCGATGATCCAGATGAGGAGCGCGAGGATCGATCCGCCGCTGACCCAGGTGAACTTCGGCTGCTTGACGTTCGGCGACCAGTAGTAGAGCACTGCCACGGTGACGATCGCGATGATCAGCAGGATCGGCCACTGCACGATCAACAGCACCGTCGCGGCGACGTCTCCGAGGCCGATGACGTCACCGAAGCTGCGCGCCAGGGGGCCGGAGACGAGCACGAGCAGACCGAGCACGAGCAGGACGACGGTGACGAGCGTCACGCCGAGCATGGTCGGGCGGAGCTTCCAGATCGGCCGGCCCTCGCGGACGTTGTAGATCCGGTTCATCGCCCGGCCGAAGGCGCCGACGTACCCGGAGGCCGACCAGAGCGCACCGACGACACCGACGATGAACGTGATGGGAGCGGCGGGCGAGCGGACGAGACCTTCGAGCGGCTCCTTGATCAGGCTCACGACCTGGTCGGACCCGATGTTGCCGATGATCTGCAGCAAGGTCTTGATCGTGTTGTCGGCCTGCCCGACCAAGCCCAGGAGCGACACGACGGCCAGCAGTCCGGGGAAGAGCGCGAGGACCGTGTAGTACGTCAGGCTCGCGGCGAGGTCGGTGCACTGGTCGCTGGAGAACTCACGCAGGGTCTTCTTCAGCGTGTAGACGAGCGTGGGCTTGGTGAGGTCGGTGGGACTGTCCGGCTTCCGGGAGTCGTCCGGGTCCGGCTTGTGCTGCTCCTGCGCCATCGGACTACCCCCGCGCCTTCAGGGCCTGCTTCGACCGCTTCACGGCGGCCTTGCGGTTCTTGTTCGCCCGTCGCTGCACCGCGGCGATGCCGGTCTGCTGCTTCACGCGGGCCTTGTGGGCCGGGTCACGGTCCAGCGCCTGCTCGGCGGCCTTCGCCCGGGCCTTCCGACCCTTGCGGCCGGACTGTGCCTGCTCCTTGGCCGAGGGGCCGTCGCCGCGCGCGCCGAACGGCAGCAACGCGGTGAAGGCCGAACTCGCCGGAGGCGTCGCCAGGTGGCCGGCGGGGCGGTTGCGGATCGCGATGCCGGTGATGATCGCCGCGATCCCGGTGAGACCGGTGATGCCCATCGCCACGAGGGGCGTGGGGTCACGGTGCCAGCGCTGGCGGGTCTTCGCGGCTGCGAGCCGTGCCCGCGCCGGGAGGTTCGCACGGCGCTTGAGCTCGGTGACGGTGTCGGTCATGCGCTCACGCGTGCGGACGTTCGCGAGTTCGAGCTCGGGGAGACTGTCCTTGGCCATTCCCCAGTTTCTACACGGTGGGGCCGGGGGCGCGCCCAGATGGCCGCGGTGAGGCCTCCTGCTCGGTGTCGCTCCTGCGGCAGTGGGCGTGGCCCCTGGGCGGACGGGAGGCCCGTGGCGGGCCCGCCACGGGCCTCCCGTCCGTCGGTCACGGCGTTCAGGACGGGACGACGACGTCCTCGGGCTGGCCGCTGGCAGCCGAACGACCGGCTGCCTCCATGAGTGCGAGGCTGCGCAGGTTGTCGCGGCCGCTCGTCGCCGGTGCCGGACCGCCCTCGACCGAACGGGCGAAGGCCTGCAGCCCGCCCTGGCGGTCGGTGTGCTCGAGCACGGGCAGCTCGACGGGCTCGGCCTCGTCGTCCTGGGTGCGGCGGAGGGTGACCACGTCGCCGTCGACCGCGTTCGGCGCTCCGTCGCGGCTGGTGAACCAGAGTTCGCCGTCCTCGCCCTGGATGCTCCACTCGCCGGCCCACGCCGTGCGGGGGCCGCGGCTCAGCCAGCTGCCGCGGTAGCTGACGACCAGCCCACCATCGAGCTCGATGAGCATCGAGGCGATGGCTTCGTCCTGGTACTTGCTGTACGACGGGAAGGTCGCCTTGGCGAAGACCCGGACGGCCTCCTGCCCGGTGACCATCCGCAGCAGGTCGAAGTGGTGGATGGCCATGTCGTTGATCATGGCGTGGGGGAACTTGTAGTGCGGGTGTTCCTCGAACGCCAGGTCGTTGTCCCACTGCCGGAAGTCGACGTTGATCGCGGAGAGCTCGCCCACGGTGTTCGCAGCGAGCAGGTCCTGCACGGCGCGCGGTGCCGGGTACCAGCGGTAGTTCTGGCTGACCTGCAGCACGAGGCCGAGCTCCTCGGCACGGCGCACGGCGGTGACGGCCTCGTCCGTGGTGTTGGCGAACGGCTTCTCGACCAGGACGTGCTTGCCGGCGTCGAGGGCCTCGAGCGCGAGCGGCACGTGGGTGACGGCGGGGGCGGTGATGACGACGGCGTCGGCCTCGACCCCGGCGAGCGCCTCGGTCAGGGACGCGAACGCAGCGGACGCGGGCAGCCCGAGGTCCTGCTGCACGGCGGTCAGCGTCGCCGGCACCGGGTCGACGATCCCGACCACCTCCACTTCGGAGACCTCTGGGATGGCGGTGCGGGCCCAGTTGCCGCCCCACCCTCCGAGACCGACGTGGATGATCCGGACCGTCATGCGTGCACTCCTTCGTGGCTGCCGCGTCACGACTCCCGTGACGCGTCCGTCCAGTCTGTCAGTGCTGCGCGCGCCGGGCGGCGTCGGTGCCGCGCGCGGCGGGCGCCGGGCGCCGAGGTTCCACGACATGCCGCGTGCGCGGCGCCGAGGTTCCACGGATCGCGCCGGGCGACGTCGAGATGCCGAGATTTCGGAACCTCGACGGGACGCCGACGGAGCCCGACCGCGACCAGCGCGACCCGGGCGCTCAGTGCGTGAAGGCGTAGGCGATGAGCGCCATCGTCACGATGAACCCCGCCAAGTAGTTGATCCAGAGGAACCGCTTCCACCCGGCGTTCGCGGCCTCGGCGCCCTGGTCCGTGATGTTCCACCACGGCAGCACGTTGAGCGCGTACGGGATCACGACGACGGCGGCGATCGGTCCGGGGAACGCCGAGAAGAGCAGCGCGACGCCGGCGACGAGGTACGCGACGAACGCGAGTCGCACGGTCGCCCGCGCACCGATGACGGTCGCGACGGACCCGATGCCGCCGGCCCGGTCGGCCAGGACGTCCTGCACCGCGCCGAACGCGTGCGAGGCGACCCCCCACAGGAAGAACGCGATGCAGACGGCGACGAGCTGGCCGGTCCAGTGCGGTCCGGCGAGCGCCAGGCCGTAGATCGCGGGCGAGACGAAGTGGGTCGACGAGGTCAGGGAGTCGAGGAACGGCTTCTCCTTGAACCGCAGCCCCGGCGCCGAGTACGCGATGACCGCGAAGACGCTGATCGCGAGGACGAGCCACGACCACGGCCCGTTCCCGCTCACCGCTCCGAGCACGACGAGCGCGACCAGGAACGGCACGTTCGTGACGACGACGGCCCAGAGCGTGGTGCGGTGGACGCTCTTGTCGAGCAGCGCCCCCTCGACGCCGCCCTTGCGCGGGTTGCGCAGGTCGGACTCGTAGTCGAAGACGTCGTTGATGCCGTACATCGCCAGGTTGTAGGGCACCAGGAAGTACACGACGCCGACCAGGAACGCGACGAGCGAGAACCCACCGCCGCCCTCGACGCCGACCCCGCTGCTGAGCAGGTACGCGGCACCGAACGGGTAGGCGGTGTTCACCCAGCTGATCGGGCGTGAGGACACGAACAGGGCGCGCAGGGTCGACGGCCTGGAGGCGGTGCTGGCGTTCACGGGGTGTCCTCCGGTGGTGCGGTGGTCGGGTCGGGCGCGGGGCGCGCGGTGGTCGGGTCGGGCGCGGGGCGCGCGGCGGCCGGGTCGCGCGGGCCCGTCCGGTCGAACAGGACCCACAGGCTCGGCAGCAGCACGATCGCCGCCATCGCGTACGCGAGGTCCTCGACCGGGATCGCCCCGATCTTCGCCCCGCTGATGAGCGAGGGGTCGTAGGCGACGATGCGCAGGGTCACGATGACGTTGTCGAACACGATCGTCATCACGAGCAGCGCGATCCCGGCGACGAGCGACGTGACCAGTGCGACCCGACGCCCGGGCCCCGGTGCGCGTCCCGCCGCTCGTGCACGGCGCGCGGCCACGATGCCGGCGGCGACCGCCACCACCGCCACGACGGCGAAGAACGGCAGAGCCAGGAGGGCGTACGCGCCGGAGCCGGTCACGGGCGCCGCCGTCCGAGTGACCGCTGCACGACGGGCCGGACGAAGCCGACCAGGTCCATCGTCGAGTAGCAGAGCAGCAGCAGGAAGAAGAGCTCCTCGAGCGGGACCTCGGGGGCGAGGAGCACCCCGGTCAGCAGGTGCTGCGGGCCGATGAAGAAGATGCCGTACGCGACCCCGGCGACGTCCCACACCATGAAGAACGCGACCCCGACGACCATCACCGCAGCCGCACGCCAGGGAGCTCGCCAGAAGAACAGCCGGAAGCGGGCGTCGAGCACGGTCATGCCGATCAGCGACACGACCAGGCCGGCGAGGTACAGCCCGGGCATCAGACGGTGCCGGACTGGTTCCGCGGGGTGCCGAGCGGCGTCGGCAGCGGTTCGGTGCTCGTGTCGCCGTGGATCCGCTTGAGCAGGACCTCGGCGCTGATCAGGCACATCGGCAGACCGATGCCCGGGATCGTGGACGCCCCGGCGTAGTACAGGCCCTCGACCTTGGCCGATGCGTTCTTCTCGCGGAAGAACGCACTCTGCTTGAGCGTGTGCGCTGGGCCGAGCATCGACCCGTTCCACGCGTTGAGGTCGTCGGCGAAGTCGCGCGGGCCGATCGTCCGACGGACCCGGATGCGGTCCCGCAGGTCGGGGACGCCCGAGCGCTCGGCGACGACGTCGATGGCGCGGTCGGCGATCTGCTCGACCTCGTAGTCGCCGGCACCGTCGATCCCGCCCTTGCCGATGGACAGGTCGGCGGGCAGGGGCACCAGGATGAAGAGGTTGCTCGAGCCGCGGGGCGCGACGGACGGGTCGGTCTCCGACGGCGCGCAGACGTAGATCGACGCGGGGTCGGGGACGTGCCGGTCCTTGCCGAAGATCGCGCCGAAGTTCGCCTTCCAGTCCTCGGTGAACACCAGGGTGTGGTGCAGCAGGCCGGGCGTCGGTCCGTCGATGCCGAGGTAGACGAGCACCGCGCTCGGTCCGGGGTCGCGGGTCTTCCAGTGCTCAGCACCGTGGGTGCGGTGCTCGCGGTCGAGCAGCTGCATCTCGGTGTGCTGCAGGTCGGCGGCGCTCACGACCAGGTCGGCCGGAGCCGTGTGCTGCACGCCGTCGCGGTCGCGGTGCACGACCCCGGTGGCGACGCCGTCCTCGACGACGATCCGTTCGACCTTCGCACCGGCGATGATCTTCGTGCCCTCGGCACGGGCAACCCGCTCGACCGCGGCGATCACCTCGGTGATGCCGCCCTTCGGGTAGAGCACTCCGTCGGCGAGGTCGAGGTGGCTCATCAGGTGGTACATGCTCGGTGCGGCGTACGGGCTCGTGCCCAGGAAGACCGCGGGGTAGCCCAGGATCTGCCAGAGCCGCCGGTCCTTGACCGCCGAGGCAGCGCGGGACGACAGTGGCTGCAGCAGGAGCCGGGCGAGCTTCGGCAGGCGACGGAGCACGTCGGGGGCGGCGAGCTTCGTGAGGTCCTGGAACGTCGTGTACAGGAACCGGCGGATCGCCATCGCGTAGGTGTCCTCGGCCGAGGCGAGGTACTTCCGGATCCGCTTGCCGGCTCCGGGCTCGACGGACTCGAACAGCGCGATGTTCGCCTCGGCGTCGGCGCGCAGGTCGATCGGTTCGTCGTTGCCCTCGCTGTAGACGCGGTACCCGGGGTCGAGTTTCACGAGGTCGAGTTCGGCGTCGGCCGAGGTGCCGAGCAGCTGGAAGAAGTGGTCGAACACCTCGGGCATGAGGTACCACGACGGCCCGGTGTCGAACCGGAAGCCGTCGCGCTCCCACGAACCGGCACGGCCGCCGAGCTGCGACCGCTGCTCGAGCACGGTCACGGCGAAGCCGTCCCGCGCGAGCAGCGCCGCGGACGCCAGTCCGCTGATGCCGCCGCCGATCACGACGGCGCGTCGGGCGGGCACCTTGCGCCGGGTGGTGGCGGCGACGGCCGTCGGACGGGAGGCGCGGGGCGGGGTCATGACGTGCCTCCTGGCCGACGTGTGGCCACCTTCGACCGCACGGGGGCGCGTCCGGCGAGCACCTGTGCGGCCAGGCGTGCCTTCACCGGGTTCGGGACGCGCACGCGCGTCGTCACCAGGCGCGTCGCCGGCGTGCGGGCGATGCGGTCGTTGAGTTCCTGGAACAGGGCGTGCGCGAGTCCGACGGCGTTCCGGGCGTCGGCCGGCAGCAGCCGGATCGTCCGGGCCGCGTGGTCGAGGTCGGACTGCACGTCGGCAACCAGGCGGTCCTTGGTGGCTTCGTCGAACGACCGGATGTCGACGCCCGGGAAGTACGACCGACCGAGCACCTCGAAGTCGGCGTGCAGGTCACGCAGGAAGTTCACCTTCTGGAACGCGGCGCCGAGCGCACGCGCCCCGGCGACGAGCTCGGCCTGGTCGAAGGTCGGGCGGCCGGCGCGGTACACGAACGCACGCAGGCACATCAGCCCCACGACCTCGGCCGAGCCGTACACGTACGCAGCGAACGAGGCGTCGTCGTGCTCGGTGCGCTCCAGGTCCATCCGCATCGACGCGAAGAACGGCTTGGTGAGCTCCGCGCCGAAGCCCGTGACCCGTGCACTCCGGGCGAACGCGTGCACGACGGGGTTCACCGAGAAACCGAGGGCGATCGCGCGCTCGGTGTCGGCCTCGAGCTCGTCGAGGACCGTCCGTGCCAGGTCGGGGTCGAGCCCCGCCTCGGTCGCGGGACCATCGACGACCTCGTCGGCGACGCGCACCAGCGCGTAGACGTTGCGGATGTGCTCGCGGGTGTCCTTGGCGAGCAACCGGCTCGCCAGGCCGAACGACGTCGAGTAGCGGTCGATGACGACGCTCGACGCTGCCTCGGCCGTGGCGTCGTACAGGGGGAGCCGACCGGACGGCGCACTGCCGGTCCGGGTGGTGTCGGTCGTCACCGGGCGCGCTCCACGAGTTCGGTCACGAGGCCCTCCAGGCGGTCGGCGAGGTCGTACGGCAGTCCGGAGAGCTCGGCACGGGCGAGTGCGACGTGGTCGGCGATCCGGGACTCGGCTGCGGCACGGGCGCCGCAGGTGACCAGGGTCGCACGGAGTTCGGCCGCGCGTTCCTCGGTCAGGTCCGGGTCACCCAGGTAGGGCGCGATGTCCGGCCAGCAGTCCGTCGTGGCCGCGTAGGCGATGAGCATGGTCCGCTTGCCCTCGCGCAGGTCCCCCAGCACGCTCTTGCCGGTGGTCGTCTCGTCGCCGAACACCCCGAGCAGGTCGTCGACGATCTGGTAGGCGATGCCGATCTCGCGGCCGAAGGCGCCGAGCGCGGTGACGACCGTCTCGGGCGCGCCGGCGAGCACGGCACCGGACTGCAGCGGTGCCTCGAACGAGTACACGCTCGTCTTCGCCCGTTCCATCGCCAGGACCTCGTCCACCGTCGGCATCACGCCCAGGGCCAGGTCGACGTCGGTCATCTCACCGGCGGCGCTGGCGAACACGGCTTCGTCGAGCAGTTCGAGCAGACGCCCACGACGCTCGCCCGTCACACCAGAGGACTCGATGAACCGCGGTGCGCCGGAGAGCGCGAGGTCTCCCGCGATCACGGCGGCGCTCATCCCGCGGTGCTCGGCGGTCGGCAGCGGCAGCCCACCGGTGGTGCCGGCGTCGCGGTAGGAGCCCGCGACGTTCGGCTGGCCGCGGCGCGCCCAGTCACGGTCGATGACGTCGTCGTGCACGACCAGCGCGGTGTGCAGGAGTTCGTAGGCCGCGGCGACGTGCGCGGCAGCGTGCACGTCGTCCCCGCCGAGGCCGAGGTACGCGGTCAGGACCATGCGCGGTCGGAAGCGCTTGCCGCCCAGGCTCGCCTTGCGGAGCACCCGCCAGAGTTCCTCGGACGGACGGCCGTAGCGCGCGGCACGAGCCGAGGACACGACGAAGAAGCGCTCGAGACAGTCGTCGACGAGCGCGAGGTCGATGTGCGCCACGGTGGCCGCTTCCTCGCTCATTGGCCTAACCTATCGGTGCAGATGAGCGCTTTCCCGGAAACCGTGGTCCTGCTGGCCGACGACCGTACCCCGATCGGCACAGCGGACAAGTTCACGGTGCACACAGACCACACGCCCCTCCACCTGGCCTTCTCGTGCCACGTCCGCAACACCGACGGGGACGTCCTGGTGACCCGTCGCGCCCTGTCGAAGAAGACGTGGCCCGGTGTCTGGACGAACACGTTCTGCGGGCACCCCGGCCCCGACGAGTCGTTCGAGGACGCCATCGCCCGCCGGGCATCGCGCGAACTCGGCATCACCGTGCGCGACGTCGAGCTCGTGCTGCCGGACTTCCGGTACCGCGCGGTCGACGCCTCGGGCATCGTCGAGAACGAGGTCTGCCCGGTGTTCCGCGCCGTCACCGACGACCTGCCCGCCCCCGCGGACGACGAGGTCGCCGAGTACGCCTGGGTCTCCGAGGACTCGCTGCGGGCCGCCGTCGCCGGTGCGCCGTTCGGCTGGAGCCCCTGGCTGGGCTGGCAGCTGACCGAGCTCGAGGCCGCGGGCCTGCACATCACCCGCTGACCCCGGGCGGCCGCCTGGGCCGGGACTCGGGCTCAGCGACACTCCTCGTGCCCGCGAGCACGAGAACCGTCGTCCAGGCCGAGCCTCGGTCGAGCGCGGCCGAGCGTTTGGCTCCCTCGTGCGTCCGGAGTAGGGTCGGACGTCGGCCACGGTTGTGGCCACGAGGCTGCGCACCGCGGCCGCACGACCAGGAGAAGGGCAGGTGAGGCGCGATGTCGGGTGACCATCCTCGCGCGGGCCGGCAGCCCCTCCCCCTCGCCGCCGCGCCCGTGTCCTAGATCTCCTCCGCCCGCTGCGGCCCGCCCGCGGCATCGCGCCTGCCTGCTCCCGACCACGAGGAGCACGCGCATGGCAATGATCGACAACGCGATCTACGTCGAAGGACGTCGCATCGAGTCTCCGTCGACCCTGTCGCTCGGCGCACGCCACGAGGTCGCACGGTGCGACCTGGCGTGGATCGGACTCCTCCGCCCGGACCCGAAGGAACTCGACGCCGTCGCGACCGAGTTCGACCTGCACGAGAACGCGGTGGAGGACGCCCGCAAGGGGCACCAGCGCGCGAAGCTCGAGCGGTACGGCGACACGCTCTTCCTGGTGCTCCGTCCGGCCTGGTTCGACCGCGCCGCGGGCACGGTCGAGTTCGGCGAGGTGCACCTGTTCGTCGGCGACCGGTTCGTGGTGAGCGTCCGGCACGCCGAGCGCCCCGACCTCGCGGCGCTCCGTGCCCAGGTCGAGGCCGACCCCGAGTTCCTGGCGCTGGGCTCCGAGGCCGTGACCGCCGCGGTGCTCGACGAGGTCGTGGACGGCTACGCCCCGGTGGTCGAGGTGCTGCAGGACGGCATCGACGCCATCGAGGACCAGCTCTTCGCCGGGCAGGTCGACCCCGGTGTCTCGAAGCGCATCTACCAGCTGCTCAGCGAGGTGCTGTCCTTCCAGCGCGCCACGAAGCCGGTGCCCGCGATGGTGAAGGGCCTGCTCCGCGGGGCCGACAAGTACGGCGTCGACGACGAGGTGCAGCACCGACTGCGCAACGTGCTCGACCACGCCCTGCGCGTGACGGAGCGGGTGGACTCGTTCCGGTCCCTGCTCGAGAACGCCCTGACACTGCACGCGACCCTGGTGTCGCAGGAGCAGAACGAGGCGATGCGGCGGATGACCAGCGCGAGCCTGGCGCAGGGCGAGGAGAGCCGGCAGCTCGCCCGCGCCGCGCACCGTCAGGGCGAGGAGGTCAAGAAGATCTCGTCGTGGGCGGCGATCCTGTTCGCCCCCGGGCTGATCGCCGGTGTCTACGGGATGAACTTCGACCACATGCCCGAGCTGCACTGGCGGTACGGCTACCCGGTCGCGATCCTCGGCATGCTCGCCCTGATGGGTGTGCTGTGGGCGATCTTCCGCAAGCGCAACTGGCTCTGACGCGCCGCGAGGGCGCAGCGAGGCTATGGCCCGGCACGCCGCCGGGCCGCAGCCTCGAGGACGTTCAGGTGGCGTCGATCCGCCGGACGTGCATAATGATCTGGCCCGGAATGTGAACGTGCACATCGACGTGCCACGGCCCCGGGCGGAAACGAGCAGCAATGGCGTCATCGCGGGCACAGCAACCGCGTTCGCCCAGCATCCGTGACGTCGCACGGATCGCGGGCGTCTCCCACCAGACCGTGTCGCGGGTGCTGAACAACTCCGACGCCATCCGCGACGCCACACGCGACAAGGTGCTGGCGGCGATGGAGCAGCTGCAGTACCGGCCGAACCGTGCGGCGCGGGCCCTCGTCACGAGCCGGACCCACACGATCGGCGTCCTGACCGCCCGGCGCGCCCACTACGGCCCGGCGGTCGCACTGCAGGCGATCGAGGACGCGGCGATGCTGCGCGGGTACTCGGTGACGACGGCGAACATCGCCGAGGCGACCGACACCGCCGTGCGTGAGGGGCTCGGGCACCTGCTCGACCTGGACGTCGAGGGCATCGTCGTCATCGCACCCCAGCAGCGGGTGTTCGACCTGATCGAGGAACTCGGCATCCGCACGCCGTACGTGACGATGCGGGCCAGTGTCGGCGAGGACCCGACGGCCCTGTGGGTCGACCAGATGGAGGGCGCGCGGCTCGCTACCGAGCACCTGCTCGACCTGGGTCACGAGTACATCCGGCACATCGCCGGCCCGCAGGACTGGATCGAGGCGGACGCCCGCATGCAGGGCTTCCTGCGCGCCATGTCGGACCGCGACATGTCCGTCGTCCCACCGATCCTGGGCGACTGGACGGCGGACTTCGGCTACCACGCCGGCCGAGAACTCCTGCGGTGGCGGGACTGCACGGCGGTGTTCTGCTCGAACGACCAGATGGCCCTGGGCGTCATGCACGCGGCGCGCTCCTACGGGCTCGACGTGCCGGGCGACCTGTCGGTGGTCGGCTACGACGACATCCCCGAGGCGAAGCACTTCTGGCCGCCGCTCACCACGGTGCAGGTCGACTTCGCCGAACTCGGGCGACGCTGCGTCGACCTGCTCCTGCCCGGCGACGACGAGCTCCTGCGACCGATCGACATCGTCCCGCAGCTCGTCGTGCGCGCGTCCACGGGAGCCCCGCGCGGTCGTTGACGCGACCACCGTCGATCCGCAGGACGCGGGTCGGACCGGCACCGTGCCTCCCGTCCGGGGGACGTTCGTGCGGGATCACGCAGGCCGTTACGAAAACGCGACCAATCCGAATTGACAGCCGCACCGGGGCTGTGCGTAAATTACCTCCGTCCAGCCGATGTGACCGTTCACATGAGCGTCACACCAGCGGGGCACCGGACGCGACAACGAAGTCCACGCAGGCCACCTGCGCCCATTCGCTGCCGCAGCAGAACCACCCGAACAACTGCCGCATCGCAGCGGCAGAAGGAGATGCACTGTGGCGTCAACCCCGATCGACACCGGCCTCGAGACCCGGTCGATCACCGCACCCGAGACCATCCTCGAGATGCGCTCGATCACCAAGGAGTTCCCTGGTGTCAAGGCGCTCTCCGAGGTGTCCCTCAACGTCCGCGCCGGCGAGATCCACGCGATCTGCGGCGAGAACGGCGCCGGCAAGTCGACCCTGATGAAGGTCCTGTCGGGCGTCTACCCCTACGGCACCTACGACGGCGAGATCGTCTACGAGGGCGAAGAGGTCCGCTTCAAGGACATCAAGCAGTCCGAGCAGGCCGGCATCGTTATCATCCACCAGGAGCTCGCGCTGATCCCGGAGCTCTCGATCACCGAGAACCTGTTCCTCGGCAACGAGCCCGGCAAGTTCGGCGTGATCGACTGGACGAGCGCCCAGCTCCGCGCGCAGGACCTGCTCGCCCGCGTCGGCCTGGCCGACGACCCGGACACCCAGATCAAGAACATCGGTGTCGGCAAGCAGCAGCTGGTCGAGATCGCGAAGGCCCTGCACAAGGACGTCAAGCTCCTCATCCTCGACGAGCCGACCGCGGCCCTGAACGAGAACGACTCGCAGCACCTGCTCGACCTGATCGTCGGGCTGAAGGCCAAGGGCATCTCGAGCATCATCATCAGCCACAAGCTCAACGAGATCGAGCAGATCGCCGACGAGATCACGATCATCCGTGACGGCAAGACCATCGAGACGCTGAACGTCAAGGGCGACGGCGTCAACGAGGACCGCATCATCCGCGGCATGGTCGGCCGGTCGCTCGAGAGCCGGTTCCCGGACCGCACCCCGAAGATCGGCGAGACCTTCTTCGAGGTCCGCGACTGGACCGTGCAGCACCCGCTCGACGCCAGCCGCCTGGTCTGCAAGGGCTCGAACTTCCACGTCAAGCGTGGCGAGATCGTCGGCTTCGCGGGTCTGATGGGCGCCGGCCGCACCGAGCTCGCGATGAGCCTGTTCGGTCGCTCCTACGGCACCTGGCTCGGTGGCGAGATCATCAAGGACGGCCACGAGATCAAGGTCACGAACGTCCAGCAGGCGATCCAGAACGGCATGGGCTACGTCTCCGAGGACCGCAAGGCCCTCGGCCTCAACCTGCTCGACACCGTCAAGCGGTCCACCGTCTCCGCGGACCTGCAGAAGATCTCGAAGGGCGGCGTCGTCGACTCCATCGAGGAGTACGACGTCGCCGAGAAGTACCGGAAGATGCTCCGCACCAAGGTGCCGAGCGTCGAGGAGAACGTCGGGAAGCTCTCCGGCGGGAACCAGCAGAAGGTCGTCCTGTCCAAGTGGATGTTCACCGACCCGGACATCCTGATCCTCGACGAACCGACCCGTGGCATCGACGTGGGCGCGAAGTTCGAGATCTACGGCATCATCCAGCAGCTCGCAGCACAGGGGAAGGGCATCATCCTGATCTCCTCCGAGCTCCCCGAACTCCTCGGCCTCTCCGATCGCATCTACACGATCTTCGAGGGCCAGATCACGGCCGACGTCCCCGCGGACCAGGCCGATCCAGAAACGCTCATGCGCAGCATGACCTCCGCGCGGAAGGGCGCTCCCGTCTCATGAACAACCTGAAACTGCTCTTCGGCAAGGGCAACTCGATCGGCCAGTACGGCATGATCATCGCCCTCGTCGCGATCGTCATCTTCTTCTGGTTCACCACGGACGGGCTCATCCTCGAGCCCACCAACGTGATCAACCTGTTCCTGCAGTACTCCTACATCCTCATCCTCGCGCTGGGGATGGTCATGGTGATCATCGCGGGCCACATCGACCTGTCGGTCGGTTCGGTGGCGGCGTTCGTCGGCATCATCGTCGCCCAGTCGATGTCCGTCTGGCACTTCCCGGTCTGGCTGGCGATCGTGCTCGGCCTGGTCGTCGGCGCGCTCGTCGGTGCCTGGCAGGGTTTCTGGGTGGCGTTCGTGAAGGTCCCGGCCTTCATCGTGACCCTGGCCGGCCAGCTCATCTTCCGCGGTGCGAACCAGATCATCGGTGCGTCCACCTCGGTCCCGACGCCGGACGGCTACAACACCATCGGCTCCGGCTTCCTCGGTGACTTCGGCCCCGACTTCGGGTTCTCGAACGGCACGCTGCTGATCGGCGCGGTGACCATCGCCGTCCTGATCATCGTCGAGGTCCGCGGTCGTGCCCGTCGCCGCAAGATGCAGGCCGAGGTCCCGCCGCTGTGGGTCTCCGTCGTCCGCACCGGCATCCTGGTCGCCGTCACCCTCGTCGCCACGTACCTGTTCGGCGCTGGCCCGGTCGGCACGTCGATCCCGATCGTCGCGATCATCCTCGGTGTCCTGACCATCGTCTACGGCTTCATCACGAAGAACACGATCTTCGGTCGCCAGGTCTACGCGGTCGGTGGCAACTCCAGCGCCGCCGTCCTGTCCGGCGTCAGCGCCCGCAAGGTGAACTTCTTCGTCATGGCGAACATGTCGGTCCTCGCCGCGATCGCCGGCATGGTGTTCGTCGGCTACTCGAACGCCTCGGGCCCCGCGGACGGCACCGGCTGGGAGCTCGACGCGATCGCCGCCGTGTTCGTCGGTGGCGCAGCGGTCGCCGGTGGCATCGGCACCATCTCCGGCTCCATCATCGGTGGCCTCGTGATGGCGCTGCTGTCGAACGGTCTGCAGCTGATGGGCATCGAGTCCAACAAGGTCCAGATCATCCGTGGTCTCGTGCTCCTCATCGCCGTCGCCTTCGACGTCTACTCGAAGTCGCAGGGCCGCCCGTCGCTCATCGGCGGCATGATGCGGCAGTTCCAGCGCAAGGACGCAGCCGAGGTCCCCGCGGCCCAGCAGCAGCCGCGCTCGATCGAGGACCAGCCCGACAAGATCACCCTCCCCTAGTCCAACCCTTCCCCTCACAGCACCACCACCTCAACGAAGAGAAAGCACTCTCATGCGCAAGAAGCTCATCGCCGGCATCGGTCTGGCACTCGTCGCGGGCCTGGCCCTCAGCGGCTGCTCGGCTCGTGGCACCTCCGACTCGGGCGACGGCTCCGGCTCGTCCATCAAGAAGGGCGACCTCATCGGCGTCGCCCTGCCGGCCAAGACCTCGCAGAACTGGGTGCTCGCGGGCGCCGCGTTCAAGAAGTCGATCGAGGACGCCGGCTTCAAGGCCGACATCCAGTACGCCAACGCCGGCAACCCGGTCCCCGACCAGCAGTCGCAGATCTCGGGCATGGTCACCAAGGGTGCGAAGGCGATCATCATCGGCGCTGCCGACGGTTCGCAGCTCGGCTCGCAGGTCAAGGCCGCCAAGGCCCAGGGCACGACCGTCATCGCCTGGGACCGCAACATCCTGAACACGAAGAACGTCGACTACTACGTCGCGTTCAACAACTTCAAGGTCGGCCAGCTGCAGGCCCAGGCACTGCTCAAGGGCCTCGAGGAGAAGAAGGGCGACGGACCGTACAACGTCGAGCTCTTCGCCGGTTCGCCGGACGACGCCAACGCCACCGTGTTCTTCAACGGTGCGATGGACGTCCTGCAGCCGAAGATCGACGACGGCACGCTCAAGGTCGTCTCGGGTCAGACCACGTTCGCCAAGGTGAACACGCAGGGCTGGCTCGCGCAGAAGGCCCAGTCGCGCATGACCGACCTGCTGGCCCAGTACTACACGGGTGACACCAAGCTCGACGGCGTCCTGTCGCCGAACGACACCCTCGCCCGTGCGATCCTCACCGCGACCAAGGCCGCCGGCAAGGACAACCCCGTCGTGACCGGGCAGGACTCGGAGACCGCTTCGATCCCGCTCATCATGAAGGGCACGCAGTACTCGACGATCTACAAGAACACCACCGAAGAGGCCCAGGCGGCCATCGACCTGGTGTCCGACCTCGCCGACGGCAAGACCCCGAAGACGACCAAGGACAAGAACAACGACAACGGTTCGAAGGTCGTCCCGGCCGTCGAGCTGACGCCGATCCTGGTCACGAAGGACAACGCGGTCGAGGCCTACAAGGGCAACGACACCCTCGAGGAGCTCGCCAAGAAGGGCTGATCTCCCCTGCTCACACGGACGGCCCCGTCTCGCTTCGGCGAGACGGGGCCGTCTTGCGTCGTCGTGGGGCCGGCCACGGTCGGACGGGAGGCCCGGGGCACGTCGTGATCCGTGCCTCCCGTCCGCCGTGCACGCACGTCCGGTGCCCGCGCGACCCGCCGGGTCAGGGCCGGGTCGCGCGCAACCGCCGCGCCGCGTCGGCCAGGTGCGGCACGTCGGTGTGGGCCGTGCCGAACACCACCGCGCGGGTGGTGTCGAAGTAGCGCCGGGTCAGCCGGTCGCCGAGGTCGGACACCCGCGACCACGGGATGTCCGGTTCGCTCGCGGTGACGGTGCTCGGCAGGACACGGACCGCCTCGCCGATCTCGACCAGCCGCATCCGGACGGCGTCGTGCACCAGGTCCTCGGGCAGCCGCTCGTCGCCGACGTACCGGCCGATGGCCTCGCACGCGCCGATGACGTCGTCGAGTCGATCGCCGACCAGCCGGGGGGTCACCGGTTGCGGGCTCACAGCGGCACCGCGCGTCGGACGACCTCGGGGCTCATGCCGGCGGCGTCCACGACGTCGACGCGCACACCGAGCAGTCGCTCGGCGCCGTCCTGGATGCGCATGAGCGCGAAGATGCCGAGCCCGGCGTCGACGTCGATCATCAGGTCGACGTCGCTGCCCGGGCCGTCCTCCCCGCGGGCGACGCTGCCGAACAACCGTGGGTTGCGGCCGCCGAACCGCTCCACGACGGCGACGAGGTCGTGCCGTGCTGCGGCGACGCGTTCGCGCAGCGGCGGTGGGTCCTCGACCGGTAGCAGGTCGATCGACGTGGTGAAGCCCGCGGCCCGGAGCATGCGCTGGAGTGCGGCGAGCGAGGGTTCGCGTCGGCCGTTCTCGTACGTGCTGATGACACTCTGCGTGACACCGGCCCGCCGGGCGAGCTGCACCTGCGTCAGTTCGGCGCGGTCACGGGCGTCACGGATGAGCGCGGCCGCCGACACCGTCGGCATCGGACGTGGAGGGACTGCGGACATGCTGCAACGATACACAGCATGCGACATTTCGTCCGCTGGATGACGTGGCGGTGTCGACTCGGAACGACGTCATCGAAGTCGCACGACGTCGATGACGTCGTTCCGGGTCGGTGGACCGCGGTCAGGGGCGCGCTGAGACGTCCGCGCGGTGGAAGTTCTGCGCCGAGCGGGACGGGGTCGGCCCGCGCTGGCCCTGGTACCGCGACTGGTACTCGGCCGAGCCGTACGGCTTGTCGGCGGGACTGGACAGCTGGAAGAAGCACAGCTGCCCGATCTTCATGCCGGGCCAGAGCTTGATCGGCAGCGTCGCGACGTTCGACAGCTCGAGCGTCACGTGGCCGGAGAACCCGGGGTCGATGAACCCCGCGGTCGAGTGGGTCAGCAGGCCGAGGCGTCCGAGCGAGCTCTTGCCCTCGAGCCGTGCGGCGATGTCGTCGGGCAACGTGACGACCTCGTACGTCGAGCCGAGCACGAACTCGCCGGGGTGCAGCACGAACGCCTCGTCCGGGTCGGTCTCGACCAGCCGGGTCAGGTCGGGCTGGTCGACCGCCGGGTCGATGTGCGGGTACTTGTGGTTGTCGAACAGCCGGAAGAACTTGTCGAGCCGGACGTCGATGCTCGACGGCTGGACGAGCGAGGCGTCGTGGGGGTCGAGACCGATCCGGCCCTCGGCGAGCTGGGCGGTGATGTCGCGATCGGAGAGCAGCACGCCGTGCAGCCTAGCGGCAGCGGACCCCCGCCGATATGCTGCGAGGCTGTCCGGAGCCGGGCGGCGTCGCACCGCCGGGAGGAACCGACATGACCGCGTACACCGTCCACGAACTCGTGGTCCCCGCCACGATGGACGACGACCCGGGGACCGTGCAGGCGTTCCGCGAGTGGCTCGCCGTGTCCGACGCCGCCGAGGTCGCGGTGCACGGGCTCCGTGAACTCGTGTGGGTACCGGACGAGTACCTGCCGATGTGCCACGAGCCAGGAGCTCCGAGCCGCCTGTTCGCGGTGCGCGACGAGACCGGCGCGACGGTCGCCGCCGGGTCGTACGACACCAAGCAGGAACCGGGCACGAGCAACTGCTGGCTGGCCGTCGGTGTCGCGCCCGAGCACCTGCGTCGCGGGGTCGGGACACTCCTCGCCGACCACCTCGAGGGCATCGCCCGAGCCGAGGGACGCACGCAGTGCAAGACGTACGCCGTGTCCCGCCAGGTGGGTTCGGCGTCCGGGCCCGGGTACGTGCAGGCGCCGACGGGATTCGGTGCCGTGCCCGAGGACGAAGCGGGGGTCCGGTTCCTGACCGGCCGCGGCTGGCGGTTCGGGCAGGTGAACCGGATCAGCCGGCTGCCACTGCCCACCGACCACTCCGTCGTGCGCGAGCTGCACGACCGGGCGTCGGCCGCTGCCGGACCGGACTACGCGGTGCACGCCTGGACGGGCCGGACCCCCGACGAGTGGCTCGAGGGCATCGCGCTGCTCGAGACCCGGATGAGCACCGATGCGCCGTCCGGCGACATGGACGAACCCGAGGACGTCTGGACCCCCGAACGGCTGCGCGCTCACGAGGACGAGCTCGCCCGGGCACCGCGCACTATGCTCACCGTCGCGGTCGAGCACGTCCCGAGCGGCATCCTGGCCGGCTTCACGCAGGTGGCGGTGCCGGACGATCCCGCGCGCGCTGCGATGCAGTGGGACACCCTCGTGCTGCGTGAGCACCGCGGCCACCGGCTCGGGTGGCTGCTCAAGGTGGTCGGGATCGAGACGATCGAGCGCGACCACCCGGGGCACCCCTCGATCATCACGTTCAACGCCGAGGAGAACCGCCCGATGCTCGACGTGAACGAGGCCGTCGGGTTCGTGGGCGTCGGCAGCGAGGGGATCTGGGAACACCGCCCGGCGTAGGGTTCCCCCATGGCGCGCTCACGGGGGATGGACGATCTGGTCAGCGACGGGGTCTTCCTGGCCTGGGAGGCGCAGCTGCAGCTCGCAGACTTGTACGACGACCACGAACGCTGGAACGTCGACCTCGCCGCCGGCACCCTGCAGTTCGTCGGGCCGCACCCGGGCGAGTTCCGGATCCAGCTCCTGGGGTCGGCCGCACCGGGGCCGCGCAGCTGGCTCTGGGGCTGGGCGAACCCGTCGCAGTACCCCGCGTCGGTGCTCGCCGCCGCGAACGCCACCCGCGCGCTGGGCGAACGGCTCGGCATCCCGGAACTCGTGCAGGGCGAGGTCCCGTTCGGCGAGCACCGGCAGGCCGACGCCGCAGACGCCGGGTACGAGTTCGCGTGGGACATGTCGATCGCGGCACGGCTGGCGACGGGTTCGTGGTTCGGCTTCGGCGGGCACGTCGGCGGAGGTGCCCGCCTGTGGGTGCTGTTCGAGGGTCTGCTGTTCGCGCCACCGACGGTCCCTCGGATGGTCCGGGTCTTCGGTGAGGGCCTGCAGACGACCGAGGTGCACGACCACCGCCGCGCTGTGGGGAGCTGGGCGTCGCTCCGCGGTGTCCCCTGGGACGGGCGCACGCTGACGTTGGCGGACGGGACCATCACGGTCGACTTCGACGAGCTGGGCCGGATCCGCGACCTGCAGGGGTCGTCGGCGCGAGCCTGAGGCGGGCCGCAGCGCGCGCTGCGGACTGACACCGCGCCTCCAGACCGACCCGCCTACCATGGAGGGTCCGCGGTCTCGCGGACGCACGCGTCCCTGGAACAAGGTTGATGACCGTCACGTCCCCCGCAACCCAGCCTGGAGGCCCGGCGCCGGAATCCGCGCCCGTCACCGCGCGCACGTCCACCGTCGCGACCGTGCTGGTCGTCGCCATCCCGCTCGCGGTCGCGTGCTCGATCCTCGGCCTGACGATCACCGGAGCGTTCACCGCGAACCAGCAGCTGGTGTCCGCCGGCGACGTGGTCGAGTACGGCCTGCCGATCGCCCGCGTGGTGCACGACACCATGGCGGCGCTGACCGTCGGCCTGCTCATCGTCGCCGCGTTCGCGCTGCCGGCGCAGAAGAAGGACCACCGGGCACTCTCGAGCGTGCAGCACCGTGCCACGCGCTGGGCGGCGGCGACCGGATCGATCTGGTTCCTCGCCGCGGCCGTCACCGTCGTGCTGACCGGCGCCAACACCCTCGGCGTCCCGCTCACCAGCCCGGTGTTCGCCCGCAACTTCATGCTGTTCGCGTTCCAGGTCGAGATCGGCCAGGCGCTCGTGGTCTCCGCGGCGGCGATCCTCATCGCGACCGTGCTCGCCGCGTTCGCCACCCGGGTCACGACGCTCGCCGTCGCCACCGTGTTCGGCCTCTTCGCCCTGCTCCCCCTGGCACTGTCCGGCCACGCCGCCGGCTCGCTCGAGCACGCCAACGCCGTGAACTCCCTCGCGATCCACCTGATCGGGGTGTGCGTCTGGGCCGGCGGGCTCGTCGCCGTCGTGCTGCTGCGCACCCGCACGAAGGGCGCGACCGGTCGGGTGGTCTCCCGCTACTCCACGCTGGCCGGGTGGTCGTTCGGCGCCGTCGCGTTCTCCGGCATCGTCAACGCCTCCCTGCGGCTGACCGGTCCGCTCGACCTCGTCACCACCCCGTACGGCGCACTCATCACGGTCAAGGCCGTCATCCTGGTGCTGCTCGGTGTCGCCGGCGTCGTGCAGCGCCGCAAGCTGGTGCCCGGGCTGCTCCGCGCGCCGCTCGACCGCCGTCGGTTCACCCGGTTCGCGCTCGCCGAGATCGTGTTCATGGCCGTGGCGATCGGCGTCTCGGTGGCCGTGTCCCGCTCGCAGCCGCCGATCCCGCAGACGCCCGAGACCGGTGAGGACACCCGCTCCGGCCTGATCGGGTTCCCGTTCCCGCCGGCCCAGACGATGCACACGTACCTGACGCAGTGGCACATCGACTGGGTGTGGCTCGGGCTCGCCGTCGTCGGTGCCGTCTGGTACCTGCTCGCCGTGCGGAAGCTCCGGAAGCGCGGCGACAAGTGGCCCGTCGGGCGCACCATCGCGTGGGTCATCGGCTGCGCCCTGTTCATCTGGACCACGTCGGCCGGACCGGCCGTGTACGGCATGATCCACTTCTCGTCGCACATGGTCCAGCACATGCTGCTCATGATGTTCGTGCCGCTGCCGCTCGTGCTCGGCGGTCCGGTGCTGCTCGCCATGCGCACCCTGCCGGTCCGCAACGACGGTTCCCGCGGGGCCCGCGAGTGGCTCATGCTCTTCGTGCACTCGCGGTACATGCAGTTCATGGGGAAGCCCGCCGTCGCTGGTGTGATCTTCGCCGGGTCGCTCGTGGTGTTCTACTTCACGCCGGCGTACCAGGCGGCGATGCAGTCGCACGAGTGGCACGTCGCGATGGTCGTCCACTTCGTGCTGAGCGGCTACCTGTTCTTCTGGGTGTTCGTCGGCGTCGACCCGGGGCCGAAGCGCCCGCCGTACCCGATCCTGATCATCGCGCTGCTGGCCACCCTGGCCTTCCACGCGTTCTTCGGCGTCGCCGTGATGACCTCGCAGTCGGTGTTCGCGATCGACTGGTTCCACGCTCTCGGGCAGACGAACGACGCCGCCCTGCTCGACGACCAGCACACCGGCGGCGGGATCGCCTGGGGTGCCTCCGAGCTGCCGATGGTCTTCGTCGCGCTGCTCGTGGTGCGGAACTGGATCCGCACGGACAAGCGCGACGCGAAGCGGCTCGACCGCAAGGCCGAACGCGACGGTGACGCCGACCTGAAGGCGTACAACGAACGCCTGGCGGCGATCAACGCGACCGACACCGCGCGCAGCGACTGACGCGCGCGTCCGGCGTCCGCGTCGGTTCCGTCAGTCGCCGTGGACGATGCAGACCGCGTCGAGGTCGAGCGCGGCCTCGAGCGCCGCCGAGATCCCGGACTCGCCGTCAGCCCCGGCGGGGGTGACGGTGTCGACCCACCACAGCGGCGTCGCGATCGTGGGGGCGTCCGGCAGGATCCGCTCGACCTCGTCGAACGAGTCCACCCGCCGCACCCCGAGCACGGTGATCACCGGGTGCGTGGCGTCGCGGCAGACCTGCAGCATCGGGCCGTCGTCGAGGGCTCGGACACCCCAGGACTCGTCGTGCAGGAGCAGTGCCTCGGCGACCTCCCGCGGCTCGACCGGCTGGCGGCAGAGGATGGTGACGTCACGCGGCACCGTGACCGCCTGCCACCCGGGCGTCCCGCACGTGTCCGTCGAGCGTGCCCTCGTCGTGGGCCGGGTCGAGGGGCGCTCCGCCGACGAGCTGCAGGAAGCGGTCCTCGTCGATGCGGTCGAGGAAGGACTCGAGGGCTTCCCAGCCGTCCTCGAAGCGGACGATCATGCCGCCGTCGACGATGTCGCTGTCAGCGGCACCGGTGTCGCCTGCTCCGGACGGGTCGCCCGCCCCGGACCGTTCGCCCGCCCCGGACCGGGTGCCGAACGTCGCCGTCGTGGTGCGCGGTGGCGGCCAGACCCCGTCGCGGTCCAGGAACTCGGAGGCTTCGGGTCCGACGACGACGGCGAGCGGCGACGGCTCGCCGTGCGACACCGCGCGGATCAGGTGGTCGGCGTCCCCCCGGCGCTGCATCACCACACCGAAGACGGGCACGACCTGGTCGGCGACCTGCTGCACGGCGTCGAACAGGCGGTTCGCGAGCTCCGGGTCGGTGTTCTCCTCGGGCACGGTCAAGACGGCGGACATCGTCTCGACGACGACGCCACCGACCAGGTGGGCGGTCATCGTGGCAGAGAAGCCCTCGCCGACGGCGTACGAGGTCGACACCCCGGGTGCCTCGTGCTTGGCGTACTGCGTGACGACCCATCGGTCCCACGGAACGGTGAGCGGTTCGGCGGTGCCCCAGCGGGTGGGGCAGGTGCCGACGGTGTGGCACAGGGCCTCGATCGCGGACCCCATGTCCACGGCACGCTCGGCGTGGTGGCGGAGCGTCAGGTCGATGCTGATCTGGCGGACGGAGTCGGCTGCGACCGGGTGCTCGGGCGACGGTGTGCCGACGAGTTCGGGGCCGCGGTGCACGAAGTCCTCGATGCCCGAGGCTGCCGCACCCGTCCGGCCGTCGCGCAGTGTCCCGTCGAAGTCGGCGACGGCCCACGCGGCACCGTAGGCACCGAGCGCGTGCCGCAGGGCGGGGGTGATCGCGGATTCGCGCCCGGTCCGCAGCAAGACCATGCGGCCGGCGTCCGCCGAACGACGGAGAAGTGAGGCGAGCGCGTCCGTCAGCCACACGACCGGCGAGGCGGACTCGACCACGATGGCGGGACCGACCACGTCGTCGATGAGGGGATGCCTGACCATCCGGTCCTCCTCGGGTTCTTCGGCGCTGGAACTCCCTGGACGGTACACACGAGGACGACACCTGTCCGTCAGGCTGGCGTGCTCACAGCGGAGACTCGGGAGGCACGACACACGCCCGACAGGAGGCGTACGGTGCGCGGTCGGCTGGCTTCCAGGCGAGAATCCGATAGGCTTGCCGAGTCCCGTTCTGCGGGGTGCGCGAGTGTAGTTCAATGGTAGAACTCCAGCTTCCCAAGCTGGTAGCGCGGGTTCGATTCCCGTCACTCGCTCCAACTAGCATCGTGCTGTGGAGTCCAAGCCGGCATCTGTCCTCAAGGCGATCAGGGCCGAGATCATCGCCGGCACGCTCGCACGTGGCTCCCGGCTGAAGGAAGACGCCCTCGCCGAACGCTTCGGCGTCTCGCGGGTCCCCGTGCGCGAAGCACTCCGGCAGCTCGAGACCGAGGGGTTCGTCGAGTCCGAGAAGTTCAAGGGCGTCCGGGTCGCCGACTCCTCGACCGAGGTGGTCATCGAGCTCATGCAGATCCGCCGAGGACTCGAGGTCCTCGCCGCCGAGCTCGCCGCCCGTCGCCAAGGTGGCGAGTGCGCCGACCTGCTCCGTGCCGTCGGTCGCGAACACCGGTCCGACCAGGAGGTCGAGGCCGCGCAGTCACCGCGGTTCGCGTTCCACGGGCTGGTGGCACGTGCCTCGGGGAACAGCCGGCTCGAGACGATGATCGACCACCTCATCCACCAGACGGCGTGGGCGTTCGAGCGGGTCACGCAGGACGAGGTGGCGTCGAGCAGCGATGACCACACGGCCGTCGCCGGCGCGATCCTGCGCGGCGCGTCGGTGCAGGCAGGGCTGCTGATGGACGAGCACCTGCGCCGCGACGAAGCGATCTACCG
The DNA here is from genome assembly GCF_015350935.1 of Curtobacterium sp. VKM Ac-2887. Classification (NCBI taxonomy): domain Bacteria; kingdom Bacillati; phylum Actinomycetota; class Actinomycetes; order Micrococcales; family Microbacteriaceae; genus Curtobacterium; species Curtobacterium sp. VKM Ac-2887. The sequence continues at coordinate 77,345 of NZ_JADKSB010000010.1, read as the reverse complement.
GGCCCTGAACCCGTAAGAACGTATACAAAACAGCCCGAGAGCTTGGCGAGGCTCTGCCTGGATGCTTGAATATGCAGGTGATTCAGGCAGCCGTAACGAACCGTCTCGTGTTCGAAACCAGCCCGAAACAGCTTTTCGTATACAAAAGAGTGACCGCACGGTGCACCCACCTCACTCTTCCCCCGCTGGAGTTACGAATGACTGCTGTAACCCGCTCCACCGCACCAACCCGAACCGCTTCCGCCACCCCGTCCTCCGGCGGCGTCGGATCCGCCCTCGACTCGATCGGCTTCACCCGGGCCCAGTTCTGGGTCCTCATGCTCATCCTCGCCGGGGAGTTCTTCGATACGCTCGAACAGAACTCCATCGGCGCGATGGCCACCAACATCAAGGCCTCGCTCGCCATCGGCGACGTCCAGCTCTCCACGATCAACACCGCCACCGTCCTGGGTGGCCTCGTCGGCCGGTTCCTGGCCGGCTGGCTCGCCGACAAGTACGGTCGGCGGTTCTCACTCGGGCTCAACCTGCTCGTCTACACGCTCGGCGGCCTCCTCAGCGCCGTCTCCTTCAACTTCGACATGCTGCTCGTCAGCCGGTTCATCGTCGGGATCGGCGTCGGCGGCGAGTTCATGATCGGCATCGCGATGCTGTCCGAGATGGTGGCCACCAAGTACCGCGGCGGCCTCATCGCGACCATCAACGTCGGCGCCGGCGGCATCGGCAACTTCATCTCCTACGGCCTCTTCCTGCTGCTGCTCGGCCCGCTGGCCGCCCCGCTCGGTGGTGACGACCACGTCTGGCGCTGGACGTTCGTGATCCTCGCGATCCCCGCCCTGTTCGTCGTCCTGTACCGCCGCAAGCTGCCCGAGACGCCTCGCTGGCTGCTGTCGAAGGGCCGGGTCGACGAAGCGAACCGTTCGCTCGCGGTCCTCGCCTCGAACACGCTCACCCCGCCCGCCGACGCCGCTCCCCCGGTGCGCCTGACGCCGGCCGACCTGCCGCCGGTCGCTCTGCACTCGTCGCCCGCAGCGGTGTTCCACAAGCTGGTGCTCCGTCGGACGATCGCGATCGGGGTCGCCTCCTGGATGGCCTTCGGTGTGCAGGTCACGCTGAACTTCCTGATGCCGACCCTGCTCGTCGAGCGTGGGTACACCGTGTCGCAGAGCCTGCTCTACACGATGATCATGAACATCGGATCGCTCCTCGGGTGCACGGCAGCGGCGCTCCTCGCGAACCGCGTCGGACGACGGCCCCTCATCGCCGTCGCGGGCATCCTCGGCTGCCTCACCGCCCTGGCGTTCGCGGCCTTCGGCAACGACACCGCCGCGATCCTCGTGCTCGGTGCCCTGTTCCAGTTCTTCACGATGCTGACGAACACCACCCTCGCGGCGTGGACCGCCGAGGTCTACCCGACCGCGATCCGTGCTTCCGGCGCCTCGATCGTCAACGGCATCGGCAACATCGCCGGAGCGGTCATGCCGTTCGCCGCGATCGCGCTGTACGGCTCGTGGGCCTTCGCCGGCGTCTTCGGACTCGCCGCCGTCATGTACGCGGTCCTCGTGGTCGCGTCACGCTTCGCACCGGAGACCCGCGGCCGGTCGCTCGAGGACGTCAACGAGAACGCCCTCTCGACCACCGCCGCCTGACCCACCTGACCACCCGCACCAACCGCACCACCTCGGTGGGCCGGACACCCCGGCCCACCACCCCACGATCGGAGAACACCATGGACACCCTGAAGATCTCGGCGACCGCGAACGGCCTCAACTACCTGCCCGAGTACGTCGCCGACGTCGGCGGTCTGTTCGCCGAGCGCGGCCTGTCCGTCACCGCGAAGGCCTGCGACCCGTGGACCGGCGTCCTCGACGACATCGACTCGCACGAGGCCGACCTCGCCCTCGGCGGTCTCTGGGTCCCCGCGATGTACGCCGGGACGCCGCGGAAGCTCTCCGTCGTGGGCCAGCTCAACCACGGGTTCCCGATGACCATCGTCGCCCGCGACGAGACGAACCCGATCACGCTGGACTGGCTCGCCGGCAAGGTCGTCCTGGCGCCCGGCGCCGGCGGCAGCGCCCCGTACGAGTTCACGGCCGGACTCGTCCGCGAGGCCGGGTTCGACGTCGCGGCGACCCGCTTCGTCCGCGACCTGTCGACCGCCATGCTCATCGAGCTGTACCAGGGCGGGCTCGGTGACGCGATCATCCTCGACCTCGTCTCCGCCCAGGAACTCGTCGCCGCCGGTGGGGGCACGATCGTCTTCCGGCACCTCGACGCCGGTGGCGTGATGCCGAACAGCGTCTACTACACGCGCACGGACCGCATCGACGAACTCGGCGACCGGGTCGACCGGTTCATGGACGGCATCGCCGCCGCGATGGCCAAGATCACCGCGGGCGACGCCGACGCCGAGATCGCGGCCGTGCTCGCCGCCCGGTGGCCGGAGAAGGACGCCGCCCTGCTGCGACGGGCCGCCGACGAGATGGCTGCCGGGGGCGTCTGGGACTCCGCGGTCGTCGACCGCGATGCCTCCGACCGCTGGATGCGCATCCTGTTCGACGGTGGCCTCACGACCCACACCCCGTCGCTCGAGGAGCTGCTCGGCGCCTCGACCGCCGTCACCGCGTCGTGACCGTCGTCCTCGGCGCTGCCGACGTCGCCGGTCTCATCGACGCCGTCGACGTCGTCGGGGCCGTGGAGGCCGTCCACGCCGACCTCGGGACCGGCGCGATGCAGCAGCCGGCCCCGGTCGCCCTGACCGGCGCCGACGACGCGCTCTTCCTGCCGATGGCCGTGCGCTCCGACCGGCTCGGGCTCGTCGCCGTCAAGCTGATGGCCGACATCCCCGACAACGGTGCGCGAGGGCTGCCGTCGCAGCGCTCCACGATCCTGGTGTCCTCCTCGGTCACCGGCGAGTGCGTCGCCGTGCTCGACGGCATGACGATCACCCGGGCACGGACCGCGGCGACGACCGTCGTCGCGACGAAGCACCTCGCCCGCTCGGGCAGCCGGACCCTCGGGATCCTCGGCGCCGGCAACCTCGCCGTCGAGCACGTCCGTGCCTTCGAGGCGACGCGACCGTTCGAGCGGATCGTCCTGTGGTCACGGTCGTCGGGGACGGTCACCCGGTTCCTCGAGGCCGTCGGACCGCACGTGGCCCGGCGGTGCGTGGTCGCGCCGGAGGTCCGTCGCGTGGTCGAGGAGGCCGACGTGCTCTGCACCCTGACGCCCTCGGTCGACCCGATCGTCCGCGGCGCCTGGTTGCACGCCGGCCAGCACGTGAACGCGGTCGGGGCCCGTCCCCGCCCGACGCACCGGGAGCTCGACGGCGCGGCGATGGCACGCGGCACGCTCTTCGTCGACAGCCGGGCCACCGCCTGGACGAAGTCGGGTGACCTGCTCGAGGCCGTGGTCGAGGGGGCGGTCCCGCAGGACCTCCACCCGGCGGAACTCGGCGAGGTCATCGCCGGACGCGCACCCGGCCGGACCGGGGACGACGAGATCACCGTGTTCGACTCGGTCGGGCTCGGCGCGCAGGACCTCGCCGTCGCTGCCCGGCTGATCGACCTCGCCCGCGAGCGGGGCGTCGGGACGCAGGTCTCCGTCGCCCGGGTCGGGGTGCCGGTTCCCGGCGTGTGACCAGGGTCGAGCGGCAGGGTGCTCCCATGCACCAAGCTCTCCCCCTGGTCGTCGGCGGCACCGTCGCCGTGCTCGTCCTCGCCGGGTGCTCCGGTGGCGGCTCCGTCGGACCGACCGCGTCGGCCACGTCGTCCGTACGGTCCACGAGCACACCGACGAGCACCTCAGCGACGACGCCGCCGACGACGACGGACGCCGCGACCACCGCCACGGTCCGCCGAGCACTCGCAGGCCTCGAACGCGAGTACGACGCGACGGTCGGCGTCGTCGCGACCGACACCGTCTCGGGTGAGACGGTCGCGTACAACGGCGACCGACGCTTCGGCTACGCCTCGACCATCAAGGCGTTCGCCGCGGCACAGTTCCTGCGCTCGGTGCCCGCGGACGCCCGGAACGAGGTCGTGCACTGGACGGCCGCGGACGTCGCCGCTGCCGGGTACTCCCCCGTGACGGAACAGCACGTGGCCGACGGGCTGTCGTACGAGCAGCTGGCCGAGGCAGCCGTCCGGATGAGCGACAACACGGCCCTGAACCTCGTGCTCACGCGCATCGGCGGTCCGAGCGGCCTGGACGCCGCGTTGACCGAGCTCGGCGACACCACCACCGAGGTGGTCCACGGCGAGCCGGACCTCAACACCATCGAGCCGGGCAGCACCGAGGACACCACGACCCCGGCGGCGTTCACCGCGGCCCTGACGACCGTGCTCGACGGCAGCACCCTGGACCGCGCCGACACCGCGCTGCTGGTCGACTGGATGGGCGGCAACGCGACCGGCGACGCGCTCATCCGGGCCGGCGCACCGGACGGCTGGGTCGTGGTCGACAAGTCCGGGGGCGCCGGGCCGATCCGGAACGACGTGGCGCGGGTGACCCCGCCCGGCGGTGACCCGATCGTGCTCTCGGTCCTGACCACGCGGAACGACCCCGACGCCGCCTACGACGACGCCCTGGTGGCCCGGTCGGCATCGGCGGTGCTCGACGCGTTCGACCGCTGATCGACCGCTGATCGACCGGCGCGGCGATCGCCGTTCTGCACCGCGTCACACGGCGTCATGAACGACACCTGTCGGGGACCCCGGGACACTACGCTCGCTCCATGTCCTCCTCCGGATCCCCCGTGGTCGTCGTCGGCGCCGGCATCATCGGACTGAGCGCCGCGTGGCACCTCGCCGGGCTCGGGCAGCGGGTCCTGCTCCTCGACAGCGGGACGGTCGCCGGGGGCACGACCACCGCGGGTGCCGGGTTCGTCGGCCAGTGGGCAGCCGGGTACGCCTGGTACTGGAACGAGTCCGAACGCGACGTCGAGCAGTACGGCATCGACTTCTACCGCGACCTCGCCGGCGCCGGCCACGGCCCGACCGGGTACCGGCAGAACGGCAACGTCTGGCTGACCGTCACCGAGCAGGGCCGGGCCGACCACCTGCCGCCGTTCGAGCAGCACCCGCTCCGGCCGGCCGGGGCGCGGACGCTCACCCCGGCCGAGGCGGCCGACCTCGTGCCCGGGCTCGACCCGACCGCGGTCACCGCGGGCTTCCTCCATCCGGACGGCATCCAGATCAGTGCGCCGGACACGGCCGCAGCGCTGGTGCACGCGGTCCGTGCGCGGGGCGTCGAGATCCGCGAGCACACGCCGGTCGCCGGTCTGGAGGCCCGTGGGGGCTCCGTCACGGGCGTCCGGACCGCGAACGGCGAGGTCATCGACGCCGCGAAGGTCGTGCTCGCCGCCGGCAGCTGGACGAACGCCCTCCTCGCCCCCTTCGGGCGCGAGCTGCCGACGGTCCGGGTCGTCGCCAGCCGGCTCGTGACGACGCCGTTCGGTCTGCCGGGCACCCTGCCGACCCTGATGCTGCCGGAGCTGCACGGCCTGTGGATCCGTGAGCACCGCGGCGGCCTGACGTACGGTGCCGGGCCCGGGTACGAGCCGCTGCACGTCGGCGGTGCGGACCGGAGCGACGAACCCGACCGCCGACCGGTCCGCACGGACCTGCTCGACGCCATGCGGACCTACCTGCACCCGATCGTCACCCGGCTGCTCCCCGCCGCCGCGAGCGTGCTCGGGGTCGACGAGACCCCCACGCAGGGCGTCGTCTCGATGACCGCCGACCGGAACTTCATCGTCGGCGCGGTCCCCGAGCTCGACGGGCTCGTGGTGGCCGGTGGCGACAACGAGTCCGGCGTCACGCACGGTCCCGGCCTCGGGCGGATCGCGGCGGAACTGAGCGTCACCGGCACGACCACCCTCGGCGACGCGAGCCGCTACGCCCCGGCACGGTTCCCGGCGGCGGCCCCGACCGAGGCCGAGGTGGTGGCGATGATGCCGGCGCGGCGCGAGGCCGACGCCCGACGAGCCGGAGCCGTGGCATGAGCGACGTGCTGAGCGACCGGGCCCCGACGCACGTCGTGATCGGCGGCGGGGTCGTCGGCGCCGCCACCGCGTACGCCCTGACACTCCGCGGCGAGCGCGTCCTGCTCGTCGAGCAGCACGAGCGCGGGCACCACAACGGCTCGTCCCACGGCGCGACCCGGATCTTCCGGCAGGGCTACGCCGACCCCGAGTACGTCGCCCTGACCTCCCGCGCGCTGGCGCTGTGGGAAGCGCTCGAGGGCGCTGCGGACGAGGAGCTCATCGTCCGCACCGGGGCCGTCGACCACGGCCGCGCCGAGGTCGTCGACGCCATCGCCGCCGCACTGACGGACGCCGGCATCCCGCACGAGACCCTCAGCCCGGACGCCGCGGCCGCACGCTGGCCGGGGATCGCGTTCGAGGGGCACGTGCTCGCACACGCCACGGCCGGTCGCATCCGGTCCGACCGTGCCATCGAGTTGTTCCTCACCCTGGCGGAACGGACGGGGCTCGCCGAGCTGCGCTTCGACACGGGCGTGACGGGGCTCGAGGACCACGGCGACGACGTGACGGTGACGCTGTCCGACGGGTCCACCCACCGCACCGCGTCCGTGGTGGCGGCCGTGGGGTCGTGGGCCCCCGCGCTGGTCGGCGACCTGCTCGCCGGACGCGGGGCGGGCCTCCCGGCCATCCGCGTCACCCAGGAGCAGCCCGCGCACTTCCCCAGCCGTCTGCCGGACCAGGCGTGGCCGAGCTTCGTGCACTGGGCGGCCGACGACGACGTGTACGGCCTGCTCACCCCGGGCGAAGGCGTCAAGGTCGGGTTCCACGGCACCGGCCCCGTCGTCGATCCGGACCACCGCGACTTCACGCCCGTGCCGGCCGAGGCCGAGCGGCTGCAGGCCTACGTCGCGCGGTACGTGCCCGGTGTCGACGCGACGAAGCCGACCTTCATCAGCTGCCTGTACGACAACTCCCCCGACGAGGACTTCGTGATCGACCGACGTGGTCCCGTCACCGTCGCGACCGGGTTCTCCGGCCACGGCTTCAAGTTCGCACCGCTGCTCGGCGACATGATCGCCGACCTCGCGACCGGCGGGGCCGCACATCCCCGTTTCTCCCTCTCGAAACCATCCCCCTCAGGAACCCCGTGACGACCCGACTCCTCTCCGCGCTCGCGCTCTCCGCTGCCGTCGCCGCCGTGCTCACCGGCTGCGCCTCGACCGGGGCGTCCACCGACGTCTCCGACGGCCTGGTGATCGGGACGACCGATCCCGTCACGTCCCTCGACCCGGCCGGCGCTTGGGACCGCGGCAGCTACACGGTGCAGACGCAGCTGTACCAGCACCTGCTCACCTACCCGGCCGGTGAGACCACGACGAGTCCCGAGGTCGCCGAGTCGTGCGACTTCACCGACGGCACCCACTTCGTGTGCCGGATCCGTGACGGGCTCACGTTCTCGAACGGTGACGCCCTGACGGCGAAGGACGTCGTGTTCTCGTTCGAGCGCCAGGTCGGCATCGGCTCCGAGAACGGTCCGGGGTCGCTGCTCGCCAACATGGCGTCCGTGGCGGCCGACGGTGACGAGGTCACGTTCACCCTGAAGCAGGCGAACGACCAGACGTTCCCGTACGTCCTGGCGAGCATGGCCGGGGCGATCGTCGACAGCAGTGTGTTCTCGGGGACGAAGGTCCACGCGGACGACGGGGTCGTCGGGTCCGGTCCGTACGCGCTGCAGCAGTCCGCCGACGGCGGGGCGACCATCGCGTTGACGGCGAACAAGGAGTACGACGGCACCGCGCCGGAGTCGTCGAGCGTGACGATCAAGCAGTACACGAAGTCCGCCGACCTCAAGCTCGCGGTGCAGGAGGGTGACGCCGACGTGGCGTACCGCCAGCTCACGCCGACCGAGGTCACCTCGTTGTCCGAGGACGACGGCCTGCAGCGGGTCCAGGGCTCGTCGGGCGAGGTCCGGTTCCTCGGCTTCAACCTCGACACGATGCCCGGTGACGACACCGCGCAGAAGACCGCGATCCGCCAGGCCGTCGCCGCGACGGTCGACCGCGCGGCGATCGCGAAGGACGTCTACCAGGGCACCTACGCTCCGGCGTACTCGATCGTGCCGTCCGACTTCACCGGCGCGACCGATGCGTTCCAGACGGAGTACGACGGCGCCGACCCCGCGGCCATCCTCGAGAAGGCCGGCGTGCGCACGCCCGTCACGCTGCCGATCGAGTACACGACCGACCACTACGGCTCCGGGTCGGACGACGAGTACGCACTGATCAAGCAGCAGCTCGAGGACACCGGCCTGTTCACGGTCGACCTGCAGTCGGCGAGCTGGGACACCTACGTCGGGAACGTCGGCAAGGGCGAGTACCCGGTCTTCCAACTCGGGTTCTTCCAGGACTACCCCGACGCCTCGTCGTACCTGACGCCGGCCTACGGTTCCGAGGACGTCAACCTGCTCGCGAACCACTTCGACGACCGGGCCGTGCAGCAGCTGGTCGCCGCGCAGGCGGTCGAGGCCGACGCGACCGAGCGGACGAAGCAGATCGAGGAGATCCAGCAGGACACCGCCGAGTCCGTGCCGCTCATCCCGTTGCTCGCCGGGCAGGAGAACGTCATCGGGCAGAAGTCGCTCACCGGGCTGACGAAGTCGGTCGACGCCTCTGGTGAGTTCCGCATCTGGGAGATCGGGCGCTCGTGAGCACCGGCGACGCAGCGCTGCGCGACGCGGTCCGCGCCGGGATGTCCGCGGGGCTCGACGAGCTCGCGGCGCTCGTCGCCATCCCGTCGGTCCACGACCCGGCCGTGCAGTCGCTCGACGACTGCCGCCGCGTCGCCGAGCGCGTGCGGGGTGCGTTCGACGGCCTCGGCCTGACCTCGTGCCTCGTCACGACGTCGGACGGCTCGCAGGCGGTCCTCGCGACCCACCGCGCGCCGCCCGGCGCCCCGACGGTCCTGCTCTACGCCCACCACGACGTCCAGCCCGCGGGCGATCTCGCAGCGTGGACGAGCGACCCGTGGACCCTGACCGAGCGCCAGGGTCGCCTGTACGGTCGCGGTGCTGCTGACTGCAAGGGCGGGGTCGTCACCCACCTCGTGGCGCTGCGGGCGCTGCTCGACGTGCACGGCTCGTTCCCGGTCGGACTCGTCGTGGTCGTCGAGGGGTCCGAGGAGCAGGGCACCGACGGTCTCGAGCAGTACGTGTCCACCCACGCAGCGGACTTCGCCGACGTCGACACAGCCGTCGTGATGGACGCCGGCAACGCCGCCGTCGGGGTCCCCGCGCTCGTGACCACCCTGCGCGGCACGGCGTTCGTCGAGCTGCGCGTCCGTGCGCTGCACGGCAACGTGCACTCCGGGATGTTCGGCGGTGCCGCACCCGATGCCGTCGCGACCCTGGTGGCCCTGCTCGCCACGCTGCGCGACGACGCCGGGGACACCACCGTCGACGGCCTCGAGGCCTCGCAGACCTGGGACGGCCTGCCCTACGACGCCGACCGGTTCGCCGCCGACGCCGGGCTGCTCGACGGCGCGGTGCCGATCGGGTCCGGGGACCCGGCATCCCAGGTCTGGGCACGGCCGGCGCTGACCGTCGTCGGCATCGATGCGCCGGCGGTCGCCGGGTCGTCGCCGTCCGTGCAGGCGACCGCCGGTGCCGCGCTGAACCTCCGGGTCCCGCCGGGCGTCGACCCCGCTGCCGCCGGCGATCTGCTCGTGGCGCACCTGCTGCGGCGAGCGCCCGCCGGGGTCGAGGTCACCGCGCGGGTCACGGGCACGGGCGACGGCTTCCGGGCGACGGCGGGGCAGTACTCGTCGGCGTTCCGGAGCGCACTGGCATCGTCGTACCGGGTGTCCTCCGTGGGCTCCCTCGGCGGCGGCGGATCGATCCCGCTCTGCGCGACGCTCGAACGGGCGATCCCGGGGGTCGAGGTCATCCTGGCGGGGGTGTCCGAGCCGGCTGCGAACGTGCACGCGCCGGACGAGAGCGTCGATCCGTCCGAGATCGAGCACATGGCCCTGGCCGAGGCGACTTTCCTCGCCGGCCTCGGAGCGGCCGGAGGCTGACCCGCCGGGCGCCTGGGCCGGGCGCCGGCGCCGTCACGCGACGCCAGCGCCCGGGCGTCAGGCGGCGGCAGGTGCCGATGGCTTCCGCCGCGTCCGAACCTGCAGCACCCCCGTCAGCAGCAGCACGACCAGGCCGATCGCGAGCACCACGAGCCCGCCGAGGAACCCGATCACGACGAGCAGCATCGTCTCGGTGGACATCCCCCCGCCGCTGCTCCCGTCGGACGCGGCCGCGGCGGCGACCGACCCGTCGGTCTGCTGCGTGACCGCCTCGACGCCGTCGACCACCGTGAACGGCACCGCGACGACCGTTCCCTGGTCCCCGACGAGCACGACGTGGTGGTCGCCGACCTCCAGGCCCGTGGTGTCGACCGAGGCGGTGGCTGTGGCGTCCTCGACGGTGAAGTCGTCGCCCTGCACCGGTTCGGAGTAGGTCCACACGCTCCCGCCCTCGTCGTCGCCCGTCCACGGCAGGCGGAGCTCGAGCTGGTCACCGGCGGTGACCTCGTCGGGGATCCCGGCGTCGGCGGCCGCGACGGTCGTGATGTCGCCGGCGTCGATCTTGCGTGCCAGCTCGTCGGAGTCCGCGGCGGGGGCCGTGGGTGGCTCGGCGGCCGAGGGGGCCTTCGCGCTGTTCCGGGGCTGGGCGGCGGTGTTCCGCGGCGCTGCGGTCGGCGCGGCCGTCGGCGCCGTGTCCGAGGCGTTCGTGATGGTCGGTGCCGTGGCGGCCGGCGGCAGCTGCACGACGGGCGGCTGGATCACCGTGCCGCCGTTGCCGCCGGTACCACCACCCGTGGTCGGACCGGTCGGCAGGGTGCCGGGGACCGTCTGTCCGGCGAAGTACACCGGCGTGAAGGTCTCGAGCGCGGCGTCGGCGGCGCCGTGCGCACCGATGGTCAGGACCCCGCACTGCACGGCCCCGGACAGGCAGTCGACACGCTTCGTCGACTGGCCGGTGAACGTCGAGCGCGCGATGACGCCGCCCTGCGTGAAGCCGGCGTTCTTCGTGCCGCTGAGCTTCGCGGTCGCTGCGGCGCCGGTGCCGGTGTTGTCGGGCCAGGCGACGAAGCCCTGGCCGTCCTGCCCGGTGCCGCCGGACCCGGGGACGTAGTCGTAGCCCGCGCCGGCCGCTCCCCCGGCGCTCGGGTGCTTCGTGACGTACCCGAACAGCACGTACAACCCTGAGCCGTTGGTGTTCTTCGTGAAGCCGGAGCCGGTCACGGTGAGCTTCGTGCCCGCCGCGGCGGTCGAGAGGCCGGTGGCCGGCCGCACGTTCGTCGAGGCACCCCGGGCGTTCTCCGCCCCGGTGATCGACCCGTCCGCACCGACCACGGTCGACTCGCCGCCGGTGCCGCCGCCGCCCGTTCCCCCGCCGCCGGTGCCGCCGCCCGGGTTCGTCGGCGCCTGCACGGTGACGCGCAGGGTCGCGGTGTCCGAGGCGACCCGACCGACGACGGTCGCACCGAGGACGTTCGTGGCGACCGCGCGGTACCGGTCGCCGTCCAGCCCCTCGGTGGCCGTGATGCGGAGTGCGCTGGTCGTCGCGCCGGCGACCGAGGGACCGTCCTGCAGGTCGGCCCACCCGGACGGGGTGTGCTGCTGCCACTGCACGGTGGGCGTCGGGGTCCCGGTCGTGGTGACCGCGAAGGACACCTGCTGCGGCGTGGCGGGGGTCGTGCTGCCGTCGGTTCCGGTGGTCGCGCCGGTCAGCGTCACGGCGACGTCGGCCGGCTGCGCCGTGATGGTCGGGGTGGTCACGACCGTGAACGTGCGGAGCCCCTGGTCGGCGGCGTCGGGCGCGGCGTTCACGACGCCGACCACCGCGCGGCCGTCGGCAGCGACCACGATCGGGTCGCCGGTGTACGTGGTGCCGGGCTGGTACTCGGCACCGAGCGTGGGCGCGGTGCTGCCGTCGATCGCGTAGGCGCGGACGACGTTGCCGGTGTCGGTGCTGCCGGCGGCCGACACCCAGAGGCGCTTCGCGGACTCGTCGACGGCCAGGTACGCGGCACCGCCGACCCGGTCGATCGAGGTCGTCACGGCCGGGGTCCCGCGCAGCGAGACGGCTCGGAGCGTGGCGTCGCCGTCGTTGCTCCACCACGCCCGGCCCCGGGAGTCGACGACGGTCCCACCGGTGGCCCCGGACGTCGCGGTGGCGCCGATCGACACGTCGGCGACCGAGGCTCCGGTGTCGAGGGCGACGACGCGGGCGAGGGCGGCGGCCTGGTCGAATACGACGGCGCGCTTGCCGGTCCAGTCGACGCCGACCGACGAGATCGTCCCGGTGACCGAGCCGATCAGGGTTGCCGTGCGGGTGACGGCGCGGACGGTCCCGCCAGCGGGGCTGGTGCCGACCTCGGTCACCGCACCCGAACCAGAACCGGAACCAGAGCCAGAGCCAGAGCCAGAGCCAGAGCCACCCGAACCAGAACCAGCACCCGCTCCCACTCCCGCACCGACCGCGGCCACCCGCAGCAGCCCCGCGGACCCACCGTTCGCGGCCGGGGCGACCTGCGCGACGATCGAGCCGTCGGCGGGGTCGATCGTGAACGCCTTCGCGGCGGGCACCGCGACGGACGGCTTCACGTGCACGACGTCCCGGTAGGCGGCGTCCGTGCCGCGTTCGACGACGACCCAGCCCTGGACGTTCGCGCCGGTGCCGCCGAACTCCGCGGCGGGCAACGACGCGGTCGCGACGATGTTCCCGGTCGACGGGTCGACGCTCGGCTTCGAGGTGGCGACACCGGGGTCGATCGGCCCGGCGACGCGCTTGCCGTCGTCGTCCACGACGAAGTAACTTGCCTTGGCGGTTCCGGCAGCCGGTACCTGCACGACGTTCAGGGCGCGCGCGGCGTCCCGCACCACCGTGGTGACCCGGCCGATCGTGCTGTCACCGACCGTGGTCTGCACGCCGGTGCTCACGAGCCCCTGGACGCCGGGGTCGCTGAATCCCTGGTCACCGTCGGCGCCGCCGTCACCGTCCGTGCCCTCGGCGGCCCAGTCGCCCGTCACGGCGACCGAGAGCGGGTCCAGGGCGGTGCCCGCGGCGTAGAACTGGGTCGGGTTGCCGCCGCCGGTGACGTCGGCTGCGAAGGCCGCTGCACCCGCCGCGGTGATCGTGGTGGGCAGACCGGTCCACGAGTACTCCCCGTCGGTGACCGATCGGGTGCCCTTGGTGACGTCGATCGTCGCGAACGCGATGCGCTTCGTCCCCGGGTCGGACGTCGTGGCACCGGTCGTCGGGTCCACGAGCCGCACGTCGACCCCGGCGGTCAGGGTGCCGGTGGTCGGCGTGAGTTCGATCGCCGGGTCGCGCAGCGAGATCACGAACGTGTGTGCCCGGTAGTCGAACACCGCGGCGCCGGAGCCCGTGACGGTGAGCTTCCGCGTGCCGGGGTCGTAGCTGCCGCCTGACGCGGCGAACCGGAACGTGCCGTCGGCGTTCTTCGACGCACCGCCGGACACCGACTGCCCTGCGGCCGGCACGTAGTTCCGGAACGACTGCTTGAACCCCCAGTCGAGCGTGCCGCCCGTGACGGACGTGCTCGGGCCCGAGGCCGCGGTGGCCGCGGTGGCGGCGGTCGCCGCGGTGGGCACGGTGCCGGCGACGGCCGCCGTCAGGCCGATGATCGCGGCGACGGTGGCGCTGAGCGCGCGGAGGCGACGGGCCGGTCTGGTCTGGGTGTGCATCGGTTCCTCGGGTCGGGTGGTGCGCGTGTGGGGAGGCGGTGCCCCGGGCGGACCCGGGGCACCGCGTGGGTCACCAGGTGACGGGGACCTGGACCTCGTCGAGGTCGACCGGGTCGTTGGCGACGCCGTGCGCCGAGAACGTCTGGACGAAGCACTCGTACTGCCCGAGGGCAGCGTTGGCGGTCGCGGTCTTCGTGGCGTCGTAGTCGCAGCTGACGGTCGCGGCCGCGTCGCCGGTGTGGTGCGGGTCCGCGGTGTAGGACTTCGCGACGTCGATCGTCGTGGTGAAGCCGCCGCCGGCCGTGAACGCGCTCTTCGACACCCACTGGGCGGAGCCGAACCAGCCGGAGTTGGTGGCGTAGTCCGCCTGCTTGGGCCCGTAGACGACGTAGACGCCGAAGCCGCGCCCCTGCGCGTCCCCGTCGAAGCCGCTGCCGGTGACCGTGACGCTGCCGTCCGAGACGCCGTGGAGCGCCCCCGGGCCGTCGGTGACGACCGAGGCCGGACCGCTGACGGACAGGCTGGCGCCGTAGTCGTTCGTGACCGCGGTGGCCGCGGACGCGCTGACCGCGGGCAGGACGGCGATCCCGACCGCGGCGACCCCTGCCGCCAGCGTGATCCCGAACGAGCGTGCGATTCGTGTCATGTTCGTGTTTCCCTCTCGATGTGGGCGCCCCCTGTGAGCACCCGGGTCCGGTGGTCCTACGGCGCGACGTCGGTCGCGGTGCGTCGTGCGGTGCGGCGGGAGTGCACGATCGCGAAGACGACGAGCGCCGCGACGGCCACGACGAGCGCGGACAGGCCGCCGAGCACGATGCGCAGGACGCTCGGGTCGATCCCGCCCGCGGAGCCGTCGGCAGCCGCGGCCGCCACCGCCGAGGGGGTCGCCCCGGCCGGCACGGTGGGGGTCGCCGACGCGGTCGGCTCCGCGGTGGCGCTCGGCTTCGCCGTCGACCGCGCGGACGGCTTCGTGGTCGCGCGGGTGTCGGCGCTCGCCTCGGACGACGGCTCGGCGGACGGCCGGGAGGCACTGCCCGCGTCCGTCGTGTCGGCCGGCGCCTGCCCGGTGGTCGCCCTGGTGCCGCCACCGGCCAGCGTGCCGCCGCTGCCGTACAGGTTCTGCACGGAGACGGGTGTGAACGACTCGTTGTTCGCGTTCGCGACGCCGTGCGCACCGATCGTGATGATCCCGCACTGCACGACCGTGCAGTCGACGGTCTTCGCGGCACCGTTCCGGTCGAGCGCCTGGAACGTCGAACCGGGGACCTTGAGGGTCGCGGACCAGGTGCCCGTGGCGGAGTCGACCGTGCCGCCGTTCGCCGCCGACGCGGTGGTGCTGCCCTCGAAGGCCACGAAGTCGAGGTACCCGGTGGGGTTCGACTCGTCGTCGGGCACGTAGCTGTAGTCCGCGCCCGTCGCCCCGCCCTTGCTCGGCTGCCAGGTGCCGTTCACGGTGCCGAACGCCACGTAGATGCCGCCGTACCCGTTCTTGATGCCCTGGAACCCGGAACCGCGCAGGCGCAGCGTCGTCAGGTACGTCGAGTCGACCTGGTTCGTGACCTCGGGGTGCCCCTCGATCGCGACGCTGACACGGCCGGCTGCCGATGCGGGGGCGACGCCCACCAGGGCGGCTCCCCCGGCACTGAGCGCGACGAGCAGTCCGGCGAGCGCGAGCCGCAGCGGGCGGGTGCGGGTGGTCACGAGGAGGCCTCCTGGAGGGTTCGGGACGGCACGACGACGGGCGTGCCGGTGTTCGGGTCGGGCACGACGGTGACCGGGTGTCGGTAGACGGTGCCGATGCGGTCGGCGGTCAGGACGTCGGTGGGGGTGCCGTCGGCGACGATCCGGCCGCCGGCGAGCATGGCGACGCGGTCGGCGTACGCCCCGGCGAGGCTCAGGTCGTGGAGCACCACGACGACGGCGCCACCGGCCCGGGCGTGTGCGCGGGCGACGGCCAGCACGGCCTCCTGGTGTCGAAGGTCGAGGGCGGCGGTCGGTTCGTCGAGCAGGAGCACCGGGGTCGACTGCGCCAGGACCCGGGCGAACGAGGCCCGGGCGCGCTCCCCGCCCGACAACGAGGGGAACGCCTGGTCGATCCGGTCGGCGAGTTCGACCTGGTCGAGCACCCGCGCGACCACGGTGTCGTCGTCGACCGCTCGCGGGGTCCCCCGCCACGGAGCACGGCCCATCCGGACGACCTCGCCGACGCGGAACCCGAAGGCCACCGCGGTGTCCTGCTCGAGCACGGCGCGACGACGAGCGGTCGCGAGCGGTGCTTCGCCGCCGGTGCGCACGCCGTCGATCGCGACCGTGCCGCTGTGGGCGAGGTCACCGGCGATCGCCCGGAGCAGCGTCGACTTGCCGGCACCGTTCGGACCGACGAGCGCCAGGACCTCGCCCGCGCGCACGGTCAGGTCGACGTCGGCGAGCAGCGGTCGTCCGTCGATGACGACGCCGATCCCGGAGACGACCACGGCGCCGACCGCGCTCGACTCGATCATGCCCAGCCTCCCGACCGTCGGCGGGCACGGCGCAGGAGCCAGAAGAAGAAGGGACCGCCGACGAGCGAGGTCAGCATGCCGATCGGCAGGTCCGCGTACGGCACCAGGGTGCGCGCGAGCAGGTCGGCGATCGTCAGGAGCAGGGCGCCGCCGAGCGTCGAGACCAGCAGCAGCGGGCCGTGTGCCGGGCCGATGACCATCCGCATCAGGTGCGGGACGACGAGCCCGACGAACGCGATGATGCCGGCGAACGCGACCGCTGCGCCGACGAGCAGGGCGACCACGACGATCGCGACGACCCGGACGGCCTCGACCCGCACCCCGACGTGCCGCGCGGCCCGGTCACCGAGGGCGAGCAGGTCGAGCGAACGCGTCAGCACGACGGCGCCGACGAGGCCCGCACCGATGACGGGGGCGATCGCTGCGGCCTGGTCCCACATCGAGCCGTTCAGGGACCCGAGCTGCCAGAACACGATCTGCTCGCGCGCCTGCTGGTCGCCGAGGAACGTCAGGAAGGCGAGCCCCGCGCCGGTGAACGCGTTCACGGCGATGCCGGTGAGCAGGAGTGTGACGACCTCGGTGCGGCCGCCGGCACGGGACAGCCCGTAGACGAGCAGCGTCGCGACCAGGCCCGCGGCGAAGGCCATCAGCGGCGTCGTCCAGTACCCGGCGAACTGCAGGCCGAACACGATCGAGGCGCAGGCCCCGAACGCCGCGCCACCGGACACCCCGACGACGCCGGGGTCGGCCAGGGGGTTCGCGAACACGGCCTGCATGAGCACACCGGCTGCGGCGAGCGCGGCTCCGATCAGCAGCGCCATCACGACCCGCGGGAACCGGATCGTCCACAGCGCTTGGGTGACGAGGTCGTCGGCGGGGCCGTCCACGGGCAGCCCGATCGATCGGCCGACGGTCCGGAGCACCTCGGCGGGCGAGATCCCGAGCTGTCCGACGCTCGCCGACACCAGCGTCGCGACGACGAGTGCCACCACGAGCCCGGTGGTGAGCAGCGCGATGCGGCCGACCCGCGACCTGGACGTGACCGCCGGTGCGGCGGGGACGTGCGTGGCGGGCGCGATCCGTTCCTCCCGGACGGTCACGAGGCGTCCGCCGGACCGTAGATCGCCGCGGCCAACGCGGCCACGATCTCGGGCGTGCGCGGCCCGAAGCTCATCACCGTCGTGTCCGCCATGTCCACGATGCGGCGGTGCTCGCCCGCGGGCGTCTTCGCGATCGCGGGGACCCGCTGGAGCAGCCCGTCGACGCCGTCGACGGACTCGAGGCCCTTGGTCATCATGATCACCAGGTCCGGCTGCATGGCGACCAGCGCCTCGGCGTTGACGGGGCGCATGCCCGTCCAGTCCTGTTCCGTCGCGACGTCCCGCCCGCCGACGGCGTCGATGAGCGAGTCGGCGCCGGACTCGCTGCCGAACAGGTAGTAGATCCCGGCGTTCCCCCGCACGTACAGGAACACCATCTTCAGCTTGTCGGCCCGAGCCGACGGCGCGATCCGGGCCACCTGCGCGGCGACGGCCTGCTCCTGCGCGTGCACCTCGGCGGCCAGGCGGTCGCCGGTCGCCGGGACGCCGAGCGCGGTCGCGACCTGCTCGATGATCGCGTCGGTGTTCGTGGTGTCCCGGTGCGGGTCCAGGACGACGACGGGGACACCGGCCTTCCGGATCTGCAGGACGACGTCCCACGGGCCGAGTGAGGTGTCGGTCAGCAGCACGGTCGGGCGGAGCGCGAGGATCGCCTCGGCGGAGAGTTCGTGGCCGTTCTGGGTGACGAGCGGCAGGTCCTCGGTGCCGGAGAAGCCGGTCGAGACGTCCCGTCCGACCAGGTGGTCCCCCAGGCCGAGGCCGTACACGGTGGACGACAGCGTGCCGGAGATGTCAAGCGCGAGGATCCGGTCCGCGCTCGTGACGGTCACCTCGGTGTCCTGGTTGTCGGTGACGGTGACGGGCAGCTCGGGCTCGTCCACCGTGCTCGCCGTCGGCGGCAGGTCGGTCGCCAGGGTCGCGGTGCGCTCGCCGGTCACGTCCTGCGCGTCGGTCACCGGGGCGATGGCCTGGAGGCTCGCGGCCGGGTCCGTCGCGCTCGTCCCGCGACCCGCGGCCTGCGTCGCACCCGCGGTGCCGGTGCCGCCGCCGGTGCAGCCGGTCGCCACGGCGAGGACGACGATGGCGGACGCTGCGGCCGTGAGGGCGCGACGGAGTGACGACATGGAGATGATCCCGAGTGCTGGTTCGTGAAGTTAGGTGAGCCTCACCTAACCGTTAACTTAGGTGAGCCTTGCCTACCTTGTCCAGCACGTGTCGCCGTCTCCCCGCTACGGTGGTCCCGTGCGCATCGTGGTGGCTCCGGACTCGTTCAAGGGCACCGCGACCGCGGCGTCCGTCGCCCAGGCGGTCCGCGACGGCTGGTTGGCCGAACGCCCCGACGACGACGTGGTGCTCGTGCCGATGGCCGACGGCGGCGAGGGCACCCTCGATGCCTTCGCGACCGCCGTCCCCGGTGCCGTCCGGGTCCCCGTCACCGTGACCGGGCCCGCCGGCACCCCCGTCGAGACGTGGTGGCTCATGCTGCCCGACGGCCGTGCGGTGGTGGAGCTCGCGGCGACGAGTGGTCTGCCACTGCTCGACGAACTCCTGCCGGACACCGCGACGAGCCGCGGGTTCGGCGAGGCGATCGCCGCCGCGCTCGACGCCGGCGCCACGGGGCTCGTGCTCGGCATCGGCGGCAGCGCCTCGACCGACGGCGGCCGTCCCGTGCTCGAAGCCCTCGGCTACGACGGCGATCGCGGCACGCTGCGTGCCCTGCCACCGCTCGGCGTCACCGTCCTGACCGACGTGACCTCTCCCCTGCTCGGCCCGACCGGCGCCGCCGCGGTCTTCGGACCCCAGAAGGGGATCGAGCCCTCGCGGGTCGCATTCTTCGACGAGCTGCTGGCCGCCTGGGCCGCCCGCTTCCCTTCGGTGGACCCCGTGACCCCCGGCGCCGGCGCCGCGGGTGGCGTCGGCTTCGGCCTGCTCGCCTGGGGTGCGACCCTGGCCCGCGGCGCGGACGGTGTCGCCGAGGTACTCGGGCTGGCCGACCGACTCACCGGCGCCGACGTCGTGATCAGCGGCGAGGGCCGGTACGACGACCAGTCCGCCGCCGGCAAGGTCCCGTCGGTGGTGCGGTCACTCACGGCGACGCACGCCCCCGGCGCCCGGTCGATGCTCGTCGCCGGCGCGATCGAGGCCTCGCTTGACGACTACGCCGCCGCTGCCTCGCTCACCGTCCTCGCCACGCAGACCACCGGGGAACCGGACGACGCCCTGGCCGACCCGCTGCGCTTCGCCACGATCGCGGGCCAGCGCCTCGCACGGCTGGCCTGACCACTCCGATTCCCGCACTGGGGAGCCCCATTGGAACCTCCCACGCTGTGGCGCGCTCCATCAGACTGGTTCCGGGCCGGAACCGGCCCGCAACGCACCCCCACGAGGAGATCATTGCGCACCGTCAACGCCTACGCGGCACCGTCAGCGACCGAGCCGCTCGTCAAGACCACCATCACCCGTCGTGACGTCGGAGCGAACGACGTCGAGATCGACATCGCCTACGCCGGCATCTGCCACTCGGACATCCACACCGTCCGCGGTGAGTGGGGCCAGATCCAGTACCCGCAGGTCGTCGGCCACGAGATCGTCGGCCACGTCTCCGCCGTCGGCGAGAACGTCACCAAGCACCAGGTCGGCGACCGCGTCGGCGTCGGCTGCATGGTGAACTCGTGCGGCGAGTGCGAGAACTGCGTCGCCGGCGAGGAGCAGTACTGCCTCAAGGGCAACATCCAGACCTACGCGGGCGTCGACCCGGCCGACGGCTCGATCACCCAGGGCGGCTACTCGCAGGCGGTCGTCGTGAACGAGGACTTCGTCCTCCGCGTCCCCGAGTCGCTCGACATCGAGAAGGTCGCGCCGCTGCTCTGCGCCGGCATCACCACCTACTCGCCGCTGCACCACTGGAAGGCCGGCCCCGGCACGAAGGTCGGCGTCGTCGGCATGGGCGGCCTCGGCCACATGGCCGTCAAGATCGCGGTTGCCCTGGGCGCCGAGGTCACCGTCCTGTCGCAGACCACGTCGAAGGAGGCCGACTCGCTCCGCTACGGCGCGAAGGCCCACTACGCGACGAAGGACCCGGAGACGTTCGAGAAGCTCGCGAACTCCTTCGACCTGATCATCAACACCGTGTCGGCGAAGATCCCGATGGGCTCGTACCTCGGCCTGCTCGCCGTCGACGGCACCATCGTCAACGTCGGTGCACCGTCCGAGCCGCTCGAGGTCCCCGCCTTCGCGCTCATCGGGTCGCGCCGCAGCTGGGCCGGTTCGGCCATCGGCGGCATCCGTGAGACCCAGGAGATGCTGGACTTCTGCGCCGAGCACGACATCCTGCCGGAGACCGAGCTCATCAGCGCCGACCAGATCAACGAGGCCTACGAGCGCGTGCTGTCCTCGGACGTCCGCTACCGCTTCGTGATCGACGCGGCCACGCTGGCGTAGTCGTCACCACCTGATCCACGGAAGGCCCGGTACCAGCTGGTACCGGGCCTCCTGTCTGTGTCTGTCCGTCGGGCCGTCAGCCGACCTCGTCGCCGGACGGCAGCGCGCCGCACCAGTCGACGGAACCCGCGTCGATGCTCGCCCCGAGCGCACCGGAGGTCGCGTCGACGATGCTCACCAGCTCGTCGGTCGCCGACTTCGTCGCGACCGCCACGAACTGCCCGTTCGGGGACGGGCAGACCGCCGTGACGCTCGCGTCGTCGGGGACGGTCACCGGCAGCCGGGAGGCCCGCCCACCGTCCACGCGCACGATCCGTGCCGAGACGGTCCCGTCCGACCGCACGTCCCCCAGCACGCGCAGGTACGTGTCGTCCGTCAGCGGGGCGATCCTGCCGAGCACCGCCGCGTCGGTGCTCGCGGCCGGCGCCCGCAGCGCCGTCTTCGCGCCGTCGGTCAGGTCGAGGCGCTCGATGCCCGTGCCGGTCTCGACCACCGCCGTGGTGCCCGAGCCGACGAACCCGTGCAGGTACGTGGCGCTGCCGAGCCGGACGGGGTCGGCACGGCCGCTCATGTCGACGAGCACCAGGTCGTCGCTGCCCGTCCGCACCAGGGCGCTCTCGGTCCGGGGCACGTAGGCCCACTGCCCGACCGTCATCGGCACGGCGCCCGTCTGTGGCTTCCCGTCCTCGGCGATCGCGGTGGGCAGGTGCGTGCCCGTCATGTCGACCACGTACAGACCGGTGTTCCGCGACTGCCCGGTGGACGTGTCGGCGTACTCGAACCCGAACGAGGCCGCGTCGTCGGCGACGTGCAGCGCGGTGACCCGACCCTGCGAGGACGGCAGGGTGAGGTGCTCGACGGGGGCGTCCGGGTCCTGCACCCCGCCGGACAGCGCGACCACGTCGACCGAGGAGCTCGCGTCGCTGCCGCTGACCACCACCAGGGACCGTCCGAGCCGGGCGTACTCCGAGATGTCCGTGCCCTGGTACACCGTGGTCGCGCCCCCGGCGTCGAGGGAGCGGCGCACGATGCGGTCCTTCGCGCCGTCGGCTCCCGGCACGAGGGCGAGGACGTCGGTGCTGCCGGTCCGGATCGCGGCGGTGAGGTCCGCGGTGGCACGCTGCCCCGGAGCCCGGACGTTCGCGACCGTCACCGTGTAGTCGCGGTCGTAGGCCAGGGGTCCGGCGAACTCGACCGCGATCGTGTTGCCGCTCGAGGTCACGGTGTGCGCGGCCGCGGGGCTGACCCGGACGTCGTCGGCGGACACCTGCTGCAGTGCCTGGTTCGCCGTCAGGATCACCCGCTGCGCCGGACGGGACACCAGGCCGGTGGCGTCGTACGACACGTCGCGCAGGCGCGGCCCCTGGTGCGACCCGACGACGGCGGCGAGCGCGGCGACGACCGCCAGGACGAGCACGACGGCGAGGTACCGGCGGTGGAACCGGCGCGTGACCGGGCGGCGGTCGGTGCGCTCAGTACTCGTGCCCGTCTCAGTACTCGTGCCCGTCTCAGTACTCATACGGGTCCTTCGGCTGCGCGATCTCGGTGACCTTCGCGGCCTTGATGACGATGCGGGCGTCGGCGGACTGGTCCGGGTTCGCCGCGAGTGCGCCGGTCACCGTGACCCACTGCCCCTCGTCGGGCTCCGCCTCGGTACGGTCGCCGCCCTCGGTCACCACGCCGAGGCCGACTGGCTGGGCGTCCACGGCGCAGCAGCTGATCACGAACCGGGTGAGCGTGAACGAGCCGTCCTGGCCGGGGACCACGAAGCCGGACAGCCGCACCTGCTTGCCGACGAGCGCAGTGGTGTCGGTGGTCTGCCGGATCAGCGCCGCCCAGTCCTTGACGCCGTACTCCGAGGTGTCGACGCCCTCGCTGCCGAGCAGGGAGACCGCCGCCTCGGAGCCCGTCGCGTTCGACAGGGTCGCCGAGTCCACGCTCCGCTGCTGCGCGGTGCGGGCGGACAGCGTCGTCGGGGGCAGCACCAGCATCGACACGGTGACCCCGACCGTGACGATCGCGGCCGCTCCGCCGAGGGCGAGGCGGACAGCGCGACCACGGCCGGGCCTGCGCCGCCCGTGGTCGTGGTCCGGCTCGTGCTCGTGCTCGTCCGCGTCGTCACCGTGCGTGTGGCCGTGGCCGCGTGCGATGACCACCAGGCCCGCGATCGAGGCGGGCACCGCGACGGCGGCGAGCACGATCGTGAACACCGAGTAGCGCGGGTTGATGTACAGGTCGAGGTGCCCGACCAGTGCCAGCCACAGCGTGCAGAGCGCCACGGCCAGCACCGACCCGAGGCCCAGGTACGCGGGCGCGTTGCTGCGTGCATCAGACGAGGACATTCATCACCAATCCCACGGCGCCGGCGAACAGGACGCACACGACGGCGAGCAGCACCAGGAACCGGACCCGGAACGTCGTGCGGAGCAGGGCGATCATCTTCACGTCGATGATCGGCCCGATGATCAGGAAGGCCGTGATCGACCCGGGCAGGAACGTCGAGGCGAACGACAGCGCGAAGAACGCGTCGACGTTCGAGCAGAGCGACACCGTCATCGCGAGCAGCATCATCGCCGCGACGGAGAGCACCGGGTTCGAGCCGATCGCGACGAGCGTGGAACGCGGCACCGCGACCTGGATCGCCGCAGCGAGACCGGCGCCGACGAACAGGGCCGGCATCATGGTTGCGGTCTCGCCGCCGAACTGCGCGGCGCTCTCCCGCCAACGGTTCCGGCTCCGTGGTGCGCCGATCGCAGCGCGGCAGCGGGCCTCGAACGCAGGCAGCAGCAGGTCGGCCGGACGGCGGTGTGCGGCGACGATCCAGCCGACCAGGTTCGCGATCACGAAGCCGCCGACGATCCGGACCGGCAGGATCCAGCCGGACCAGCCGAACGCCTGCGCGGTGCTGATGATCACGAGCGGGTTGAGGATGGGGGCGGCGACCAGGAACGTGACGGCCTCGGCAGGGGTGAACCCGCGCATCATCAGGCCGCGGGCGAGGGGCACGTTCCCGCACTCGCACACCGGGAACAGCATGCCGATCAGCGAGATCACGGCGCGGCGGCCGAAGGCGTTCTGCGGCAGGACCTTCTCGAGCGCACCGACGGGCACCCACACCTCGACGACGATCGACAGCACGATGCCGAGCACCACGAACGGCAGCGACTCGACCACCACGCTGATCGCCAGCGTCAGGAAGTCCTGCACGACGTCCGGCAGGCCGGCGGTCCCGATGCTCGGGGACAGCAGCCGGATCCCCAGGAGCACGACGACGGCGAGCAGCACGAGGCCCGGGCCCGTCAGGGAACGGGAGCGGGAGCGCTGCTGCGGCGGCGTGGTCGTCGTCACCCGGAAAGGATAGGCGACGCGTGCTGCGTGGCGGTCCGCGCGCGGCCGCCTGCGCACCGTGCGAGCTCGTTCACCCCGTGCAGGGTTGCTCGCTCGGTGCAGGCCTGGAGCGCCGCACGGAGCCACCAACAACGCACGGGTTCGCGAACCCAGCACCGTGCACGTGCTCCACCGCCAGCCACAACGCCGCACCGGCCCGCGAACCCAGCACCGTGCCGCAGTCAGACCCGGGCGATGCCCGCCACGTGCCGGTCGAGCGTGTCGATCGCCCACGAGGCGTCACCCCCGGGATCGACCCGCACGATGTGCATCGCGAGCCCGTCCACCAGGGCGTGCAGCCGCCGGGTCTCGTAGGGCACGTCGGCGTCCGGCACCCCGAGCGCCCGCAGGATCCGCCCGCACCACTCCCGCATCTCGTCGACGACCCGGTCGTGGAACGGCCGCAGCTCGGTGTCGGTCAGCGCCGCCGTGCCGAGGCCCAGGTAGACGTCGAGCTCGATGCGTCGCTCCTCGTCGAGGGGCAGGAGCTCGAGCAGGACCGCGTGCGCGTACGCCGTGCCCCGCAGGTCCGCGGGCACGGCGTCGATCCGGGCCGCGGTCGCGTCGAACACGAGCTCGAGCGCGTGCGACCGGACGCTCGCCTGGGTCGGGAAGGTGTAGCGGACGGTGCTCGGCGGCAGTCCGGCCTCCGCCGCGACGTTCCGGACGCTGAGCGCCCCGAGTCCGTCGCGGGCGAGCACCCGGCACGCCGCTTCGGACACGGTGCGGCGCCGCCGCTCGACGTCCATGCTCCTGGCCACGACGCCATACTCGCACAGTCGTACGAACTCGTGCTACCGTCGAAGTCGTTGTCGCACAGTCGTGCGACTATGCCACCGAAGGAAGGGAACATCGTCATGGCCTGGGTCATCCTCGTGCTGAGCGGCGTGCTCGAGGCCGTCTGGGCCACCGCCCTGAGCGCCTCGAACGGCTTCAAGAAGGTCGTGCCGACGATCGTGTTCATCGCCGGCATGGCGCTGAGCATGGTCGGGCTCGCGTTCGCGATGAAGTCGATCCCGGTGGGCACCGCCTACGCCGTCTGGGTCGGCATCGGCGCCTCGCTGACGGTCGTCGTGTCGATCCTGCGCCGGCAGGAAGCCGCGTCGCTCGCACGCCTCGGCCTCGTGTTCGGCCTGGTCGCCTGCGTCGTCGGCCTCAAGGTGGTGAGCTGAGGTGGCCTGGATCGTCCTGTTCCTCAGCGCCACGCTCGAGACCGTGTGGGCGACCGCCCTCGGCGAGAGCGACGGCTTCACCCGACCCGGCCCGACCGTCGTGTTCGCGATCACGATCGTGATCAGCCTCGTCGCCTTCGGCTACGTCCTCAAGCACATCCCGATCAGCACCGCGTACGCCGTGTGGACCGGCACCGGTGCAGCACTGACGGTGCTGTGGGGCATGGCCACCGGCGCCGAGCCCGTCACCCTGCTGCGCGTGCTGTTCATCGCCGGGATCGTCGGCTGCGTCGTCGGCCTGAAGCTCGTGCCGGCCCGCCCGGTCGCCGAGCCCACCGCCCCTCTCGCTAAAGCGACAGATCTCCGCCGATGATCGGCGGGCAACTGTCGCTTTCGCGAAGGTGACGGCAGCGCCATCCGCAGGACTGTCGCTTTCGCGATTGGCGCTCTGGACGCGCGCCGGGACGGACGGGAGGCCCGGTGCCAGCTGGCGCCGTGCCTCCCGTCCGCATGTGGTCGCGTGAACCCCGCATCGTGAGCAGAAAAGGTCGGGTCACCTCGCGGGACCCGACCATTCCTGCTCACGAACCGAGCGCTGAGAGCGTCAGACGGAGGCGCCCGTCCACTCGTCCTCGGCGGCGACGTGGTCGCTGCCGACCGTGCCGGCGGCGAGCGCCGCGGCGGCGCGCTCCGTGTGGCTCGGCGGGTTCGACGGCACGTCGGACGGACGGCCCTCGTCGTTCAGCTTGCGGAGCTCGGGGACGATGTCCGTGGCCAGGATGTCGATCTGCTCGAGCACCGTCTTGAGCGGCAGCCCGGCGTGGTCGACCAGGAACAGCTGGCGCTGGTAGTGGCCGACGTGGTCCTTCATGGCCGCGTACCGGTCGATGACCTGCTGCGGCGAACCGACCGTGAGCGGGGTCTGGGCGGCGAAGTCCTCCATCGAGGGGCCGTGCCCGTAGACCGGGGCGTTGTCGAAGTAGGGCCGGAACTCGTTGACCGCGTCCTGCGAGTTCTTCCGAGCGAAGAACTGCCCGCCCAGACCGACGATCGCCTGGTCCGCACGGCCGTGACCGTAGTGCTCGAAGCGCTGGCGGAACAGCCCGACCATCTGCTCGGTGTGCTGGATCGGCCAGAAGATGTTGTTGTGGAAGAAGCCGTCGCCGTAGTACGCGGCCTGTTCCGCGATCTCGGGCGTGCGGATCGAGCCGTGCCAGACGAACGGGGGCACGCCGTCGAGGGGGCGCGGCGTCGAGGTGAAGCCCTGCAGCGGCGTGCGGAACTTGCCCTGCCAGTTGACGACGTCGTTCTCCCAGAGCTGGCGGACGAGCGCGTAGTTCTCGATCGCCAGGTTGACGCCCTGACGGATGTCCTGCCCGAACCACGGGTAGACCGGGCCGGTGTTGCCGCGACCCATCATGAGGTCCATGCGGCCGTCGGAGATCACCTGGAGCATGGCGTACTCCTCGGCGATGCGCACCGGGTCGTTCGTGGTGATGAGCGTGGTGCTCGTCGAGAGCGTGATGTCCTTCGTCTTCGCCGCGAGGTAGGCCAGCAACGTGGTCGGCGACGATGCGACGAACGGCGGGTTGTGGTGCTCGCCGGTGGCGAAGACGTCGAGTCCGGCCTGGTCGGCGTGCTGCGCGATCGTGAGGATGTCGCGGACGCGCTGCGTGTCGTCCGGCGTGGTGCCGGTCGTGGGGTCGGTCGTGACGTCACTGACCGTGAAGATGCCGAACTGCATGTTGCGCCGCCTTTCGCGATATCGATGCGTTTGCATCGACTTGCTGGGTACAACGTAGCGTACGCCGGTGCATTCCCACCAGACGTCAGCGAGCTGCGGACAGCGCTGCGGGGTCGGTCCGGGCCGCGTGGTGCATGCCGTCGAGGAACCACACCGCGGTCACCACCGCCAGGACGCTCGCGCTCGAGGCCAGTCGTCCGGCCATCAGGATCGCGGCGTGGTCGTGAGCGCCGTCCCCCGTCAGGCCGACGACGAGCGCGGCGACGCCGACGGCCAGCGTGACCCCGGTGGCGACGAGCAGGACGACGCTGACCACCCGGCGCGGACCCCGACGGCCGTCCCGGTCACCTCGGAGTCCCCGGTCGACCCTCGGCCCGAACGCCCGGACGACGCCGAGCCAGAACATCGCGATCGCGCACGCCCCGATGATGTCGCTCACCCGGTGCCAGCCGTAGACGACGGTCTGGTTGGCGACGAAGACCGCGTAGGCGGCACCGAGCAGCGTGACGATCGGCCGGAAGCGACGGGGCGTGACCATCAGGACGGCGAACAGTGCGGCCAGCGCGATGGTCGCGTGGCCCGAGGGGAACGAGTTCGGCGTCGTCGACTGGGCGATCTCCGGGCGCTCGGCGATACGCTTGACGAGCGTCGAGGTGGCCGCCGACGCGAGCACCACTGCACCCGCGCCGAGCCCCACCGAGAGCCGTCGCCTGGCGAACGCCACCGCGACGATCACGACAACGAGCAACAGGATCACCGGCACCGAGATGACGTTGAGCGCAGTGTCCGAGCTGAACAGGTCGGACTCACGGACCCCGCCGAGCGCGGCGTCCTCCATGCGCTGCCCCACCGGCGTCAGCACCGCGGCCGCGTAGACGGAAGGCACGATCACGAACCCCAGAGCCGCCAGCACACCCCACCGCAACCGCCGCGAGACGCTCGGTCCACGCGACTCCGGTGCATTGCGCTCGGGTGTCAAGGTCACCGGGCTGGTCCTCCTCGGAGTGGTCGTCGTCGGTCTCGTCGCACGCCTGGTGACGGCGCTGCGATTCGGACGGTCGGGGTCGGACACGATACCGTTGGCTCACCGGCCGGAGGCTGGGAACCGCGCGGCCGTCACCCGCGGATCCCGCGCTGTGCCGCTCAGTGCCGCGCCGCTCAGTCCGGCGGGCACCGCCGGACTGACGCACGTCGCGTCGGCAGTGTACGAGGAGGAGACCGAAGTGGCCATCAAGGAACCGGGCATCACCGCCTCACCGAACCGCGGGCTCGCGCTCACGGTCGGTGGCGTCCTCGCACTCTGGGGCATCCTGGGCTTCTTCTTCGCCGCCGACGGCGACCCCGGCTTCTTCAGCCGCCAGGGCGGGATGCTCTGGAACGCCTTCGGGGTGAACCCGCCGCTCGCCCTCATCTGGGTGCTGCTCGCCGCGGTCCTGCTCATCACCGGGCTCGGCACCACCATCGGTTCGCGGAACGGCAACCTGGTCGTCGGCGCCGTGCTCGTGGTGCTGGCCGTCTACGGCTTCGTCTTCGTGAACACCTCGGCGAACATCTTCGCGCTGAACACCACCGACAACGTGTTCCACGCGATCGTCGGGGTCATCCTGCTGCTGACGGCGCTCGGTGCCGACAAGGAGAACCTCCGCGCGCTGCGTGCGGCGGCTCGCGCCTGACGCACCGACACGCTCCCCGACGCCCGTCTGCCGCTCCGGCAGGCGGGCGTCGTCGTGTGTGCGTCAGGCGTCGTCGCCGGAGTCGGGGTCCGGCGCAGGCTCCGGCTTCCGGGCTTCGAGTGCCGTCGCGACGATGCGCGGCGCCTCGGACATGAAGCGTCGGACGTCCGTGTCGACGATGATGTCCTGCGGCCGCAGCGGCCGGGTCAGGTACAGCCCCTCGAGCGACGTCAGCCGTGACAACGCGACGTACGTCTGTCCGGCGCTGAACACCCGGTTGCCCAGGTCGACCACCGCGCGGTCGTAGGTGCTGCCCTGCGACTTGTGGATCGTCACCGCCCAGGCGAGCCGCAACGGGAACTGCTGGAACTCACCGACGGTGTCCTTCTTGAGTTCCTTCTTGTCGGCGTCGTAGGAGTACTTGAACTTCTCCCACACCGACGGCTGGACCTCGAAGGACTCTCCGTCGACGTCGACCCATACCGTGTCGCGGATCGCCGTGACGATGCCGAGGGTCCCGTTCACCCACCGCTGGTCGGCGTCGTTGCGCAGGAACATCACGTGCGCGCCGGGCTTGAGCTCGAGGGCTTCGTCGGCCGGGAAGTTCCGCCCGCCGAAGTCGCCGTTGACGTCGGCCTTCGCGGTCTTCACCTTGCCGGGCAGCCGTTCGAGCGCCGCCTTGTTGATGCGCGCGACGGTGTCGTTCCGGGTGGCGAGGGTGATGGCGTCGTCGGGCGAGGGTCGTGCGCCCGCGGTGTTCAGCTGGTCGGCGATCTCGGCGGTGACCCGGCCGTGCCGCACCGCCGTGAGCATGGCGGCGAAGGCGTCGTCGCGCTGGCGGTGCACGGTGGCGAGCTCGATGATGTTCAGCTTCGCCTCGAGCCACACCTTGGCGTCGAAGAACCACATCGACCGGTAGTGGTCGGTGAAGTAGGCGCGTTCGTCGGCACCGCCCGGGACCGGCGGCAACTGGTACGGGTCGCCGAACATGACCACCTGCACTCCGCCGAACGCCTCGAACTGCCGCCCGCGGGCCTTGCGGAGCGAGCGGTCCATCCCGTCGAGCAGGTCGGCGTTCACCATCGAGACCTCGTCGATCACCAGGGTGTCGATGGTGTTGAGGAGCTTGCGGGTGTCCGGTCCCTGGCGCAGCTCGGCATCGGCGATGAGCCCGATCGGCAGGCGGAACAACGAGTGGATCGTCTGGCCACCGACGTTCAGGGCCGCGACCCCGGTCGGTGCGCAGATCACGACCTGCTTCTCGGTGTTCCACGACAGGTGGTTGAGCAGGGTCGATTTGCCCGTGCCGGCACGACCGGTGATGAAGACGTGGTCGCGGGTGTGCTCGATGTACTCGAAGACGGCCCGCTGCTCGCCGCTGAGCTCGACGCTCATCGTGCGTCCTGCTCGAGGGTCCGCGCGTCCGCTCCGAGCGTGCGCGCCGCCGATCCAGCGCGCCGCAGCTGCACGAGCACCACCACGACGACCGCCACCAGGAGCAGCACTCCGGCGGCCGCGAGCACGAGCCCACCACGGGCCTGGTCGACGAGCGGATCGGGGCCCCACGTCCGCCCCATCGCCCCGAACCACGACGCCTGCAGCAGTCCGAGCGGCCCGCGCATCGCGACGCCGAGCGACACCGCTCCGGCGGCGACGACCGCGGCCCCGACGATCCGGACGACCGCCGCACCGCGGGTCGGGTACCGCTGGCCGGCCGCGACCGGTGTGAAGAGCGTCGGCATCGCCAGGAGCCCGACGAGCAGGAAGCCCACGTCGATGACCGTGCGCCCCGTGGAGTCGCTCACCGACCAGCGGACGGCATCGGTGGCAAAGTACGCCCACCACACCGCTGCGGCGAGCAGGAACGCCGGGAAGGGCTGCACCAGGTAGCGGACCGCGGCGTTGTCGACCAGCACACCGGTCCACTCGCGCACGCCGGTGCTGTCATCGTCGCGCGGGTGCACCGCGGCCCGGATGAGCACCACCGGAGCCGCCGCCCACACCAGCGCCGGCACCACCAGGCCGAGCAGCACGTGCGCGCCGACGTTCGCCGACACCAGGAACCGGTCGTACTGGTGCAGCGAACCGGACGTCGCGACCACGAGCGAGATGATCGCGAGGGCCGCCGCCACCGAACGGCGCACCGGCCAGTGGACCCCGGCGCGGCGCAGGCGCACGACACCGGCCGCGTAGGTCGCAGCGAGCAGCACGGCGGCCATCAGCCAGAACAGGTCGATGTTCCACTGCGTCAGCCAGCCCCAGGCCCCGGGCGCGTGCGGCAGCAGGTCGTCGGTGAGCAGCTCGGCGGGGCTCGGGTCGGTCGTCTTGCTCAGCGCGATCTGGTCGACCGGGGTGGCCGTGCGTCCGAGCGCCGCGGCGAAACCCGATGCGACGCCCATCACGGCGAGCTCGACCACGATCAGGGTCCAGAACGGGCGGTGCCGTGCCGGCGCCTCGGTCAGGGAGCGGATCGCACGCCGACGCTGCACGGCACCGAGGACCCCGATGGCGACGATCGCGCCGATCTTGACCAGCACGAGGGTGCCGTACGGCGTGAACAGGTTCGACAGGGCACCCACGCGGATCTGTGCCGAGGCGACACCCGACACCGCCACGAGCACGAAGCACCCGAGCGCGATGCTCGAGTACCGCGCGACGACCACGGCCAGGCGGTCACCGGGCAGCACGCCGCGCAGGAGCACGAGCATGGTCAGGCCACCGACCCAGAGCGCGGCGCCGACCAGGTGCAGGCCGAGCGCGGTCACGGCGGCGTCGTGGCTCGCGGTGCCGGCGGCGTGGCCCTGCTGTGCGAGCGGGATGAGGCCGATCATCGAGACACCGGCGGTCAGGGCGACCATGCCCCGGGAACGGACGGCGAAGCAGAGCACCGTGACGGCGGCGGCGACGAGCACCGTCACGAGCCAGGCGAGCCCGAGGTCCGTGCCGGTGAGGAACACGCCCATCGACTGGCCGAACTGCTCGTCGATGCTGATCTTCGAGCCGGCGACGCTCAGGAACGTGAAGAAGGTGGTGACCGCGGACGACACCGTCCAGAGCCCGCTGGCGGCGGCCGCGACGTCGATGGCGCGGTTCCACTCCGGGCCGGAGCGCGAGAGTCCGACGGTGGCCAACGCGAGGCCGCCGATCGTCGCAGCGGCGGACAGGTCCACGACCAACCGGGAGATCGGCAGACCGAACCGGACCAGGGCACCAGGGTCGGCGATCAGCGCTGCGTTCGCACCACCGCCGATGACGAGTGCCGTGAGCAGCGCCACGAACCCGACGAGCAGGAGCACGGCGGGACCGGCGATGCGCGCGATCCGATTCACCCGTCAAGCCTAGGCGGTGCCCACCCGGCCACCGAACCGGCGGGGCCGACCTGTGGGAACCGGCACGGGCCTCCCGGTCGACGCGACAGGACGAACGCGACCCGACGCACCGAACGCACCCCGGGAACGACGAAAGGGACGGCCGAAGCCGTCCCTCCCGATGCGCGGAACAGTCTTACTTGACCGCAGCCTTGAGCTTCGAGCCGGCGCTGACCTTGACCGAGTCGCTCGCGGCGATCTCGATGGCCTCACCCGTCTGCGGGTTGCGGCCGGTGCGGGCGGCGCGGTGCGTCTTCTCGAAGGCGATCCAACCGGGGATCGTGACCTTCGTGCCGTCCGCGACGGACGACGAGACGACGCTGAAGAGCGCGTCGACGACGCCGTTGACGGTGGCCTGGCTCTGGCCGGACTCGGCGGCGACGGCAGCGACGAGCTCGGTGCGGTTCAGTGACTTGTCAGCCATGGATGTCCTCCTCGGACTTCTTGCAGTATCGGTCGGACGGACGTGCCGTCCGGCGCCCGGAGCGGTTGCCCCGTGCCACGGTGCCAGTGGGCCGAGGGCCCGGCGGAACCGGAGTTGAACCTACCAGCCACATCGGACGTTTTCAGCCGACTCGCCCGGATTTCCGGGCTTGTCGCGGGTCCAACGGGGCAGATGTGACCCCTGAGGCACCCTTGTACCCCGGACACAGCGAACGCCCCGCCACCAGGAGGTGACGGGGCGTCGGGTACTGCGAGTGCTTACCAGGAGCTCTTCGTGATGCCGGGGAGCTCTCCACGGTGGGCCATGTCGCGGAAGCGGACACGGCTGATGCCGAACTCACCCAGGTGGCCACGGGGGCGGCCGTCGATCGCGTCGCGGTTGCGGTAGCGGATCGGGGATGCGTCGCGGGGCAGCTTCTGCAGGCCCACGCGAGCGGCCTCACGCGACTCGTCGGAGCCGTTCGGGTCCACGAGGGCCTTCTTCAGCTCGAGACGACGCTCGGCGTAGCGCGCGATGATGACGGCACGCTGGTTGTTCTTCGCGATCTTGCTCTTCTTCGCCATGCTTAGCGCTCCTCACGGAAGTCGACGTGCTTGCGGATCACCGGGTCGTACTTCTTCAGCACGAGACGGTCGGGGTTGTTCCGACGGTTCTTCTTGGTCACGTACGTGAACCCGGTGCCCGCCGTCGAGCGGAGCTTGATGATCGGACGGATGTCCTGACCCTTTTTCGCCATCAGATCTTCTCCCCACGGGCGAGGACGTCCTTGACGACGGACTCGATGCCCCGTGCGTCGATGACCTTGATGCCCTTAGCGCTGACGTTGAGCGTCACGTTGCGACGCAGCGACGGCACGTAGTACGTCTTCTTCTGCACGTTCGGGTCGAAGCGGCGCTTCGTCCGGCGGTGCGAGTGCGAGATGTTGTGACCGAAGCCGGGAACGGCGCCGGTCACCTGGCACACTGCTGCCATGGTTTCCTCCTGAGGTACCGTGCGACCGGACGGCCGCACCCAAGTTCACTTGCCTGGTGCGCACGCGCAGGACCACCGGAGTGGTGCATGCGAGGGGGTTGTGCACACCGCCCAGGCCCGCAGCCCCTGTCGAAGGGGGAACGGACACCACGCGACCGCGGCGTTCGCGACGGTCGGAGGGCTTGGAACAACGGGTCCGCCACGCGGACGTGGAGGACCAAGGGAAGAGCTTACGCGAGCTCCGGGCGTGTCGCAAGCGCACGCACCATGAGCTCCCCGAGTTCGCGCGGCGCCGTGAACATCGGCCAGTGTCCGGTCTCGAGTCCGACGATGCTGAGCTCCTCGGTCGCGACGAGTTCCGCGGCCCAGGTCTGGTGGTCGGCCACCATCGTCGCGAGCTCGGTCGCCGGGATCTCACAGGTGATCACCGTCGCGGGGATCGTGTGCCGGGCGGCGTCGGCGTAGTGGAACCGGTCGGACGGCACGGCGGCCGGCTCCGGGATCGCGCGGTGCTCGAAGGACTCCCGCAACGCCGGCGTCATCCCGCGCACCGTGGCCGGCTCCCAGACGTCCCACGAGGGCAGCGGCACCACACCGTCCACCACGGGCAGTTCGTCGTTCACGCAGCCGCCGGCGGGACCGGGGAACGTGTCGACGTAGAGCAGGTGCGCGACGAGCGAGGGTCGCTGGTCGGCGGCCATGTACGCGATCGGTCCGGCGCCGGAGTGTCCGGCGAGCACGACGGGCTCGTCCGGGCTGGCGACGTCGTCCAGGCGCTCCACGAGCGCCGCGACCTGCTCGTCGAGCGTGTCGCCGTCGCGGGTGATCGCCTCGACCGTGTGGCCCGCCTGCAGCAGCACCGGGGCGACGTCGTCCCACGCGCTCGCATCGAGCCAGAACCCGGGGACCAGGATGACGTGCATGGCGCGGACGCTACTCGCCGTCGGCGTCGCCGGTCCGCGGTCCGGCTGCGGCGGCAGATGCCGTGCACACCGCGCACTCGCCGAAGATGTCCACGACGTGGCTGGCATTCGTGAACCCGTTCGCGGCGGCGACGTCCTGCGCCCACTGCTCGACGGGGTCCGCCTCGATCTCGACGGTCCGGCCGCAGTTCCGGCAGATCAGGTGGTGGTGGTGCGCGTCCGTCGTGCACGCCCGGTACAGCGATTCGCCGTCCTGCTGCAACGAGTCGGCGTCACCCTCGGTCGCCAGGTCGGCGAGCGCCCGGTAGACGGTGGCGAGGCCGATGGTCGAGCCCTCGTCCCGCAGGTGCTGGTGCAGCGCCTGGGCGCTGACGAACCCCTCGGTGGAGTCGAGGGCACCGCGCACCGCTTCGCGCTGCCACGTGTTCCGCTTGACCTTCTGCACGGCGTTCATGCTGGTGCACCCACCTTCGTTTCGGCTGACGTTCCGGACGGGAGGCCCGGTGTGCCCCCGCCACGCTGGTCGCGGCGGACGACCCGGTCGCGTCCACGGCGGTCGCGCCGGGCCCCGACGATCCGGCAGACCACCCAGATCGCGAACGAGATGGTCGTCACGTAGGGGCTGATCGGCAGGCCGCCGCCGAGTGCCAGCAGGATGCCACCGACGACCGACACCACGGCGAACACCGTGGAGAGCACCGGCACGACGACCGGGTGCGAGCTGAGCCGCAGGGCCGCGGCGGCCGGGGTGACGAGCAGCGACAGCACGAGCAGCGCGCCGACGATCTGTACCGACACCGCGGTGGCCAGGCCGAGGACGAGCATGAACACGATCGCGAGCGTCCGCACCGGGATGCCGGCGGCCGCGGCCACGTCGGGGTCGACCGACGCGAACATCAGCGGCCGCCAGATGACGAGCAGGGTCGCGACCACGATGGCGGCGATGACGATGAGGAACGTCAGCTGCGGGTTGTCCACCGACACGATCTGGCCGGTGAGCAGCCCGAACTTGTTGGCCGCACGTCCCTTGTAGAGCGCCAGGCACAGGATGCCGAGCCCGAGACCGAACGGCATGAGCACGGCGATGATCGAGTTGCGGTCACGCGCCCTCGAGCCGAGCACCCCGATGAGCAGCGCCGCGATCACCGACCCGACGAGCGAGCCCGTGACGACGTTGACACCGAGCAGCAGGGATGCGCTCGCGCCGGCGAACGACAGCTCCGAGATGCCGTGCACCGCGAAGGGCATGTTCCGGGCGACGACGAACGGGCCGATGAGCCCGCCGACGATGCCGAGCACCGCGCCGGCCCAGATCGAGTTCTGCACCAGGGCCACGAGCTCGCCGTAGTCCTGGAACGAGAAGACCGTCGACAGGACGTCCATCAGATCCGCCCTTCGTCCGACGCCGGGGCGTGCGGGTCGACCTCGCCGTGGTGGTGGTCGTGCGCGTCGTTCGCGCCGACGATGACGATGCGTCCCATCGTGCGGACGACGTCGACGGGGGTGCCGTACAGGTCGCTCAGGACGTCGGCGCGCAGGACCTCGTCGGGGGAACCGATCCGGAACCGGCCGCCGGCGATGTACAGGACTCGGTCGACGACGTCGAGGATCGGGTTCACGTCGTGCGTCACGAAGAGCACCGCGGCACCCTGCTGCCGACGCTGCAGGTCGATGAGCTCGGTGACGCCGCGCTGGTGCCGCAGGTCGAGTGAGATGAGGGGTTCGTCGCACAGCAGCAGTGCCGGGTCGGCGGCGATGGCCTGACCGACGCGGGTGCGTTGCTGCTCGCCGCCGGACAGCTCGGCCACCGGGGCGTCCGCGAACGCGGTGGCGCCGACCTCGTCGAGGATGCGGTCGATGCGGGCGCGGTCGGCCTTCGACGTCGGCAGGACGCCCCACCGGTGGCCCGTCACACCCTGCGCGATCATGTCCCGCGCGCGCAGGGGGGTGCCGGCCTCCATGAGTCGCTGCTGCGGGATGTAGCCGATCTTCCGGTGCCCACGACGGACGGGCTGGCCGAGGAACGACATCGTGCCGCTCGTCAGGCGCTGCTGCCCGAGCACCGTGCGCAGGAGCGAGGTCTTGCCGGCGCCGTTCGGGCCGAGGACCGCGACGAACTCCCCCGGCGCGATGTCCAGGTCCAGGTGTCCCCAGAGCTTCCGTTCGCCGAAGGACAGCCCGGCGTCGCGCAGGGCCAGGACCGGACGGGCCGCAGCCCGGTCGTCCACCGAGGTGGTCGCCGGGCTGTCGGTCGCCGCTGCTGCGGTCGAGGTCGTCACTTCTGGAGCGCTGCCTTCACCGCGTCGATGTTCGCCTGCTGCCACGAGACGTAATCCTGCCCCTTGGGGAGCGTCTCCGTGACACCGACCACCGGGACGTCGTCCTGGTCGGCGGCCTTCTTGACCTGTTCGGTCTCGGCGCTCGAGGTCTGGTCGTTGTAGGCGAGCAGCGCCACGCTCTTGCCGCTGAACAGCGCGAGGGTGTCCTTGAGGGCTGCCGGCGGGACGTCGTCGCCCTCCTCGATCGCCTCGGAGAACGCTTCGGGGGTGACGTTGTCGAGACCGATCGCGTCGAAGAGGTAGCCCGGCACCGGCTCGGTGTACGCCACCTCCTCGCCGTCGTACGTCTTCTTCAAGTCGGCGGTCTGGGACTCGAGGCCCTCGAGTTTCGTCGTGAGCGCGTCGGCGTTCTGCTCGAACGTGGTCTTGTCGCCCGCGTCGAGCGCGGACAGGCGCTTCGTGACGTCGTCGACCAGCTTCACCATCGTCGGGTAGCTGTAGAACACGTGCTCGTTGAAGTCGGCGTCGCCACCCTTGTCCAAGCCGGACAGCTTCACGACGTTGATGGTGTCGGCCTTGGTGTCCGAGGCGTCGGCGAGCGTGGTCATGAAGTCGTCGTACCCGCCGCCGTTCTCGATGAGCAGGTCGGCCTTCGACACCGCGAGCTGGGTGCGGGCGCTCGACTCGAACGAGTGCGGGTCCTGCGAGGGGTCGTTCAGGATGCTCGTGACCGACACCTGGTCGCCGCCGATCGACTGGACGATCGAGCCGTAGACGTTGGTCGAGGCGACGACGGCGATCTTCCCGTCGCTACTGGCGTTGCCCGAGGCCGAGGAGGTCGCGCAGCCCGTCAGAGCGAGCGCGGCGGCGCCGGCGACGAGCGGGAGGGCGAGGAGGCGGTTGTGCATGCTCCGACGGTAGCGCTTGCTGATAACGATTGTCAAAACCGGTATCAGCGCTCTGGTGGTGACGACAGACGGACAGGAGGCGCGGTGCCAGCTGGCACCGCGCCTCCTGTCCGTCACGTGGTGACGTCTACGGCTTGGTGGCCGCGTCGATCGTGTTCTCGGCGATCGTGTCCTCTTCACGCCCGGGCGTGCGGAGGTTCCACTTCTTGATCACGAAACTGAACAGGAAGTAGTACACGACCGCGTAGCCGAGGCCGATCGGGATGAGCCAGATCGCTCCGTCCGCCTTGCCGAAGTTCAGCACGTAGTCGATCGCACCGGCCGAGAACGAGAACCCGTCGTGGATCCCGAGGGCGTTGACCAGCGCCAGCGAGGTCCCGGTGAGCACCGCGTGGATGATGTACAGCGGGAACGCCACGAACATGAACGAGTACTCGAGCGGCTCGGTGATGCCGGTCACGAACGAGGTGAGCGCGGCCGAGATCATGATGCCGCCGACGAGCTTGCGGTTCTGCGGCTTGGCGTTGCGCCAGATCGCGAGCGCACCGGCCGGCAGCGCGAACATCATGATCGGGAAGAAGCCGGTCTGGAAGATACCAGCGGTCGGGTCGCCGGCGAGGAAGCGCGGGATGTCGCCGTGCACGATGTCGCCGGCCGCGTTCGTGAAGCTGCCGAGCTGGAACCACGGGAAGAAGTTGAGCAGCTGGTGCAGGCCGATCGGGATGAGCATGCGGTTCGCGAACCCGAAGATGCCGCCACCGATCACGGCGTTGTCCGCAACGGCGGTACCGGCTGCCGTGAGCGCGATGTCGAAGTAGCGGTAGACGAATGCCATGAGCACGGCGATGACGAGACCAGCCGCAGCGGTCAGGATCGGGACGAGGCGACGACCGGAGAAGAAGCCCAGGAAGTCGGGCATCTTCGTGCGGTGGAACTTCTCCCACATGACCGCCGAGACGAGCCCCATCACGATGCCGCCGAGGACGCCGAAGTTGATGGTCGCCTGGTCGCCGTTCGCGTCCTTGACCCCCGCGAGCACAACCGGGGACATGACTGCGAACACCTGGTACATGACCATGTAGCCGACGACGGCGGCCAGAGCGGTCGTGCCGTCCGACTTCTTCGCCCACCCGATCGCGATGCCGACCGCGAAGAGGAGCGGCAGCCAGGTGAAGATGGCCTGGCCGGCAGCTGAGATGACCCCCGCGCCCGTCTCGAAGCCCGGGATCGCGCCGAGCAGATCGGGCTGCCCGATGCGGTTCAGGATGCCCGCGGCCGGCATGACCGCGATCGGCAGGAGCAGGCTCCGTCCGAGGCGCTGGGCGTTGGCGAACAGCCGGGACTGCTTCTTCGGCTTCTTCTTCTCCGGCACGTCCGTGGCAGTGGTGGCGCTCATCGGAGGTCCTCTCGTCATTGGGTGGAGCTGTCGGGGTGAGTTGAGTCGTGCAGCCAGCGCAGGTAACCTCGGCGGTGTCGCCAGGTCCGGTCCTGTCCGGTCATGACCAGTTCCGTAGTCTGAACCGAGACCGGTCCCGTGTCAACCTGGTACGAGAACCCTTAACGAGGAGGAAACGATGGCCGACATCAAGGCAGCCGACATCATCGCCGCGCTCGGCGGTGCCGACAACATCGAAGAGGTCGAGGGCTGCATCACGCGCCTCCGTGTCGAGGTGGAGGACGGCGACCTCGTCGACAAGGCCGCGCTGCAGGCTGCGGGCGCCCAGGCCGTCGTCGGCGGCGGCACCGGCTGGCAGGTCATCGTCGGCACCATCGCCGACAACCTCGCGCAGGACATCCAGGACGAACTGTGACGGCGGTCCGCACGCCGTTCGCCGGCCCGGTCGTCGCCCTCGCTGACGTGCCGGACCCGGTGTTCGCCGGCCAGCTCGTCGGCGCCGGTGTGGCCGTGGACCCGACGGGCGTCGAGGGCGCGGTCACCGCGGTGGCCCCGGTCGACGGCACCATCGTGAAGCTGCACCCGCACGCGTTCGCGCTGCAGGGCTCGGCGGGCACGGACGTCCTCGTGCACGTCGGCATCGACACCGTGAAGCTCGCGGGCGAGGGCTTCGAGCTCCTCGCCACCGAAGGCTCGACGGTCACGGCCGGCGACCCCGTCGTCCGGTTCACCCCCTCGGTGATCTCGGCCGCCGGCTACTCGCCGATCTGCCCCGTCGTGGTGCTCGGCTCCGCGCCGGACACCGTCGACCAGGGCACGGTGGGCACCTCGGTGCTCGACGGCGACACCCTGTTCGAGGTCTGACCCGGGCCTCCCCGGTTCTTCCTTGCCGAAGCGACTCTGTGCTGCGGAACGTTCGCAGCACAGAGTCGCTTTCGCGTTCGTGCCGGACTACGCGACCGCCGGGGTCGCGGTGACCTCCATCTGCACGCGGTAGCGGTCCGAGCGGTACCAGCTGCGGGTGTGCTCCACGGGGCGCTCCCCCGCGTACGACACCCGGTCGAACTCGAGCACCGGGGCACCGGTCTTCGTGCCGAGCAGGGTCGCGACGTCGTCGGCGGCCGGGTTCGCAGCCACCGTCTGCTGTGCCCGGTCGATCGGGGTGCCGTACTCGTTCGCGATGATCGAGTACACCGACCCGGACAGGTCGTGGTCGAGCAGCCCCGGGAACGCATCGGCCACGAGCCAGGCGTCGTCGATCGACACCGGAGCGCCGTCCGCCATCCGGAGTCGCTTCACGTGGAAGGCCGACACCTCGGCGTCGAGTCGCAGTGCCGCCACGGTGTCGCTCGGCGGCACGCGTTCCTCGCGCACCAGGACCACCGTCGTCGGGACGTGGCCCATCGCGCGCATCTCCTCGGTGAACGACGCGAGGTGCAGCGTCGACTGCACGGGGCGGTGCGCCACGAACGTGCCCTTGCCGCGCACGCGCTCGAGGTAGCCCTCGTTGACGAGCTGTCCGAGGGCTTCGCGCACGGTGATCCGTGAGACGCCGTACTCGGCGATGAGCTGGCGTTCGGACGGGATGGCGGCGCCGGGGGCCAGGCGGGCGGTGGCGAGGTCGAGCAGGATGCGCCGCAGCTGCTGGTGCTTCGGTTCGGCACCCTCGGTGATGCGGCTCGTCATGCGTCCCTCGTGCTCCGTTGCTGGTCCTGGGTGGTGGTCATGCGCGGACATGACCAGTTCCCATCACAGTAGCGAGTCGACCTCGGAACGCCAACGTGCGTGACGTTCCGCGTGGACCGGCGGGAGGGTTCAGGCGTTGCGGACGAGCCAGGCGAACTGTTCGTCGGAGAGCAGCCGGTCGGTCCAGACCTGCCCCTCGACCCCCGCGGCGGAGGACGTCTGCACCCCGGGAGCCCCCTGCCACACGAGTGACAGCCCGGCCCGACGGAGCACCGCAGCCGACGCCGGGTTGTTCGTGAGCACGCGACCCGTCACGGGGACGTCCGGCGCGGTCTCGGCGGCGGCTCGCACGGCAGCGAGGGCGATCTCGGACGCGAAGCCCTGCCCCCAGGCCGCGGGAGCCAACCGGTACCCGAGGTTCCAGACCCCACCGGCGGTCATGTCGACCCCGCCGACCCCGCCGAACGCGTGGTCTGCAGCCGTGCGGACAGCCCACGAACCGAGTCCGTGTCGGGCCCGACCACCGATCTTCCGCTGCACCAGGTCCACGCTCGAGCTCCGGGCGACGTGCCGACCACTCGGCAGGTGCTGCCAGGTGCGGGCGTCGGCGAACACCGCGTGCACGTCGTCGATGTCGGCCGGCGTGAGCGGGGTGAGCAGGAGGCGATCCGTTCGGATCTCCTGCGAGGGGGTCAGGAGCTGGTGGACCATGCCCCGATCATCCCCCGCACCACCGACATCCGTGTGAACACCACGCGACGATTGCGGAAGGCCGCAGATGGTGAGCAGAAATGGTCGAGTGGCTCGAAGCCACCCGACCATTTCTGCTCACGAAGCGGAACGACCGACGCGCCGGCCTCTGAACGCCACTCAGTCGAGCAGGAGCGCGGGCTCCTCGAGCACCGAGGCCACGTCGTGCACGAAGCGCGACGCCACGTCACCGTCGACGACCCGGTGGTCGAACGAGGCGCCGATGGTCGTCACCATGCGCGACCGGACCTCGCCGTCGACGACCCACGGTTTCGGCTTGATCGTGCCCATGGCGACGATCGCGACCTCGCCCGGGTTGAGGATCGGGGTGCCGGTGTCCATGCCGAACACGCCGATGTTCGTGATCGAGACCGTGCCGTTCGCCATCTGCTTCGGCGTCGTCTTGCCGTCACGGGCGGTGAGGGTGAGTTCCTCGAGCGCCTGCGCCAGCTCGAGCAGCGACATGTCCTGCGCGTCCTTGATGTTCGGCACGATGAGCCCGCGCGGGGTCGCTGCGGCGATGCCGAGGTTCACGAAGTGGTGGACGATGATCTCGCGATCGGTCCAGGTCGAGTTCACCGAACGGTTGCGGCGGACGGCCCAGATGACGGCCTTCGCCACGATGAGCAGTGGCGAGACCTTGACGCCGGCGAACGTCGGCGACGCCTTGAGCCGCTTGACGAACTCCATCGTGTGGGTCGCGTCGACGTCGACGAACAGCGACACGTGCGGTGCGGTGAACGCCGAGGTGGTCATCGCGGTCGCGATGGCCTTGCGGACGCCCTTGACCGGGATCGTCTCGCTGCGCACCTCGCCCCACTCGGGCGTCTCGATGTTGCGGAAGACGCTGGCCTGCTTCGCGTGCCGGATGACGTCGTCGCGGGTGACCTCGCCGGCGAACCCGGTCGCGACGATCTCGGTCAGTTCGACACCGAGGTCCTTCGCGAGCTTCCGGATCGGCGGCTTCGCGAGCACGTTGGTCGCGAGGGTCTGCTTGCGCGCGGGCGCGGAGGCCAGACCGGCAATCGCCTCGGCGGTGGTGTCCTCACCGGGATCGCTGGCGGCTTCGGCCGCTGCTTGCGCATCCACACTGGAGGCACGGCTCGCCTCGGCCGCGAGGGCTGCGGCCCGGCGGGCGCCCGGCTTGCGCCGCGACGGCGACGAGGTCGCCGAGCCGTAGCCGACGAGGACGGCGCCGGAGGACTCGTCCGTCCCGACGACGGAGGCGCTGTCGGCGACGGGCTGCACCGATGCTGCCGGTGCAGCTGTGGGCGCGGCAGCGACGACGGGAGCAGGTGCAGCAGCAGGTGCCGGGGCCGCCGCGGGGACGGGCTGGGTCTGCGCGACCGGAGCCACCGGGGCGGGCGCTGCCGGCGGGGTCGGGGCGACCACGGGCGAGGTCGGGACGCTGTCGGCGACCGGTGCCGGGCCTCCCGACTGAGCAGCTGGAGCGGCGACCGGCGCACCGGACGCGACCGACGCGTCGGACTCGACACGGATGATCGGCTTGCCGACCTCGACCGTGTCGCCCTCGGACACGAGCAGCCCGGTGACGG
Source organism: Curtobacterium sp. VKM Ac-2887 (assembly GCF_015350935.1). Taxonomy (NCBI): domain Bacteria; kingdom Bacillati; phylum Actinomycetota; class Actinomycetes; order Micrococcales; family Microbacteriaceae; genus Curtobacterium; species Curtobacterium sp. VKM Ac-2887. The sequence continues at coordinate 34,300 of NZ_JADKSB010000010.1, read as the reverse complement.
TACCGGCGAACGGCGACGGCAGCTCGACGAGCGACTTCGCGGTCTCGATCTCGACCAGGACCTGGTCGACGGTGATCTCGTCCCCGATCGCGACGCGCCACTGCACGATCTCGGCCTCGGTGAGGCCTTCGCCCACATCGGGCAGGGGGAATTCGGCGACGGCCACTGACGGCTCCTTCGGCGTTCGGACGAGTTGGGTCGGTCGAGCTGGATCAGTACGCGAGGGCGCGGTCGACGGCCTCGAGGACGCGGTCGGCGTCCGGCAGGTGCAGGTGCTCCAGCTTCGAGACCGGGAACGGGATGTCGAACCCGGACACCCGCAGCGGCGGCGCCTGCATCGTGTAGAACGCCTTCTCGGCGACCGTGGCGGCGATCTCGCTGCCGACACTGACGAAACCGGACGCCTCTTGCGCGATGACCAGGCGACCGGTCTTGCGGACCGAGGTGAGGATCGGGTCCCAGTCGATGGGCGAGATCGAGCGGAGGTCGATGACCTCGCAGCTCGTGCCCTCGGACTCGGCGAGCTCGGCGGCCTGCATGAGGGTCGCGACCATCGCACCGTGGCCGACGAGGGTGACCTCGGTGCCGGTGCGCGCCACACGCGTGGTGTGCATCGGGACGTGCCCGTCGACGAGGTCGACCTGGCCCTTGGGCCAGTAGCGCGACTTCGGTTCGAGGAAGACGACCGGGTCCTTCGAGGCGATCGCCTCTTGGATCATCCAGTAGGCGTCGTTCGGGGTGCTCGGGCTGACCACGCGCAGACCGGGGGTGTGCGCGAAGTACGCCTCGGGCGACTCCTGGTGGTGCTCCACGGCACCGATGTGGCCGCCGTAGGGGATGCGGATGACGACGGGCAGCGACATGTGCGCCGGCAGCCGGTTCGCCATCTTCGCGAGCTGCGAGGTGATCTGGTCGAAGCCGGGCCACACGAAGCCGTCGAACTGGATCTCGACGACGGGGCGGTAGCCGCGCAGGGCGAGGCCGATCGCGGTGCCGATGATGCCGGCCTCGGCGAGCGGGGTGTCCCGCACGCGCTCGGGGCCGAACCGGTCCTGCAGGCCCTCGGTGATGCGGAAGACGCCGCCGAGTTGGCCGATGTCCTCGCCCATCAGCAGGACCTTGTCGTCCGCCTGCATCGCCGCGGCGAGCCCGGCGTTGAGGGCCTTCGCCATCGGCAGGGTCGGGGTGGGGTCGCTCGGGACCTCGCCGGCGCCCGGGTGGGACCGCAGCGTGTAGTCGAAGAGCTGCTCGGTGGTGCTCATGCGTGGGCGCCCCCTTCGAAACCGGCCTCGTACTGTTCGAGCCAGGCCTTCTGCTCGGCGACCAGCGGGTGCGGCTCGCGGTAGACGTTGTCGAACATGACGTCGACGGACGGCGGGGTCAGCGCCACGGTGCGGCGGCGGACGTCGGCGGCGATGTCCTCGCCCTCTTCGTCGAACGCGGCGAACTGCTCGTCGGTCGCGCCCTTCGAGCGCAGGTACGCCTCGGAGCGGACGATCGGGTCGCGGCGGACCCAGTCCTCGAGTTCGCCGTCGGCACGGTACCGGCTCGGGTCGTCCGAGCTGGTGTGCGCGCCGATGCGGTAGGTGTCGGCCTCGATGAAGGCCGGACCCTGGCCGCTGCGGGCGTGGTCGGTGGCGACGACCGAGGCCGTGTACGAGGCGAGGATGTCGTTGCCGTCGATCAGCACGCTCGGGATCCCGAAGCCGCGGGGACGGTCGACGAGCGGCGTCGGCGACTGCACCGACACCGGCACCGAGATCGCCCAGTGGTTGTTCTGCAGGAAGAAGACGACGGGGGCCTTGGTCGACGCCGAGAACACGTACGCCTCGTTCACGTCGCCCTGGCTCGTCGCGCCGTCGCCGAAGTAGACGACGGAGCACGCGTCACGGTCGGGGTCGCCCGTGCCGACGTCGCCGTCGAGCTTCTGGCCGAGCGCGTAGCCCGTGGCGTGCAGGGTCTGCGAGCCGATCACCAGGGTGGAGATGTGCGTGTTGCCGCGCTGGTCCGGGTCCCATCCACCGTGGGTCTGCCCGCGGTACATCGCGATGATCTCCATCGGCTCGACACCGCGCTGCATCGTGACGGCGTGCTCGCGGTACGAGGGGAAGACGTGGTCCTGGGCGCGCAGGGCGAAGGCGGAACCGGTCTGCGCCGCTTCCTGCCCGTGACTCGGCACCCAGAGGCCGAGCTGGCCGGTGCGCTGCAGGTTGTGGCCGGCGTGGTCGAACCGTCGGGTGAGGACCATGCGGCGGTGCATCGCCAGCAGGGTCTCGTCGGGGATCGCCCGCGCGGCGGCGGCGAACTCGGCGTTCTCGTCGGACTCCACGAACCGACCCTCGGGGTCGAGGAGCCGGACGGTGGTCGTCGCGGGAGCCGCGGCGCGGAATGACATGCGGGCCAGCGTAGCGGCAGGCATCAGTCGGCCACCTGGAGGTCCCCCACAAGCGAGCGGGCCGTTTCGAGGAGCGTTTCCACAGCCTCGTGCTCGCCGATCGAGATGCGGATGCCCTCCGGCGGGAAGGCCCGCACGATGATGCCGGCCTCCTCGAAGGCGGCGGCCGCAGCGACCGTGCGGTCCCCCGTCGGCAGCCAGACGAAGTTGCCCTGGGCGTCCGGCACGGCCCACCCCTGCTCGCGCAGCTCGGTGACGATGCGGTCCCGCAGCGCGGCGATCTCGGAGACCCGCTCGAGCAGTTCGCCCTCGCGTTCCAGGCTGGCCAGTGCGGCCGCCTGCCCCTGGGCCGTGACGGAGAGGGGGATCGCGCACGCGCGGACCGCCTCGAGCACGTACACCGGGCCGAGGGCGTAGCCGACGCGCAGCCCGGCGAGACCGTACGCCTTCGAGAACGTCCGGAGGACGACCAGGTTCGGGTAGCGGGCCAGCAACGGGTGCCCGTGCACGGCGGCCTCGTCGGTGGCGAACTCGGCGTATGCCTCGTCGAGCACGACCAGCACGGACTGCGGCACCGCGGCCATGAAGGACGCGAACTCGGACTCGGTCACGATCGGGCCGGTCGGGTTGTTCGGCGTGCACACGATCACCATGCGGGTGCGGTCGGTGACGGCGGCGGCCATCGCGTCGAGGTCGTGGCCGCCGTCCGGCCGGTTGGGCACCTGCACGCTCGTGGCACCCGCGACGGTGACGACGCCGGGGTAGGCCTCGAACGACCGCCAGGCGTAGACGATCTCGTCGCCCGGGCCGGAGGTCGCGCGGGCGAGCTCGTGCAGGATCGCGACGCTGCCGGGGGCGACGTGCACCTCGTCGGCGGTCAGCCCGAAGCGGTTCGCGAGCGCGGCACGGACGGCCAGGGCGGTGGCGTCCGGGTAGCGGTTGAACGCGGTCTGCGCCTGCACGGCCTGGACCACCCCGGGGAGCGGTGGGAACGGGTTCTCGTTGCTCGACAGCTTGAAGGCGTCGTCGGCAGCCTGGCGTCCCTGCTTGTAGGCGGGGAGGACCGCGATCTCGGGCCGGATGTGCACACGCTCGTCAGTCACCTGCACAGGCTAACCCGCGGCCGTGCGGGCAGTGTCGGTGACTGCGCGGGTGTCGGAGGGCATCATGGGTGCATGCGATTCCTCGTCCGCCTCGTCGTCAACGCCGTGGCCCTCTGGCTCACCACGCTCATCGTCAGCGGCGTCTCCGTCACCGCGTTCGGCGACGGCGGGACCACGGCGACCGTGCTCACCTACCTGCTCGTGGCCTTCGTGTTCGGGCTCGTCAACGCCGTGATCGGCACGCTGATCCGGATCGTGGCGTTCCCGATCTACATCCTGACCCTCGGGCTCATCTCCTTCATCGTGAACGCGATCCTGCTGCTCATCGTCGCGGGCATCTCGGACGCGTTCGGCTTCGGGCTCGAGGTCGAGTCGTTCGGCTGGGGCATCGTGGGCGCCTTCGTGCTCGCCGTCTTCGCCTGGCTGATCGGGCTGTTCGTCCGTCCGGTGCTGAACCGCCAGCGGGCGTGACCCGGACGGACCTCGCGGAGGACCCCTCCCTGCGTCATGATGTGACCATGGCCCCGGACGTCGACGCCCCGTTCCGCGTCTCGTTCGTCTGCAGTGGCAACATCTGCCGGTCCCCCATGGCCGGCGTCGTCTTCGCGCAGATAGCGGCGGACGCCGGGCTCGCCGACCGCTTCCACGTCGAGTCGGCCGGCACCGGTGACTGGCACGTCGGCGAACCGGCCGACGAGCGCACGATCGCAGCCCTCGCGGCACGCGGATACGATGGCAGCAGGCATCGCGCCCGTCAGTTCGACCCGGACCGGTTCCCGGACCTCGATCTGGTGGTCGCACTCGACCGCTCCCACGAACGCGTCCTGCGATCGTGGGCACCGACCATGGACGACTCCGCCAAGGTGACGCTCCTGCTGCGGTACGACGACGCCTGGCCCCAGCAGCCCGACGTGCCGGACCCGTACTACGCGGACCGGCACGAGTTCGACCGAGTGCTCTCGACCGTCGAACGGGCCTGCCGGGCGCTCTTCCACCAGCTCGAGCCGGCCGTCCGTCAGGGAGCCCCATGACCCCCCTTCCCCCGCAGCCGATCAGCCCGCTCGACGGGCGCTACTACCCGATCGTGCACACGGTGGGCGAGCACCTCTCCGAGGCCGGGCTCAACCGCGCGCGCATCGTGGTCGAGGTCGAGTGGCTGGTCTTCCTGACCGACCACGCGATGTTCACCACCTCGCCGCTCAGCGTCGACGACAAGGCCGCGCTCCGGCGCATCGTCGAGACCTTCGGCCACGACCAGATCGCGGAGCTCGCCGAGATCGAGGCGACGACCCGCCACGACGTCAAGGCCGTCGAGTACTTCGTCCGCCGCCGGCTCTCGGAGCTCGGGCTGGACGCGATCGCCGAGCTCACCCACTTCGCCGCCACGAGCGAGGACGTCAACAACCTGTCCTACGCCCTGACCGTGCGCGACACCGTCGACCAGGTCTGGCTGCCGACGTACCGTGCCGTGCTCGAGAAGCTGCGGACCCTCGCCGTCGAGCTGCGCGCCGTCCCGATGCTCTCCCACACGCACGGGCAGCCCGCGACCCCCTCGACGCTCGGCAAGGAGCTCGCGGTCGTCGTCTACCGGCTCGAGCGCGTCCTGGCCCAGATCGAGGGCGGCGAGTACCTCGGCAAGTTCTCCGGCGCGACCGGCACCTTCTCGGCCCACCTCGCCGCCGACCCCGAGGCCGACTGGCCGACGCTGTCGCGCGAGTTCGTCGAGGGCCTCGGGCTCACCTGGAACCCGCTCACCACGCAGATCGAGTCGCACGACTGGCAGGCCGAGCTGTACGACCGGATCCGGCACGCCAACCGCATCCTGCACAACCTGGCGACCGACGTGTGGACCTACATCTCGATGGGGTACTTCACGCAGATCCCGGTCGCCGGTGCCACCGGGTCGTCGACGATGCCGCACAAGATCAACCCGATCAAGTTCGAGAACGCCGAGGCGAACCTCGAGATCTCGTCGGCGCTGTTCTCCACACTGTCCGAGACCCTCGTGACGAGCCGCCTGCAGCGCGACCTGACCGACTCCACCACGCAGCGGAACATCGGCGTCGCGTTCGGGCACTCGCTGCTCGCGCTCGACAACCTGCGCCGCGGCCTGGGCGAGATCTCGGTGAACGAGGCCAAGCTCGCCGACGACCTCGACCACAACTGGGAGGTCCTCGCCGAGGCGATCCAGACGGTCATCCGCGCCGAGGTCACCGCCGGGCAGTCGAACATCGAGGACCCCTACGCGATGCTCAAGGACCTCACCCGCGGCAAGCGGGTGACCCAGCAGGACCTCATCGTGTTCGTGAACGGCCTGGACATCTCGGACGGCGCGAAGGCCCGGCTGACGAACCTGACGCCGGCGACGTACACGGGCCTGGCGGACGAGCTGGTCGACCACCTCGACGTCTGACGTCGGGCGCCAGACGTCCGACGTCGGACGTCCGACTTCCGACGTTCCCGGACATCCGCGTGACGCGCGACGGTTCCTCACGTAAGCTCGCGACGGACACTGGGGGGACCGCGACGTCGCGGAGCACGGAACCGGGTCCGCGCTGCACCCCGCTCGGGTGTTCGAACCGGAAGAACCCATCCATGCGCCGTACCACCATCGCCACCGCCGCCGCGGTGACCGCGCTCGCAGCCGCGCTCGTCGCCCTCCCGGGCGTCGCCACGGCCGAGAACGCGCCGAGCCCGACCCCCACAGCGTCCCAGCAGTCCATCACGGGCACTGCGGGCGAGGGCACCGCTGCGAAGGCCTCGCCCGAGAGCCGTGCCGCGACGCCGGCCGGCACCGAGTGGGTCGCCGCGGACGACCTCACGACCTGGACGAGCGGCGCCTTCCCGGCGAACTGGTTCACCACGGGCGGCACGCCGACGTTCGGCGCGAGCGGCGCGACGCTGCCGACCGGCACGCTCCTCGCGCACGCCACGACCGGCAGCGCCGCGACCGACCTCACCGATGTCCGCAGCACGGTGAAGGCATCGCGGGAGGGCCTCGGCCTCGGCACCGCCGACCTCATCGCGTCGGGTGACGCCCGCTACGCACTGGTGGTCGACACCGCTGGTTCAACCGACAACGCCCCGGGCGACGGCGTCGTCCTGACCACCTCGGCCACCGGACCCACCGCCGTCGACGGCACCTGGACGGCCACGCTGCCGGTCGGCACCATCGCCGCGGGCACCGCGGCGACCCTCGCTGCCTTCCAGGCCCAGTTCGCGGCGACCACCCCGGACGCCACCATCAACGCGTACGGCGCGGTGACGCTCACCGGGACCGGCACGGTCACGGGGATCTCCCGGAACCAGGACAACACCTACTTCACCCCCGAGCCGACCGGCACGATCCGGGTGCAGACGCCGACCACGCAGTCGTCGCTCCGCGACCCGGGTGTGCAGGTCACCGCGACCGGCTTCCTGCCGGGTGAGAAGGTGCTGCCCGCGATCCTGCTGCCGGACCTCGAGTACGTCGGTGCGGACCAGGTCTTCACCGCCGACGCGGACGGCAACGTCTCCGGGACCGCCACGTTCAGCGCCGACATCCCGGCCGGCGACGTCGCCCTCATCCTGAGCGGGGACGACAGCGGCATCCTGGTCAGCTTCGCCGTGACGATCGTGGCCGACCCGACGACACCGGGCACCGACCCCACCCCGGTCGACGACCCGGCTCCCGTCGCGGTCCCGGTCCCGGGCAACGCGGCCTTCACCGGCTGATCCGCAGCACCGACCGAACCGACGTCCTCCGCGGCGTCCGACGGCGTCCGGCGAGTTCCACGCCGGGCGCCGTCGCCACGTCCGAACCGAGGAGCCGCACCGTGCCCCGACCGTCGTCGTCCCGCTTCCGCCCCGGGGTGCTCGCCGCTGCCGTGGCGATCGCCGTCGCTGCGGTGATCGTCGTCCTGGCGATGCGCCCGTGGTCCGCTCCGGCCGCCGCGCCCACCTCGGCGCCCTCGCCGGTCGCATCGAGCACGCCGACAGCGAGCGCGACCCGGGGACCGACGCAGACGCCGACGCCGACCGCGAGCCGCGGCCCGGTGGACGCGGTGCACGCCCCGGCGACGTCGACGGTCGCTGCGGTCCGCGGCGCGTCGATCGCGGTGCACACCGCCCCGGGCGGCGCGGTCACGACCACGCTGCCGAACCCCCAGGCCTCCGGCGCCCCGCTCGTGTTCCTCGTGGTGGCGCAGCAGGACGGGTGGGTGCAGGTGCAGCTCGCGCAGCGTCCGAACGGCAGCACCGGCTGGGTGGAGAAGACGTCCGTCGACCTGTCCGCCGACCCGTACGCGATCGTGGTGACGACGTCGACCAACACCCTCGACCTCTACAAGGCCGGCAAGGTCGTCGACAGCTACCCCGTCGCGACCGGTACCGGTGGGACGCCGACGCCGACGGGCCGCTTCGCCCTGACCGAGCTGCTGGCGCCGACGAACGCCGGGTACGGCCCGTACGCCTACGGCACGACGGCGTTCTCGGACGTGCTGAACTCGTTCGGTGGCGGCCCGGGACAGATCGGGCTGCACGGCACCGACGACACCTCGAGCATCGGTACCGCCGCATCGCACGGCTGCATCCGCATGCACAACGCCGACATCACCGCGCTCGCGGAGCTCCTGCCGCTCGGCACCCCGATCCAGGTGCGCTGACGCCCCTGGCGCTCACCGAGTGAGCAGAAGAGGTCGAGTCGCGGCGCGGCACCCGACCGCTCCTGCTCACGAAGCGGGTCTGCCGCAGCGCCCACGCGGCCGGGAGGCACGGCGTGCGCCCGGCAGTGGGCGCGACCGTCTCAGGTGGTGACGTCCAGGGCCTCGGCGACCAGCGCCTCCAGGACGGTGCGCACCACGGGGCGGACCGCACGGTCGGGGCGGACCAGCGCCTCGATCCGGCGCCCCGCCCGCACGTCGGCCAGCTCGGCCAGGTGGAACCGGCCGGACGCCCGCGTGCCCGAGGTGTAGCGGGGCACGAGCGCGACGCCGTGGCCCGCGGCGACCAGGTTCTCGATGACGGGCAGGTGGATCGTCCGGAAGGCGACGCTCGGCGGAGCGTCCGACGCCGCCGCCATCGCCTGCAGGACCCGGTCGATCGGGTACCCCTCCGGCACGCCGATCCAGGTCTCGCCGACGACCTCGTCGATCCCGACGCGCTCGCGACCGGCGAGCCGGTGCCCCGGCGGCAGGGCCACGTCGAGCGGTTCACGCAGGAGCGGGACCGTCTCCACCGATCCCTGGTCCGCCGGCCGCACCCCGTCCGAGCGGTGTCCGACGGCGATGTCGTGGTCGGCGGCGAGGGGTGCGAACTCCCCCTCGCTGACGTCCACGTCGACGAGCGTCAGCTCGATGCCGGGGTGCGCGCGCATCCGGGTGAGGACCCCGGGCAGCAGCAGTTCGGCCGCCGACGGGAAGATCGCGAGGTCGACGCTGCCCGTCGCGCCGCCCAGGTGCTCCTGCCAGGCGGCGTCGACCCGGGCGATCGCCGTGGCGACGCCGGTCGACAGTCCGGCGAGTACGTCGCCGTGGGCGGTGAGCCGGACGCCGCGGCCGATGCGCTCGACGAGCGGGACGCCCACCTGCCGCTGCAGCGTCTGCAGTTGCTGCGACACCGCGCTGGGCGTGCGGTGCGTGGCCTCGGCGACGGCGGTGACGCTGCCGCGCTCGGCGAGTTCGCGCAGGACGGCGAGCAGGTGCACGTCGAAGTCGATCATGCAGGGAGGCTACAACGTCGGTTGCGAACAATTCGCTGGTCCTACACCTTCGGAGCCGCCACGATCGGAGCATGACCACCCGTGACCGCCTCCTCGCCCTGGTCGTCGCCGTCGTCTGGGGCCTGAACTTCCCCGCGACCGCGCTCGCCCTCGAGCACTTCCCGCCGTTCCTGCTCGCGGCCCTGCGGTTCACGATCCTGGCGATCCCCACGCTGCTGTTCGTGCCGCGGCCGAAGATCCCGTTCGGGCGGCTGCTGCTCGTCGGGTTCGGGCTCGGGGTGCTGCAGTTCTCGTTCCTGTACCTGAGCATGGCGTCGGGGATGCCGTCCGGGCTCGCCTCGCTCGTGCTGCAGGCCTCGGCGCCGTTCACCGTGGTGCTCGCCGGGGTGTTCCTGCGCGAACGACTCACCGGACGACAGGTCATCGGTGTGACGATCGCAGTCGCCGCCCTCGGCCTGATCGCCCTGCACCGCTCGCAGACGGCGGCCCTGCTGCCGGTGGTGCTGGCGCTGTGCGGCGCGCTCGGGTGGGCGATCGGCAACGTCGCGACCCGACGAGCAGGAGCCGCGAACCCGCTGCACCTGACGCTCTGGTGGTCGGTCGTGCCGCCGATCCCGATGGCCGTGCTGTCGCTCGTGGTCGAGGGGCCGGACCGCATCGGCGCCGCACTCGGCACGGCCTTCACCGCCGAGGCGCTGCCGGCCGACCTCGGCCTGCTCTACATCGTGCTCGTCGCGACCCTGGTCGGCTACGGGATCTGGTCGCGACTGATGGCGACCTACCCGTCGAGCACGGTCGCCCCGTTCTCGATGCTCGTGCCGGTCGTCGGTGTGCTCGCGTCGTGGGCGGCCTTCGGCGAGGTTCCCGACCTGGTCGAGGTGCTCGCCGGCGCCGTCGTGGTCGGGGCGGTGCTGTGGTCGTCGCGACCGGCACGCGCGTCGGGTCCGGCGCACTCGTCGCCTTCCGGGGTCCCGGTGCCGACGCCGGTCGACGGGATCCCGGTACCGGTGCTCAGCCCCGGTGCTGGCGACGCTCCGCGATGATCCCGGCGAGCGCACCGCGCAGGTGCGGGTACCGGAACTCGTACCCCGCCTGGGTCAACCGCGTCGGCACCACCCACCGGCTCTTGAGCACCAGTTCGGTCTCGGTGCGGATCGCGAAGGACCCGACCTCGAGCATCCACCGCGGCGTCGGCAGTCCGAACCGGCGACCCACGGCGTCACGGATCGTCGCCATCACGGTCCGGTTGTCGGACGGGTTCGGGCTCGACACGTTCACCGCTCCCTCGATCTCCGGGTGGTCGCGGACGAACCGGATCGTGCCGAGCACGTCGGCGATGTGCACCCAGCTGAACCGCTGGCGACCCCGGGTCGGCCGGTGGTGGTGGTACGTCCCCGCCCGCAGCCGGGAACGCGTCGGCACCCAGGCGCCGTCGTACTGCGGCCCGCCGAGGCCCGCCTGCGCCAGCCGGAGCAGCGGCACGAGGGCGCTGCCGTCGCCGAACACGATCGCCATCCGGAGCGCCACCCGACGGGTCGACGGCAGGTCGGCGCCGAAGAAGGCGTCCTCCCACGCACGCGCCACCGAGACCGAGAAGCCCTCGCCGAGTTCGCCGGTCAGTTCGTCCTGGGGGCGGTCGTCGGCGTGGCGGTAGATCGTCGCGGTCGAGGCGTTGAGCCACAGCGGTGGGGGCTGCTCGGCGGTGCGGATCGCCTCGGCGAGCTCGAGCGTGGTGTCCACCCGGGAGCGCATGATCTCGGCGCGGTTGCGTCGGCCGTACCGGCAGTTGACGCTCTTGCCCGCCATGTTCACGACGAGGGCTGCACCGTCGACGAGCTCGCGGATGCGCAGGGTGTTCCCCCACACCGCGTCGCCCGTCCGGCCGACCGTGACGACCTGGTAACCCTCTTCGGTGAAGGCGTCCCGCAGGTACTGCCCCACGAACCCGCTCGCGCCCGCGATCACGACGCGGCCCTTCTGGTCGCTCATCTCATCCCCGTCCTGTGTCCGGCGCGATCTCGTACCGGAACGCCCCCTCGTACCGGTACAGCGTGCCGAGCACCGGCGCCGAGAGCACCAGGGACACGCGCTGCAGGTCCGCTTCGTCATCGAATCGTTCTGTGAGCAGGACCCGCGGTGCGATGCGGGCCGGAAGGCGCACCTCGCGTCCCAGCGCACGGAACGTCACGCGGGTGGAGACCAGGCGCAGGGCGCCCGCGTCCGGCCCGTGCGCGTCGACCTCCGCCCGGAGCCGGGCGCTGACGCGCCCGTGGCGACCGAGGTGGTCGACCAGGCCGTCCGGTTCGGCGGTGATGGCGTCCACCATCGTGCGGCTGCCGGAGCGGAACCGGAAGGTGCGGTGCGCGCGGACCGCGACCCGGGCCTCCCGAACCGCCTGCCCGCGACCGACGCGAGCCGGGCGGTTCTCGACCGTGAAGGGGACGTCCCGCTCCCAGACCGGGAACATGACGGAATCGCGGGCGAACACCGCGAGCAGCGGCCGGAACCACCGGCGGGGCGTGCCGACGACGTCGAAGACACCCTCACCGCGCCCGACGTGGCCGGGCGGGATCGCGCCGAAGTACGCCGACAGTCGCGGATGCAACCGGGCCAGCACGTCGGATGGTGTGGACAGCTCGTAGGGCGACCGGGTCACGTCCCGATCCTGGCATGTCGTCGGTGCGGATCCCTACGATGTGGCACATGGGTCACGACCACGGCGCAGGGCACTCGCACGGGCACGCATCCGAGCGCGCGCTGCTCATCGCGTTCTGCATCTCGGCGACGATCCTGCTGGCCGAGGTCGTCGGCGCGGTCGTCACCGGTTCCCTCGCGCTGCTGGTCGACGCGGGGCACATGGTCGTCGACACCGGTGGGCTCGGCATCGGACTCGTCGCGACCCGGCTCGCCCGCCGCAGCCCGACGACGCAGCGCACGTGGGGCTTCCAACGTGCCGAGGTGCTCGGTGCCACGGCGCAGGCGGCCATCCTGCTCGCGGTCGGCGTCTTCGTGATCATCTCGGCGATCCAACGGCTGTTCGTGCCCGCCGAGATCCACTCCGGGCCGCTGCTCGTGTTCGGGATCATCGGCCTCGTCGGCAACCTGGTGGCCTACGGCGTGCTGCTGCGGGCCTCGGGCGAGGGGTTCACCTCGCGCGCCGCACGGCTCGAGGTCCTCAACGACACCCTCGGTTCGGTCGCCGTCATCGCCGCCGCGATCGTGCTCATGCTGACCGGGTGGGAGCGCGCGGACTCGGTCGCCGCGATCCTGATCGGCCTGCTCATCCTGCCGCGGGCGATCCGGCTGCTGCGCGAGACCGCGAACGTCCTGCTCGAGTCGACGCCTCCGGGGCTCGACCTCGACGACGTGCGGGGACACATCCTCGAGCTCGAGCACGTCATCGCGGTGCACGACCTGCACGCGACCCTGGTGGCGACGGGGGTCCCGAACCTGACCGCGCACGTGGTGGTGGACGACGAGTGCTTCTCGACGGCGCACGCTCCGCGGATCCTCGACGAGCTGCAGCAGTGCGTGGCGGAGCACTTCGACGTGCCCGTGGAGCACTCGACCTTCCAGCTGGAGCCCGCGTCGCACCGGCGGCACGAGCACGAGGTACACGCGTAGGGATGCCGTGTGGGTGGCTGGCTCGTCGCACCCGCCGCACCTGTCGACGCGGAACGACTTCGTCGACGTCGTACGACATCGGCTTCGTCATTCGTTGCACGCGCGCACTGTTGCCGGTGCCCCGAGACGACATCCTCGCCGTCGTACGACATCGAGAGTGTCGTTCGGGGTCGGCGGACGCACTCACCCGCGCCCGCCCGCCCGCGTCAGCAGTCGTCGGTGCGCGTCGGGTACGCCGTGATGACGCGGTCGGTGGTGGCGGAGACGATGACCTTCACGAACGGGTCCGCATCCGGACGCGACCCGTCGTCGAACCGCACCGGTGCCGCGTAGCAGACCTTGCCGTCCCCGGCGTCGACCGGGAATCCTGCTCGCGGTGACACCAGCGCCGTCTGCACGGCCGTGAGCATCGCGTCGTCCCAGTCGCGGGAACCGTGGCCCGCGACGACCTCCTGCCAGTCGGCAGTGTGCCGCTGCCGGATGTGCTCGTAGCCCTGTGCCGACGTGCCGCACTGCAGGGTGACCTGGCCGAGCGCCGCGGTGTCGTACTGGGCGACGGCCGCCTGGGTCGTGGAGTCACACCGCGCCAGGGTGGCGTCGCCGGGCAGGTCCGGCCCGGTGCGTTTGATCGTGACGGTGCCGTCGCCGGAGGCGGTTGCCGCGTCGGTCGGCGTCCCGGAGCGCGATCCGGCACCGATGGTCGGGTCGTCCGCGCCCTGCCGCGCCGTCAGGAACAACCCGCCGACGAGGAGACCGGCGGCCACCACGGCCGCGATCCCCGTGATCACGGGACGGTTGCGGTTCTGGGGCACGCGCCCAGTATGCCGGGCGCGCGACCCGGACGACGGAACCGTGTTCCGGGATGCGACGGGCGGACGGGAGGCCCGCCCCGCGTCAGGCGCGCGCGGCCAGTCGGGTGCCGGCGATGACGGCCAGGACGGCGACGAGCACCACGTACCCGATCAGGACGGGCAGGGTCGGGATCACCAGGAGCGCCGCCCCGACGGCCACGACCGGCACCGTCAGCCCGGCGTAGGCGATGAGGAACGTGGCCGCGAGCACCCCGCCCCGACGCTCGGGACCGACCAGGGCTCCGGCGCTCGCGATGCTGGCCCGGAAGAGCAGCCCGACCCCGGCGCCCGCCACGACGCCACCGCCGATGAAGCCGGCGACCTGCAGCAGGACCGCGGCGACGGCGAGCACCGCCAGGCCGCCGACCAGGAGCACCATGCCGAGCCGGATCTGCGTGCGCTGCGTGAGTCGGGCGAACACGATCTGCGAGACGGCGCTCGCGGCGAACACCCCGAAGGTCGTCGCACCGGCCGCCAGCCGGTCGGTGACGTGGAAGGTGGTGCCGAGGAACGTCGGGGCGACCGAGGTGAAGAGCCCCTGGACCGCGAGGGCCGCGAACGCCGCGGCACCGGCTGCCCAGAACGCGGCGGCCTTGCCCTCCGGTGCCTGCATGCGCTGCGGGCGGTAGGGCACGCGGGTCTCGGGGCGGGCGACGGTCTCCGGCACGACGAGGACGAGCACGAAGGCCACGGCCAGTGCGACGACGAACACGACGTACGGCACCATGAGCGGCGCTCCGACGAACTCGGCGAGCGCACCCCCGACGAGGGCGCCGAGCGACAGCCCGCCGAGGTTCACGGCACCGGCGGCGACGCTCGCGCCCTTCGCCGAGTCGGACGAACCGGTCGCACGGACCCGGAGCTCACCGAGGTGGGCGGTCGCCGTGGCGGTGAGCGTCCCGACGCCGAGGCCGGTCACGAGTCGCGCGACGATGAGGCCGGTGACGTCGTTCCAGACCAGGAACAGCACGGCGGCGACGAGCTCGAGCGCGATCGACACGAGGATGAGCGGCTTCCGCCCGTGCACGTCGCTGAGGTGTCCGGCCAGGTACAGGGACCCGACGACCCCGACGCCGTACGCGGCGAAGATGATCGTGGTGGTGAACGTGGGGAAGCCGTCCCGTGCCTGGTAGATGACGTACAGCGGTGCGGGGACCGTCGCGAAGGCCATCACCGACAGGAACGCGAAGGCGACGGCCCAGAAGCCGAAGCCGTGACGCCGACGGGTGTGCGCACGACGGCCACGGGGGGCCGGGACACGCTCGCTCGCGGGAGCGGATGCTGTGGCGGGGAGAGCGCCCGTCGGGGTGTCGGTCACGGTTGACATGTTCCGATGATCGCGCGCCCCGAGCATCGAGTCCAACGGATGCTCTTGATGCCGTCCATCGATCGGATCGATGATGGGGTAATGGAGACCCGCCTGCTCGAACAGTTCGTGACCGTCGCCGCCGAGGGCAGCGTGACCCGCGCGGCCGAACGGCTCTGGGCGGCGCAGTCGACAGTGTCGGCCGGGATCGCCTCGCTCGAGCGGACCTTCGGCGTGCGGCTGTTCGACCGCACCGGACGGCACCTCGTGCTCACGACCGCCGGGGAGGACCTGCTCCCGCACGCCCGCGCCGTGCTGGAGTCGCTCGACCGGATGCGCGACCTGGCGACCGTGGACGACGCCGACCTGCGCGGACGGGTGCGGCTCGGCATCTTCACGAGCATGGACATCGTCGACCTGACCGGCGTGCTGCAGCGGTTCCGGCGGCGGCACCCACTCGTCACCGTGGAGCTCATGACCTCACCGTCGGGCACGACCGGGCTCGTGCAGGACCTCGTCGCCGGGCGGCTCGACCTCGCGTACACGGGGCTGCCGACGGTGCCGGCCGGAGTCGTGGTCGAACCGCTGCGCGAGATGCCGTTCCGCGTCTTCACGGCGTCGGACCACCCGTTGGCCGGGCGCCGCTCGGTGTCGCTCGCCGACCTCGCGGACGAACCCTTCGTCGACACCGCGCACGGGTTCGGCAACCGGATCATCCTGGACGGCGCACTCGAGCGGCTCGGGATCCGACGGCGGATCGTCGCCGAGATGAACGACATGCCCGCGGTCATCCGGTTCGCCTCGGCGGGGCTGGGGGTCGGGGTCGTGCCGGACTCCGGAGTGCGGCACGACGGCGCGGTCCTCGAGCTCGAGGACGCGGTCGAACCACTCCGCATCGGCCTGGCGATCCGCACGAGTCCGGAGCCGAACCGTGCGGTCCGGACGCTGGCGCGCGACATCGTGGCCGCGCGCGTCGTCTGACGCGGCGCCGGTGGGTGGACCCCACCGACGGACAGGAGGCACGGGGCGGGTCCGCCACGAGCCTCCTGGCCGTCAGTCCCCCCACACCTCCCCGACGACCGCACCCAGCAGGTTGTCGGTCGGGAAGCCGATCTGGTCGACGACGACGGAGCTGTCGCCGCGGACGTACAGGGTGTACGCCTTGGCGACGCCGCCGTCGAGGGTCGCTCGGAGCTGACACAGTGTGCCGTCCGGACGCTCGGTGCAGGTGCCGCCGGCCTCGTCACCGAACGTGTCGACCTGGTTCCGGGTCTGCTCTGCGGTCGTGGTGGAGACCGTGACGTACAGCGCCCCACCGTCCGCACCCGGCGCCCGCCATTCACAGCTGAGTCCGGTAGCGGCGGTGCCGTCGCCACCGTCACTCGCGCCGTCGATGTCCTGCTCGGTCGCGGTGATGTCCCCGAAGAACCGGGAGTACTCCGACGCCGGCACGACCGCGCGGCAGTCCGTCGGGATCGTGGCGGTGGTGTTCAGGGGCGTCGACGTCGCGGTGGGGCGTGGCGTGCCGGTGATCGGTGCGGAACTCGGGGTGGTGGCCGTCGGCGAGGGCTCGGGCGCCTGCGTCTGGGTGGGCGCGGCGACCGGGGTGTCCTGCTGCGAGAGCGTCAGCGCGACGGCTCCGGTAGCGGTACCGACGGCGAGCAGCGCGACGACGCCGATGACCACACCGGACCGACCACGACGGCGCTTCGGGCGCGGGGTGGCACGTTCGAGGACGTGCTGCTTCATCGAGACGAGCATGCGCTGCAGGTCGTCTCCCTCGGGAGGCTCAGTGTTCATCGTGCATCACCACCTTCTTGAGTCGGCGTCGATTGCGCGAGACGCGCTGGGTGACTGCCCCGACGCTGAGGCCCAGCAGCTCGGCGGCCTCGGCGTAGGAGTGCCCCTCGAGCAGGCAGAGCTCGCAGATGCGGCGGTCGACGTCGGGGAGCGCGGCGATCTCGGCCCGGACCCAGCGCAGGGTCTCGCGGGCCTCGTCGTGCTCGGCCGGCGACGAGAGGTGCTCGGGGAGCTCGTCCGCGCGGCGGCGGGCCTGCTTGCGCCCGGTGTTGAAGGCGTGGTTCCGGCAGACGACGAGCAGCCACGGCAGCACGGTGGCCGCCGGGAGCTCCAGCGCCACCGCTCGCTGCCACAGGGTCAGGAACGTGTCCTGCACGATCTCCTCGACGTCCGACCGGTCGTCGACGAGTGCCCAGGCGTACCGGGTGAGCGTGGCGGCGTAGCGGTCGAACACCCGTGCGAGCGCATCGGTGTCCCCCTGCGCGATCGCACGGACGAGCGCCTCGTCCGTGTCGGTCGTCACGTCCACATCCCACCTCCTTCACCCAGAGGTGTCGGCAGGACCCGCGATCCTGACAGGACCGTGGCGGAAACGTGATCTCGGGCGTGTCCGACCGCGGTGCGATCGGCGGCGACCGCCGTGGATCAGTGGAAGTCGTCGCCCTCGCCGTCGCCGGGCGTCTTGTGCCCGCCGAGCATGTCGTTGTCGTCCTGGTCGCTCGTCGACGCGAGCTGGAGCATCGCCAGCACCACGACGACGACGATGAACGCGACGCCGAGGAAGATCACGGCCAGCTGCAGTTCCCGCGTCGAGAACAGCACGACGAGTCCGGTGAACACCGCGATGATCGCGGAGATCCCGAGGAGCTCGACCGGGCGCAGACGGTCACGACGGCTGGGGGTGGTCATGCGTGTGGTGCTCCGTCCGGGGCGACGGACGGCGTGGCCGTGCCCCACTTGTGCGAGAGGCCGGCGATCACGTGGAAGACCGCCGTGATGGCGAGGTAGGCGCCGAGCAGGCCGACCAGGACGATCGAGGCGTCGAGCGTGCCGGTGACCTGCTCCACACCACCGAGCTGCTGCGAGTAGTCCGGCGGGGTGATGAGGAACGCGATCGCGAGCAGCAGGGTGAGCGCGCCGATCGTGGTCCAGTCCCGCGCGAAGGGGGAACGACGACGAGCCCGCAGACCCTGTGCCAGCTCGAGCGCACCGGTGAGCACCGCGAAGGCGACGATGACCGAGATGAACGCCGGCAGCCCGAGGCCGTTGCCGGCGAACCCGGCGACGGCGGCGAGCAGGGTGATGACGGCCTGCAGCAGCGTGGTGCGGCGGGACCGACCGTCGAGCGGGAGCCGCGCGACGCCGGCCCACAGGAGTACGAGCCCCTCGACCAGCGCGAAGCCCGCGAACAACAGCAGGCCGTAGCCGGCGGCGTGGTTCGTCGAGAAGGTGATGACGAGCGCGACGACCGCGGCGGGCACAGCCCGGAGGATCGGGATCGGCCAGTACCGCGCGCGTTGGGTCGCCTCGTTCACGGTGGTGGCGTCGTCCACGGTGTCGGACACGGGACCTCTTTCAGGCATGCGGATCGTGAGATCGATCCTACCGCCGCGGTGGCAGCCGACCGACCGCCGGGGGTCCGCAGCACTGAGGATGCTCGAATGCCGGCCGGGGTGGCGTCGCCCGGACGACGCCACCCCACCGCTGGATCAGGACCGTGGCTGGTCGTCCGTCACCACCGAACGCCGTCCACGCCGACGCGCGAGCCACCAGCAGGTCGAACCGGCCGCGACGACCACCGCGGCGAGCGCGGCGACCAGCCCGAGGTCCTCGACGCCGGTGTAGGCGAGGGCGCCCCGTGCGGCCTGCGGCGCCGCGTCGGTGACGGGGCCACGGGGACCCCGGTCGCCGTCGCCGTCGTCACCGCGGGGAGCATCCGGCACCGATGCCGCGTCGTCGGGGTCGGGCGCCAGGGTCGGGGACGGGGTCGGCGCGGGACCCTCGTCGTCCTGGTCGACGACGATCGCGACCTCGGTCGACGGGTCGCCGCCGTCCGGGTCCGTCGGGGAGGTCGCCGTGGCCACGTTCACCACGTCGGAGCCGTCCCCCTGGTACTCCGGATCGAGCACGGCCCGGAGCCGGAAGTCGTGGGTCTCCCCCACGGCGAGCGCGACGTCGGAACGGCAGGTCACCCGCTGCCCCTCGGCCGTGCAGCCGTCGTCGGACCCGACGAACCGCATCGCGTCGGGCAGGTCGTCCGTCGCGCCGACCTGCTGGGCTACCGATGGCCCACGGTTCCGTGCGGTCACGGTGTACACGACCTCGTCGCCGGGCTCGACGGTCGTGGGTGAGACGGACTTGTCCGTCTCGACGTGCGCCGCGGCCACGGCCGTGACGACCGTGGTGCTCGCCCGCGAGGCGTTGTCGGCTTCGTTCGTGTCGGACATCGACGACGGCGGTGCGATGGTCGCGACGCTCTCGAGCGGCCCCTCGGCACCGTCGGCGATGCGCCCCTCGACGGTGACGACGGCCGATCCGCCGCGGGGCAGGGCGAGGTCCGTCTCGACGTCGCCCGCTCCTGACGCGACGGCGCAGCCCGAACCCGCTGCCGGCGCGCAGGTCCAGGTGGCGTCCTCGATGCCCTCGGGGACGTCCACCCGCAGTGGGCTCGGCTCGGCGTCGTTCGGACCGGGGTTCCGTGCGGTCACGGTGTACCGGACGGTGCTGCCGGCGACCGAGGTCGCGGGCAGGTCGTGCTCCACGGACAGGTCCGCCGGCTTCCGGACCCGGAGGGCGTCGATCTCGTGGGTGTTCACGTGGCTGCCGGTGGCGCCGGCGAACCCGAGCCGCAGCGTGCTCGGCATCGGCACCTGTCCGTCGCCGTGCAGCGGGACCCCGTCGAGCACGGTGCGCATCACCTGACCGACCTGCAGCCGCACCGTCAGCGTGAGCTCGCCGTCCTCGCCCGGCAGCAGCGTGACGCGGACCGTGCGCGGCGTCGAGCCGGTCGTCACGGTGCCCCCGGGTGCCGGAGCCCCCGCGACGTAGCGGTAGCCGTCGTTCCCGTTGCCGGACCCGCGGACGACGACGTGGTCGGCCTGCGCCCTCGGCCCCGAGCCGTTGATCCGCGACGAGAAGTTGCCGTAGTGGTCGATCGCGATCGCGGCGAACCCACCAGGGACCCCGGGCAGGTCACACGCCTGTCCGCCGCCCTCGGTCTGCGTGCTCCGGCAGGCGTACCCGAGGCCGGCGCCGAACGCCCCGACCCCCTGCACGGCGGCGCCGTCGGCGAGGAAGAGCAGCAGGCCGTCAGCGCCGGGGTCGTCCTTGTCGGTGTGCATCGCGTAGTCGAACGCGATCTCGAGCCCGGTGCCCGACGGGAACGTGTCGTTCGTCGACCACGCCCCGGCCTGGTTCCGGACGTCGTCGGTCAGGCGGAGACGGCCGTCGACGATCGCGGCGTCACCGCTCAGGGTGCCACCGGCCGCGCTGGTGAACGAGTTGTCGTAGGGGAAGTCGAGTGTCGCCGCACTCGAGCCGGTGGGCAGGATCGCAGGAGCCGCGAGGACGGCGAGGGCGGTCAGCGCGGTGCACACCGTCGCGAAGCGACGGGCAGCCCGCGACCGGAGCGGGTCCGGGACGGATGTCGGAGCAGTGGGTTCTGTCATGTCCCGATCGTCGCGATCGAGCGGTCACCGCAGGTCGAGCCGAAGCCGATCTGTGGATCGCAGCCACGGGCCTCCTGGCTGTGGAGGAAGAGCTGTGGAGGAAGAACGGCCAGAGATGGTCCGCTCAGGCCAACCAGACCGTCGTCTCGCCCGGCAGCACGCCGGCCGCGTCACCGAGCGGCCCGGACGCGACCACGACGTCACCCGACGGCAGCGGCACGGGCGTCGTGCCGAGGTTCGTGACCGACCGCCACCCGTCGTGCCGGGCGAAGGCGACCACGTCGTCGGGGGCGTCCAGCCAGGTGAGCTCCTCCCCCTGCTGCAACCGGCGACGAGCGTCGAGCGCTGCCCGGTACAGGGACAGCGTCGATGCCGGATCCCCGTCCTCCGCCTGCACCGACGACGCCCCGAAGTCCGCGGGCTGCGGCAGCAGCGGCGCGACGTCCCCGAAGCCGAACGACGGTCCGGAGGTCGTCCACGGGATCGGCACACGGCACCCGTCCCGGCCCTTGACGGTGTGTCCTGAGCGCAGCCACTTCGGATCCTGCAGCTCGTCACGCGGGATCGCGGCGGCTTCGTGCAGGCCGAGTTCCTCGCCCTGGTAGACGTACGACGACCCGGGCAGCGCGAGCATCAGCAGGGTCGCGGCGCGGGCTCGGCGCAGGCCCCGCTCCCGGTCGAGCTCGGGCGTAGTGCCGTCCGTCAGCAGCCAGGCATCGGTGTCGGTGTCGTCCGGCAGGCCGTACCGGCTGGCGTGCCGCACGACGTCGTGGTTCGACAGCACCCAGGTGCTCGACGCACCGGACTGCTCGGACGCCGCCAGGTTCCGCTCGATGATGCTCCGGAACGCAGCGGCCTCGAACGGCGCCTCGAGCAGGTCGAAGTTGAACGCCTGCCCGAGTTCGGTGGGCCGGGCGTACAGGACGCGTCGCGGTGCCGGTGCCCAGGCCTCGGCGACGGCGGCCCGGGGCGGGTCGTACTCGTCGAGCACGGTGCGCCAGGACGCGAAGACCTCGTGCACCTCGTCGCGGTCGTACAGCGGGTCGGAGCCGTCGAGCGGCAGCGCGTGCTCGTTCGATGCGCGGTACGGCGTCGACAGGTCCTTCGCCAGGCCGTGTGCGACGTCGACCCGGAAGCCGTCGACCCCGCGGTCCGACCAGAAGCGCAGCGTGTCCTCGAAATTCGCACGGACCTCAGGGTTGGACCAGTCCAGGTCGGGCTGCTCGGGTGCGAAGAGGTGCAGGTACCACTGACCGTCCGCGACCCTGGTCCAGGCGCTCCCGCCGAAGTTCGACACCCAGTCGCTCGGCGGCAGTTCCCCGGACACACCCGCCCCGTCGCGGAAGACGTAGCGCGCCCGTTCCGGCGAGCCCGGCGCGGACGCGAGTGCCGCCCGGAACCACTCGTGCTCGTCCGAGGTGTGGTTCGGCACGATGTCCACGATCACCCGCAGGTCGTGCTCGTGCGCGGACCGGAGCAGGGCGTCCAGGTCCTCGAGCGAGCCGAGTCGCGGATCGACCGCCCGGTAGTCGGCCACGTCGTACCCGCCGTCGGCGAGGGGCGACGGGAAGAACGGCGAGAGCCAGAGGGCGTCGACGCCGAGCGCCGACAGGTAGGGCACGCGGCTGGTGATGCCCGCGACGTCGCCCAGGCCGTCGGCGTTCGAGTCCGCGAAGCTGCGTGGGTAGACCTGGTAGACGACGGCATCGCGCCACCAGTCCGGGTTCGTCGTGCGGGGCGTGCTGGCCGGCGTCCGAAGCGTGCTCACGTCGCCACCGTACCCAGCGGTCTGGGAATAGCACGCCGTACGCTCGGATTGGTTGTCGCAGACACCTTTCCGTCCCAGAACAACGTCTCGAACCAGAAGGATCACCATGACGAACGTCCTCGCACTCGTCGGCAGCCTCCGCGCCGACTCCATCAACCGCAAGCTCGCCGAGGCCGCGGCGCACCACGCGCCGGAGGGCATCGAGGTCACCACGTTCGACGGCATCGTCGACCTGCCGTTCTACAACGAGGACATCGACGGCGACACCCCGCCGGCCGCAGCGGTCGCCTTCCGCGACGCGATCGCCGCCGCGGACGCCGTCCTGCTCGTCACCCCCGAGTACAACGGCACGATCCCGGCCGTGCTGAAGAACGCCCTCGACTGGGCATCGCGTCCGTTCGGCGCCTCGCCGCTGTCCGGCAAGCCGCTCGCCGCCATCGGTTCCGCGTTCGGGCAGTACGGCGGCGTGTGGGCCCACGACGACGCCCGCAAGGTCGCCGGCATTGCCGGCGCGAAGGTCCTCGAGGACGTCAAGGTCGCGATCCCGCAGTCGGTCGTCCGCTTCGCGGAGACCCACCCGCGCGAGGACGCCGAGGTCACCTCGCTCGTCCAGGGCGCGCTGAACGCACTCGCCGACGCCTCGACCGAGCAGGCCGCCGCGTAGAGCGACCGGGTGCGGTCGACCGCACCTCAGGACGGACGGGAGGCCCGTGGCGACCCCGCCACGGGCCTCCCGTCCTGCACGCGGGAACGAAGCAGGCACACCCACAGGAAGTCGCTAGACGGCCTCCATACGAGACGGACTAGCCTGTGGCAATGGCAACGCAGGAGATCACCGAGGCGTCCGGGTACTGGTTCCCCGACGACGACGCGACCCAGCGCGGGGTCGCCGTGCTCAACGCCCTGCGTCGCTACCGGGCCGCCGAGACCGCGATGCGCCGCCGCACCCGCGACTCGATGGGCATGGGCGAGACCGACCTGCTCGCCGTGCGCTTCCTGCTGCAGTCGCAGCGCTCGGGCCGCAGCATCAGCCCGAAGGACCTCGCCGCCTACCTCAAGATCTCGTCGGCCTCGACCACGATCCTGATCGACCGCCTGGTCAAGTCGAACCACGTGCGCCGCGACCCGCACCCCACCGACCGTCGAGCGCTCGTGATCACCCCGACGACCGAGACCGACGACGAGGTCCGCGCGACCCTCGGCATCATGCACCGCCGGATGATGTCGATCGCCGAGGGACTGCCCGCGTCCGAGGCACGCATCGTCGCGTCGTTCCTCGAGCAGATGCGCGGCGCCGTCGACCAGGTCGACCCGGCACCGGCCCACTGACCGGCGCGAACACACCCGGTGGAACGCCCGGGGGACAGTGCGGTTCCGTGCGCACTGAGAGTGGTCTCGGCCGCACCGCGTAGACCGGAAGGGTCACCGACGCGAAAGGAGCCACCACCATGCACGCTTCGGACAAGATGGCCAAGAACCTCCAGGCGGTCCTCGTGGACCTCATCGACCTGCACCTCCAGGGCAAGCAGGCCCACTGGAACATCCTCGGCACGAACTTCCGCGACCTGCACCTGCAGCTCGACGAGATCGTCGACGCCGCACGCGAGTTCGCCGACGACACGGCGGAGCGCATGCGCGCCCTGTACGCCGTGCCGGACGGACGCTCGAGCACGGTCTCGGCGTCGAGCCACCTCGACCAGTTCCCCGAGGGCGAGATCACGACGCACGACGCCATCGACCAGGTGACGCTCCGCCTCTACCAGGCGACCGGCACCATGCGCGACGTCCACGACGAGGTCGACGAAGAGGACCCGACGACCGCGGACCTGCTCCACGGCTTCATCGAGCGCCTCGAGCAGCTCGCGTGGATGGTCTCCGCCGAGAACCGCGCGCCGAGCACGCCGCTGGCCTCCGCCACGACGCCTGCCGTCGCCGACGCCTCGGCGCACGCCTAGGGGACCGAGTGGACCTCGGCATCCAGGGCAAGACCGCGCTCGTCTTCGGTGCCGACTCCGGCATCGGCTGGAACACGGCTCGCATCCTCCTGGCGGAGGGTGCGACCGTGGTCGTGAGTGACCTCGACCAGGCGCAGCTCGACAACAGCGCCGACCAGCTCGAAGCGCCGCTCGGCAAGCTGCACGCGTTCGCGGCCGACGTCACGAGCGCGGCGAGCCTGGCGGACCTGCACGGCAAGGTGCGGGACGCCGTCGGCGCGATCGACATCCTGGTGCAGTCCTCGGGCGTCACCGGCGCCCAGGGACTGTTCCACGAGATCGACGAGCAGGGTTGGGCCGACACCATCGACGTCGACCTGATGGGTCCTGTCCGCATCACGCGCGAGTTCATCGGCGACCTGCGGCAGGGCGGGTGGGGCCGGATCGTGTACCTCGTGTCCGAGGACGCCTCGCAGCCCTACGACGACGAACTGCCCTACTGCGCCGCGAAGGCCGGGGTCCTGTCGTTCGCGAAGGGCCTGTCGCGCACCTACGCGCGGGAGGGCGTGCTCGTGAACACCGTCAGCCCCGCGTTCATCCACACGCCCATGACGGACGCGATGATGAACAAGCGGGCGAAGGAGACGAACCAGAGCTTCGACGACGCGATCACGAGTTTCCTCGACGAGGAACGTCCCTACATGGAGCTGAAGCGCCGCGGTGAGCCGGAAGAGGTCGCGAACGTCATCGCGTTCCTCTGCTCCGACCTCGCGAGCTTCGTCAACGGCTCCAACTACCGGGTCGACTCCGGCTCGGTCGCCACGATCTGACGCCGGGAGGCACCGTGACCGACTACCGATACCTCATCATCGGCGGCGGGATGGTCGCCGACGCCGCCGCCCGCGGTGTCCGCGAGCTCGACGCCGACGGCACGATCGGCATCCTCAGTGAGGACGTCGACCGGCCCTACGCCCGCCCGGCCCTGTCGAAGAAGCTGTGGACCGACCCGGACTTCAGCTGGGACGAGAAGGTCGACCTGCACACCGAGGAGACCGGGGCGTCGTTCGTCCTCGGCACCGCGGTGACGGGGATCGACCGTGCATCGAAGACCGTGACCACGGCCGACGGCCAGACCCACGGCTACGAGCGGCTGCTCATCGCGACCGGCGGCAAGCCCCGCGGGTTGCCGGGCCTGGAGCCCTCGGACCGCGTGCTCGACTACCGCAGCGCCGACGACTACCGGAAGCTCCGCGAGCTCGCCGACGCCGGGGCGCACGTGGTCGTCGTCGGTGGCGGCTACATCGGCCAGGAGATCACCGCGGGGGTCGTGCAGAACGGCGCCCGCGTCACCCTGGTCGACCCCGACGACATCGTGGGCGGCCGGATGTTCCCGGAGGACCTCGCGCGCGCGTTCCAACAGCGCTTCGTCGACGCCGGCGTGGACCTCCGGCTCGGACGTCGGGTCGAGTCCGGCACGCAGACGGCCGACGGGGTCACGCTCACGCTCGACGACGGCTCCGTGCTCGAGGCAGACGCCGTGGTCGCCGGACTCGGCATCGAGCCCGCCACCCAGCTCGCCGCCGACGCCGGTCTGACCGTGCGCGACGGCATCGTGGTCTCGTCGACGCTGCTCACCGACGACGACTCGGTCTTCGCCGCCGGCGACGTCGCCGAGTACCCGGACCGGATCCTCGGGACCCGTCGGGTCGAGCACGTCGACAACGCGCAGCAGCAGGGTCGGCAGGCGGGCCGGAACCTCGCCGACGCCGACGAGACCTACGACCACACGCCGATGTTCTACTCCGACGTCTTCGACATGGGGTACGAGGCGGTGGGGCAGGTCTCCACGAAGCTCCGCACCGTCGAGGACTGGCAGGACCCGACCGTCACCGGCGTCGTCTACTACCTGGACGACGACGACACGGTGCGCGGCGTGCTGCTCTGGAACGTGTGGGACAAGACCGACGAGGCCCGCAAGGTCCTCGCCGAGGCGAACTCCCTGACGTCGGACATGCTGGCGGGCCGCATCACGGCCTGACCGGCGCACGGGTCGCCCTGAACGCGACCGACGGGAGGCCCGGTGCCGGTTCACGGAACCGGCACCGGGCCTCCTGTACGTCGCCTGCAGTGCCCGGTGTCAGCGGTTCGAGTCGGCCTCGGGTGCGACGGCGTCGACCACCGCCTTGCGGTCGGCCGGGTCGACCGGCAGGTCGTCCCCGTCGGCCATCGCGACCGCGTGGGCGGACTTCGCCGCCTCGAGCGTCTCGTCGTCGTTCTTCGCCATGCCGACCAGTTCGACGAAGCGCGACTTCACGAGCATCCACGCCTCGCTCGGGCTCAGACGCGACAAGTCGGACGCCGTCGAGTCGTCGCGCACCCGCTGCAGCGAACCGACCCCGCGGTCCGGCAGCCGGTGGTCGACGTGTGCGACCGCAAGCCGCGCGACCGCGTCGGCCTGGGCGTGCATCACGGAGTGGGCGCCGTCGACGACCTCGCGCAGCACCGCGTAGGGGAACACCCGCGCGAGCCGGCGGATCCAGTCCCGCGGGACCATCGCGTCGTGCTCGCCGCGGACGATGAGGGTGCGCGCCTGCACGTGGGCCGCGCGCTCCTCGATCGGGAACACGATCATCCGGGGCAGCACCTTCGAGAACCAGTGCCATCCGCACAGCGCGTACGCCGTGATGCCGTGCCACCGGACCGCCGAGGGCTCGTGCAGGGTCGACCGCAGGAACCGGAACGCGGACTGGCGGACCGTGCGCGCGTGCGAGTCGACGACCGGGCTGATGAGCACGAGGTCCGAGATCTCCGGGTGACGCGCCGCGACCTCGGTCACGACCTGGGTGCCCATCGAGTGGCCGACCAGGACCGGGTCGACCAGGCCGAGGTCGTCGATGACCTTCTCGACGGCGTCGGCGTACCGCTCGATCGAGACCTTCCCGCGGAACCGGGGAACGCCCGCGAAGCCGGGCAGGTCGAGGGCGTGCACCGGGCCGTTCTCGTTGAGGTGCGGGGCGAGCCGCTCGTAGTAGGTGGCCGCGATGCCGAGGCCGGCGACGAGCAGGAAGGCACGCTCCCCCGGCTCGCCGATCGAACTCACGCGGACGTACGTGCCGTCGACCGCGACCCGGTCCACCTCGACGGTGACGTCGGCGTTCTCGGCCTCCGCGAGTTCGCCGGCCGGGTCCGGGGTGGCTGCCGTGCGCTCGTCGTTCACGTGGGTCTCCTCGGGTCGGGCGAGCGCCCACGATACCCGCGGACACCGCCGCAGCGTGCGCTCCCGCCCGGTCAGCCGCTGAAGGTGTTCGCGGGGAACCCGTGCACCCGCGTCGGCACCGCCAGGATCGCCCCCGAGGACGGGTGCTGCTCCAGCTGTTCCTCGGTGAGGTTCTCCCGTGCCGAGGCGACGAACAGCGTCGACATGTCGGGGCCACCGAAGGCCACCGACGTCACGTTCGGGGTGGGCAGCTCCACGGTCTCGAGGTGCGACCCGTCGGGGCCGTACCGCTCCACCCGGCCGCCGCCGTAGATCGCACTCCACGAGCAGCCCTCGTCGTCGCGGACCAGACCGTCGTGGGCGTGGCCGACGACGAACGGTTCGAGCTCGCCGAGTTCGCCGTCCGGACCGTACGACCCACGGTAGATCGTCGATGCGCTCGTGTCGGTGACGTACATCACGGTGCCGTCGTCCGACCACTCGAAGCCGTTCGTCACGCCGAAGCCGCCACGGAGCACGCGCGTCGCACCGTCCGCCTCGACCGAGTACAGCGCCCCGTCGGGCTCCCCGGTCGTCAGGTTCATGCTGCCGACCAGGAACCGGCCGAACGGGTCGCACTTGCCCTCGTTGAACCGGAGCCCGGCCGTGGCGTGCTCGACGCGGGTGAGTTCACGCTCGACCACCCCGTGCTCGTCCGTCACGACGACGGTGTCCCCGAGCGCTGCGACGAAGCCACCGGAGGCCCGCGGCTGGAAGCTCGCGAGCGGCGGCGGGAGCAGGACCGTCGACACCACGGTGCCGTCGGACTGCGCGGTGACGAGGGTGCCGAGGGTGATGTCGGCCCAGCGGAGCAGCTGCGCCGACGGGTCCCACACGATGCTCTCGGCGAGGACCGCCCGGGCGTCGGAGAAGACGGTCACGGGCCCGGTCGTCGCGCTGGTGTTCATCGGACCGGTCTACCGGCGCCGGCTCCGTGCTCCCTCAGCGAAACACGGAATGTTCGGCTGTGGACTCTCCTCGCTGGCAGCGTGGCTCGATGATCTGTCCACTCCACGCCTGGGGCGACGAGAGCATCCGTTCCCACGGACTCGATGCGCCCGCCTACCTGCTCGGCGCCTCCGTCGTCGACTCCGACGACGTCGAAGCCACCCGCGAGGTGCTCGAGTCGCTGCGGCCGACGAACGGGAAGCTCCACTGGCACGACCTCCGTCGGCGTGAGCGACGACGGGTCGGCGAGGCCGTCGAGGCACTCGAAGCCCTGCACCTCGTCGTGGTCGCCACACCCGTGGATCTCCGTCGGGAAGAACGAGCACGAGCGGTCTGCCTGGAACGTCTCGGATGGGAGCTCGCTCGCCACGACGTGTCACTGCTCACGCTCGAATCACGTGCGAGCGCGCTCATCGCCCGGGATCTGCGAGTCGTGGAAGCACTCCGCGGCCGACGCGTCATCCCGAAGACCCTGCGGGTCGAGCACGGTGACCCCAGGAACGAGCCGATGCTCTGGCTCCCAGATCAGCTGCTCGGGATGTTCGGCGAGGCCATGACCACGGGAAAGCCGCTCTCGGATTCGATCGCCGACGGGCTCGAGACCTTCGAAGTCCGTCCGTGAGCGAACACCGGACGGCGCAAGAGCCGGGACCTGGTATACCCCAGGTGCACCGGCTCCGACTTCTCATCCCCCCAGCAGGAGGCGAGCAAGGTCAATATATCAGAGGCGGGCGTACCGCGCGCGGAAGAAGCTGTAGACGCCGAAGGCGAGGAACCCGATGCCGATCGCGACCAGGACGAACACGCCACCGGGCATCGAGCGCACCGCGTCGAACGCCGCGTCGAGGCCCGTCGCCTGCTCCGGGTCGCTCCGCAGTCCGGCCACACCGATGAGCACACCGACGATGACCACGGCGATGCCCTTGCCGACGTACCCGACGACCCCGAGCACCGTGACCACCCGGTCGAGCGTCCCGGACGGTCGGGTGATCTGCTTCCGGAACGTCCGCCGACACCCGATGACCACGAGCCCGATGCCGACCGCGACCGCGATCGCGCCGGCGAGGAGCAGCACGAACACCCCGCCGGGCGTCGCGAGGGTCTTCGCCGCGGCACTCTGCGACGAGCTGCTGGAACTCGACCCGGCGCCGAGGGCGTACGACGCCGACGAGTACGCGATGATGCCGTAGACCACGGCCTTCGCGACGTCCTTCGCCCGGGCGAGCCACCCACGCGTGCTGTCCGACCGGCCGCCGACGACGGCCTCGACGATCAGCCGCACGGTGAGTGCTGCCGTGCCGATCGCGATCAGCCAGAGCAGGAAGACCCCGCCCGGCACGGCAGCGATCTGCTGCAGTGCTCCGGACTGGTCGGTCTCACCGCCGGAGGACGCGTTGCCGATGCCGAGCAGGATCGCGAGGTACCCGATCAGCAGGTGGACGATGCCGCTGCCGACGAAGCCGGCGCGAGCGGTCAGCTCGAACCAGCGGCTGTCCGCCGCTCGTCGGACCTGTCGTCCGGTCTCCCGTGCTGCGTGCTCTGCTGTGTCGCTCATCCGGTCAAGCGTGCCCGACGCGGGCCGGTCTGTCCGGGCCGCGCCGGGCAGTGGACGCGGACCGACGTCGGACGGGCGGCGCGGGGCGGGCTGCACCCGCGCCTCCCGTCAGTCGCCCTTCACGTTGACGACCTGCCGCAGCGTGTGCCGGACCGACACGAGGTCCGACGCGTCCGCCATGACCTGGTCGATCGGCTTGTACGCGCCCGGGATCTCGTCGAGGAACGCGTCGGTGTCGCGGTACTCGATGCCGACCATCGCCTCCCGCAGCTGGTCGTGCGTGAAGGTCCGCCGTGCCGCGCTCCGCGAGAACAGCCGACCGGCTCCGTGCGGCGACGACTCGAGCGACGGCTTGTTGCCGAGGCCCTCGACGACGTACGACGCCGTGCCCATGGACCCGGGGATCAGGCCGGCCTGACCTGCCGTCGCCTGGATCGCACCCTTGCGGGACACCCACACGGACTTCCCCCAGTGCGTCTCGCGCTGCGTGAAGTTGTGGTGGCAGTTGATCCGCTCCTGCTCGTCGACGGGGGTACCGACGACCTCGGACAGCTGTCGCACGACGCGGTCCATCATCTCCTCGCGGTTGAGCAGGGCGAAGTGCTGTGCCCACCGCAGCTCGGCGATGTACCGGTCGAACTCCGGCGTGCCCTCGACCAGGTAGGCGAGGTCGGGGTCCGCCAGCTGGATCCACCAGCGCTCCATTAGCCGCTTGGCGATCGTGATGTGCCGCTGCGCGATCTTGTTGCCGACGCCCCGCGATCCGGAGTGCAGGAAGAGCCAGACCCGGTCCTGCTCGTCGAGGGAGACCTCGATGAAGTGGTTCCCGGAGCCGAGCGTGCCGAGCTGGTTGCGCCAGCCGCCGTGCGCCTGTGCGGGGTCGAACCCGGCGGCGTCGGCCATCGCCTCGAGCTCGGCGATCCGCGGCTCGGCGGTCGCGACGATCTTGCGGTTCGACGCACCCGCCGACAGCGGGATCGCGCGCTCGATCTGCTCGCGCAGCTCCTGCAGGTCGTCGGGCAGGTCGGCCTCGGTGAACTGGGTCCGGACCGCGATCATGCCGCAGCCGATGTCGACGCCGACGGCCGCCGGCATGACCGCGCCGAGGGTCGGGATGACGGAACCGACGGTGGCGCCGAGGCCGAGGTGGGCGTCCGGCATCAGGGCCAGGTGCGGGAACACGAACGGCATGCGTGCGGTCGTGCGGGCCTGCTGCTCGGTGTTGTCCTCGAGCATCGAGGCCCAACTCAGCAGCCGGTCGTTGATCTTCTTCATTGCTTCGTCTCGCTTTCAGGATGGCCGTCTGGACGGTCGTCTGGACGGTCTTCGATGACGGTCCGGGACGGTGTCCGGCCTGCGCTCCGGGCGACGTCGAGCGCGACGTGGCGAGGATGAGCAGGACGACGAACGCCCCGGGCCGGGTGGGCACGGGGCGTCGTGGGACGTTCCGTGCCTACGCGGGATAGCGGAGGGACCACTGCTGCTGCGGTTCGGGCAGCACGGCGGTCGCGTCGAGCTGGAGCTCGACGCGTTCCTCGTTGTGCTGCACGGCGCGCATGCGCGGTCCTTCCGGTGTGCCCGGGACGGGCGTTCCTGCCGGCGGCGTTGGTGCCGCTGGCGTTCCTGCCGGCGGCGTTGGTGCCGCTGGCGTTCCTGCCGTTGGGCAGGAGAGCGACAGTAGTGCGACACGCCCGGGATGCGCAACTCACCCGGGCGTGTCGCGGTCGTCCACAGTCGGGAGGTCCGTCCCGCGTACTCCACAGCGGGGTACGTCCGCCTGATGGTCGCGCCCCGGGCGCGGGCAGTCTGGGTGCATGACGGAGCGCACCGAAGACACCCTCGACGCGGTCGACACCCACGCACGCACCGACGGCTACGCCCCGCTCCGCACCTACGGAGCGATCGGCGATGGTCGGACCGTCGCGCTCATCGCCCGCGACGGACAGATCGACTGGCTGCCGATCCCCTCGATGGACTCACCGCCCGTGTTCGCGGAGATCCTCGACGCCGAACACGGCGGCCACGTGGCGCTCCGCCCGGTGGACCGATCGGCCGAGGTCACCCGCGAGTACCTGCCCGGCACCAACGTGCTCGTCACCACGTGGACGACACCGTCCGGGCGGGCGACGGTGACGGACGCGATGGTCACCGGGGTCGCCGGTCGCCTGCCGTGGGCCGAGGTCGCGCGCTGTGTCCAGGGGGTCAACGGGTCCGTGGAGTTCGAGTGGGCCGTCGTGCCCGGCACCCTGCTGGGGACCGCTGAGCCGAAGCGCCTCGACACCGCGAACGGCGCCGTCATCGGCATCGACGGCATCACGATCGCGATCGTCGAGCAGGGGTTCGACCCGGTGGACGACGACCGCCCGCGCTTCTCCGGCCGGTTCACCACCGGCGACGGATCGAAGCACATCCTGACCATCGTGGGCACGCACGACGAGCCGATCTTCATGCCGCGGCCGGAGAGTGCACTCGCCGCGATGGACCGCACGATCGACAACTGGGCGACCTGGTCGGAGGAGTTCTCCTACGACGGCCCCTGGGCCGAAGCGGTGCAGCGCAGCGCCCTCGCCCTGAAGTTGCTCATCTTCTCGCCGACCGGAGCGATCGCGGCGGCGCCGACCACGAGCCTGCCCGAGGACCGGACCGGCGGCAAGAACTGGGACTACCGGTTCGCCTGGGTGCGCGACCTGTCGTACACCGTGCACGCCCTGACCCGGTTCGGCCTGCGCGAGGAGACCCACGCGGCGGTGTCGTGGGTGATGCGCACCATCGCCGAGCACGACGAGGACATGCCGATCTTCTACGAGCTCGACGGCACGAAGAGCGACGACGTCGAGGAGCGCGACGTCCCCGGGTGGAACGGCATCGGCCCGGTCACGGTGGGCAACCGCGCTGGCGACCAGCTGCAGCTCGGGGTCTGGGGTGACGTCTTCGAGATCCTGCGCCAGTACGTGAACGCCGGCAACGTCCTGGACCGGAAGACCGCGGCCGTCCTGCAGCAACTCGCCGACGACGCCTGCCACCGGTGGGAGGAACCGGACTCGGGCATGTGGGAGCTCGAGGACACCCAGCACTACGTCACGAGCAAGATCGGCTGCTGGCAGGCCCTCGACGCCGCGGTGGACCTTCACGATGCCGGCATGATCGACGGGCCGCGCGCCAAGTGGGTCGAGAACCGCGAACTGATCACGCAGTGGGTCGCGGAACACGGCTGGGACGAGGAACGCGGTCACTACGTGATGTACCCGGGTTCGGATGCGCTCGACACGTCGATCCTGCTGCACGCGATGAGCTCCTTCGACCGCGGCCCGCGCATGGCGTCGACCATCCGGGCGATCGAGGAGCAGCTGCAGCGCGGACCGCTGGTGTACCGCTACTCGGGCATCGAGGACGAGGAGTCGCCCTTCGTCGCGTGCTCGTTCTGGCTCGCAGCCGCGATGGCCTGCACGGGCCGGATCGACGACGCTCGGACCCTGATGGACGAGATGGTCGGCCAGGCGAACGACGTCGGGCTGTTCAGCGAGATGATCAGCGAGGACGGCTCGTTCATGGGCAACCTCCCCCAGGGACTGTCGCACCTGGCGCTCATCCAGGCAGCGCTGACCATCGAGGAACTGACTGGCGAGGACGACCGCTCGGAGTGATCATGGAGGGGTCATGAACGACGTCGATGCACGGATGGACCGGCTCCGCAGGGCCGCTCGCTACCGTTACCAGCAGCTGGTCGACAGTGAGATCGAGCGGGGGTCGCTCGATCCGGACGAGGTGCGTGAGGAACGCCGCCTACTGAAGGCGGCCGACGTCGCCGCGCACGCTCGGGCGCAGATCGAGGAGGCCGAGCGCCGCGGCGTCTTCGAGGGCAATCCGTACCACGGCAAGCCCCTGCCCGGCAACGACGGGCAGCACGACCCGGACTGGTGGATCCGCTCCAAGATCGAACGCGAGGACATCCGCGGTATCGCTCCTCCCGCTCTCGCACTCCGCACCGAGGAGGCGGAACTCGACGACGCCCTCGACGCACTGTCGACGGAGGCCGACGTGCGCGATGTCCTGGTGGACTTCAACGCCCGGGTGAAGGAAGCCCGACGTCAGCTGCTCGGTGGGCCGCCGGTCGTGACGCCGCTGCGGGACGTCGACGACGAGTTGGTCGCCTGGCATGCCCGCCGGGAGGCCCGACTCGCGTCCGCCGCGGCGGCTGCGGCTGCTCTGACGGCCGCGTCTGACGACCGTCGCCGCCGGTGGTGGCGCCGGCGTCACTGAACGTGGTGAAGGGCCGTCCCGGTTGCCCGGGGCGGCCCTTCACGTGTGGTGCGGTGCTGCGTGTGGTGCGGGGTGTTACTTGATCTGTGCGGTGATGGTGGCGGTGCCGACGAGGAGGCCGCGCTTGACGGCGT